>DASQRM010000157.1:0-2742 GCA_035642895.1 Streptosporangiaceae bacterium | reverse complement strand
GGGCCGTTGCCGTGCACGACGACCACTCGCCAGCCGGCGTCGAGCACGTCGTTGACGGCGGTGGCCATGGCCGCCGCGTTGGCCACCATCTCGTCATAGCTACCCGACTGGCCCGCCCGGGTCAGGGCGTTGCCGCCGAGCGCGACGACCGCGATCTTCGTCATGACATCCTGCTGGCGAGGGTACAGTTGCAAGTCGCATAGATGATGAATCGTTCATAATAGTAAACACGACGGCATGAGAGGTGCAATGGCCTCATCCGATGCCGGACCCGGCGGCGCGCCCCAAGAGCAGCCTGGCATACCTGCGCCGGTGCTACGGTCCTGGGACGACGCCGAGGCCAGGCTCTTCCCGCTGGTGATGGCGCAGCCCGAGCTGTACCAGCAGGCGCTCGGCGCCGTCCAGCAGCTCCTCGGGCGGCTGCGCGAGACCTGCCACGACCTGCCCGCCCTGCTCGCCGCGCACGAACGCGGCGGCGACCTGCTCGACGACGCCGACGTGCCCGGGGTCCCCGGGATTTCCGGGGTCAGGCCCGCCCTGATCGCGGCCGCCGCCTGCGCCACGCGGTACCGCGAGCTCGTGGCGCTGCTGGCCGCGCGGGGCCGGCTGGAGGCGCTGGCCCGGGCCCGCGCGCAGGGCCTGCCCTGGACGGTGGTAGAGGAAAACGGTGAGGCCGAACGGGCGCCCTACCTGCCCTACCAACGGGTCGAAGCCGAGCCCGAGACCGGACGCGCCGTCATCGTCTCGATCGGTCCGGACGAGACGCTGAGCCGGGCCGTCTACCGCCTGGACGCGGGCCAGGTCGACCTGGCCTCCGGCGCCCTGGAGTTCGGCGATCCCCTCGGCACCTACCTCGACCCCGACGAGTGCACCGCCGCCCTCCGCCGAACCCAATCCCACCCCGCCTAACCCCCGCACCTCCCGTCCGCTGCCCCCGCCCCGCCCCCCTCGCTGAGGTGAAGGGGCCCTTGCCCCCATCTATTGGCAATGCCGGGTCGTTAAGGTTCGCGGGGTGGTGTCAAGTGGCCTGGGCTGACAGGGCAACGGAGGTCCGGTAGGACGGAAGTCGACCAAGACGAACCGTTCCGAGGACCTCCGTTGCCGATCCAGTCTGCCATCAGTACGGCTGTCATGACGTTGACCAGGACGATCACGGTGGGGGCGGGGGTGTTCGCGCCGGGTCACCTGGGTGAGCTGACCTGGCAGGTGCCGTTCGAGCTGGCCGATGGCGTGCTGGCGGACGCGCTCGCGGTGCAGCGCCGGCTGCGTGACCTGCCGTCCCGGACGGGCCTGTATTTCGTGCTGGCGCTGGGCCTGTTCCCGCAGCTGGGCTACCTGAACGTGTGGCGGAAGCTGACCGCCGCGCTGGACGGCCTGCCCGGCGTGCCGTTCCCGTCGGCCAAGGCGCTGCGGGACCTGCGCCGGCGTGTCGGCGCCGCGCCGCTGCGGGCGCTGTTCGAGGTGCTGGCCGGGCCGGCCGCGCAGCCGTCCACGCCGGGGGTGCGGTTCGGCCGGTACCGGACGGTGTCCTTCGACGGCTGCAACTCGGTCAAGGTCCCCGACACGGCCCGGAACCGGGCCTGGCTGGGCAAGCAGGGGCCCTCCACCGGGGAGACCGGCTACCCGGCCATCGAGCTGATGACCCTGGCCGAGACCGGCACCCGGTCGCTGCTGGGCGCCGTGTTCGGCCCGCGGACCGGGGAGACCGGGTACGCGGCGCAGCTGATGCACCTGCTGCGGCCGGACATGCTGGTCCTGACCGACCGGGGCTTTGACTCCGGCGGGTTCCTGGAGGCTGTCGCCGCCGCCAGGGCGCAGTTCCTGGCCCGGCTCACCTCCGTCCGCCTGCTGCCCGTGACCGCACTGCTGGACGACGGCACCTACCTGTCCCGGATCGGGGAGCTGACCGTCCGGGTCATCGACGCCCGGGTCACCGTCACCCTCGCCACCGGGTTCCGGTTCACCGCCCGGTACCGGCTCGCCACCACCCTCACCGATCACCGCCGCTACCCCGCGGCCGCCCTGATCCGCCTCTACCACGAGCGCTGGGAACACGAGATCGCCTACCTCGCGCTCCGCCACACCCTGCTGAACGGCCGGGTGCTGCGCTCCCGGGACCCGGCCGGGCTGGAACAGGAAATCTGGGCGCTGCTGGCCCTCTACCAGGCCATCCGCCGCGAGATGGTCCTCACCGCCGAGACCGTCCCCGGCACCGACCCCGACCGCGCCAGCTTCACCACCGCCCTGCAGGCCGCCCTCGACACCATCGCTAGCCCCCAGGTCCTGCCCGCAGGCCAGCCCCTCGGCCGCATCGGCCACGCCGTCCTCAGCGCCCTGCTCCCGCCCCGCCGGCCCCGCGTCAGCATCCGCAAGGTCAAGTCCCCGCTCTCCCGCTGGCACCGCACCACTCCCCGCCGGCCCGTCCGCAGCACCCCGCTGACCAGCATCACCGCCGCCCTCAACGACCCGCCCCACCCCCAGCCCTCCATACGCCGGAAACACCGGCGCAAATCCTTGACCGCCGCCCCCAGCCCTTAACTACCCGGCATTGCCCCTAGAACCGCGACGACGACAACGAGCAGGACGATCTTGGGCCAGCTTTCCAGATAAGGCCCTGGCCTCGTCCGGAAGGCACCGGCCCCCAGCACCAGGTGCTTCAGAGTAATCATCTCTGACACCTCCGCCGCGCTCCGTCCTCGGCCGCTCGGCGTCCTCAGCCGCGCTTGCCCCGAAACGCGAAAG
>DASQRM010000156.1:0-5648 GCA_035642895.1 Streptosporangiaceae bacterium | reverse complement strand
GAGCGGTCCTCGTAGATCGTGATCTCGACCGGGATGACGTTGCCGCGCTGCGACTCGGTGGCCGCGTTGTACTGACGGCAGAAGTCCATGATGTTGACGCCGTGCGGGCCGAGCGCGGTGCCGACCGGCGGGGCCGGGGTGGCCGCGCCCGCCTGCAGCTGCACTTTCACGACGGCAGCGATCTTCTTCTTCCTGGGAGCCATTTCCTGCGGTTCCTTTTTCTGCTGGAGCGGATCAGTCCGGCCTGGTCAGACCTAGGGCTAGGGGCCCTAGAGCTTGGAGACCTGGTCGAAGGAGAGCTCGACCGGAGTTTCCCGGCCGAAGATGGACACGAGCACCTTGAGCTTCTGGGTGTCGGGGTTGATCTCGTTCACCGTCGCGGGCAGCGTGGCGAACGGGCCATCCATCACCGTAACGGACTCGCCGACCTCGTATTCCACCGAGGACCGGCGCACCGCCTCGGTCTGCGCGGCCTTCTCTTCCGGCTCGGGAGCGAGCAGTGAGGCCACCTCGTCCAGGCTGAGCGGTGAGGGACGGCTGGACAGGCCGACGAAGCCGGTCACGCCGGGGGTGTTCCGGACCGCGGCCCAGGACTCGTCGGTAAGGTCCATCCGGACCAGGATGTAGCCGGGCAGTACCTTCTCCGAGACCTGCTGGCGCTTGCCCTGCTTGATCTCGGTCACCTCGTGGACCGGGACCTCGATCTGGTAGATGTAGTCCTCCATGTTCAAGGACTGGGTGCGGCTCTCCAGGTTCGCCTTCACGCGGTTCTCGTAACCCGCGTAGGAGTGCACCACGTACCAGTCGCCGGGCTGGAGCCGGAGTTCCGCCTTGTACAGGGCCACCGGGTCGTCGTCCTCCGGTTTGGCGTCCGCGTCAGCGTCGCCCGCTTCCCCGTCCTCGGCTGCTTCGTCTTGGGCTTCCCCGTCTGCGGCTTCCGCGTCTACGGCTTCCGCGTCCGCGGTGGCGGCCTCGCTGTCTGCGGATCCGGTCTCGTCCTCGGCGTCGGCGGTGCCTTCGTCCGAGGCGTCCCCGGACACGGCGGCCTCGCTCACGGCGTCGTCGCCGGACGGGTCAGCCCCGGCTGCGGCCTCACCGCCGGCCGGCTGGCCCGCTGCCTCATCGGCTGGAACGTCTGCGCCGGGCAGGTCTTCGACCTGATCACCGACGTGTACTTGGAACTCGGACACGATAGCTCTTTCTCTCCGCTTCTTCCTGGCGGTACCGGAGTTGTTCCGGGCGGGACCAGCACCAGGAACTTCCCTGGCGTCGCCACCCCCCGCATGGCTGCGGTCTCCCCCCGGCCCCGCAACCCGGTGCTGCGAACCCCCCGGTCTCGCGAACCCGCGTTTACTACGGTTCCGCAACTCCGGTACCGCTAACCTCCGTGCCGCTACCTGCCCGCCATGACCTGCCTGGCGGCTCAGCCCAGGACCGCGAAGACCAGCTTGGTGAACCCGTAGTCCAAGGCGGTCACAATCCCGATCATGATGACGATGAAGGTCAGCGCCACGGTCGTGTAGGTAATCAGCTCCTTGCGGGTCGGCCAGATCACCTTGCGCAGTTCGGCGATGATCTGGCGGAGGAAAAGCGCGGGAGAGGTCCGGGTGTCCTTAACCGGACCCCCGGACTTCGGCCGTCCCTTAGAGACCTCGCCACGCGTCTGAGTCGCCATGTCCTCACCTGAAGCAACGCTGATCGGTGTACTAGCTGATACCACCGGCCCACGTCAGACGCGGACCACACTCGCAGGGCAGGAGGGACTCGAACCCCCAACCACCGGTTTTGGAGACCGGGACTCTGGCCAATTGAGCTACTGCCCTACTGCCTCCCGGATCCCGCCGCGAACCCTTGTAGGAGCGCAGCCGTCACCGGGCGGACCACCACCAGTTGATGAAGTCTACGTTGCCCGCGGCCCCTCGTCGAACCGTCTGGCCGGACCGGGCGAATCTCCCCGGCCCCCGATCGCCGCGGGCGCCCTCGCTGACCGGTAATCGCGATGCGGTCACTATCCGTGGGGTGTCACCATGGTAGGCATGACTTCAGACCATCCGCGCATCTCAGCCCGGGTCTCCGCGATCGCCGAATCCGCCACCCTCGCCGTGGACGCCAAGGCCAAGGCGCTCAGGGCGGCCGGACGGCCGGTCATCGGGTTCGGGGCGGGCGAGCCCGACTTCCCCACCCCCGGCTACATCGTCGAGGCGGCCCAGCGGGCGTGCGCCGTCCCGCGGTTCCAGAAGTACACCCCCGCGCCCGGGCTGCCCGAGCTCCGTGAGGCGGTCGCGGCCAAGACCGCGCGGGACTCCGGGTACCAGGTCACCGCGGCCCAGGTGCTGATCACCAACGGCGGCAAGCAGGCCGTGTACCAGACGTTCGCCACGCTGCTCGACCCGGGTGACGAGGTGCTGATGCCCACCCCGTACTGGACCACCTACCCCGAGTCCATCGGGCTGGCCGGCGGCGTGCCGGTGCCGGTGATGACCGATGAGCGGACCGGCTACCTGGCCAGCGTGGCCGACCTGGAAGCGGCCCGCACCGACCGGACCAAGGTGCTGCTGTTCGTGTCGCCCTCCAACCCGACCGGCGCGGTGTACCCGCCGGAGCAGGTGGCCGAGATCGGCCGGTGGGCCGCCGAGCACGGTATCTGGGTCGTCACCGACGAGATCTACGAGCACCTCGTCTACGGGGACGCGCGGTTTTCCTCCGTGCCCGTGATGGCGCCGGAGATCGCGGACACCTGCGTGGTGCTGAACGGGGTGGCCAAGACCTACGCGATGACCGGCTGGCGGGTCGGCTGGATGATCGGCCCGCTGGACGTCATCAAGGCCGCGTCGAACCTGCAGTCGCACGCCACCTCCAACGTGTGCAACGTGGCCCAGGCCGCTGCGCTGGAGGCGGTGAGCGGTGACCTGTCCGCGGTGGCCGAGATGCGCACCGCCTTCGACCGGCGGCGGCAGACCATGACCGCCATGCTGAACGAGATCCGCGGGGTGGTCTGCCCGCTTCCCGAGGGCGCGTTCTACTGCTACCCGTCCGTCAAGGGCGTCCTGGGCCAGGAGATCGCCGGGATCCGGCCGTCCACCTCGGCTGAGCTGGCCGAGCTGATCCTGGACCACGCAGACGTGGCGGTGGTGCCCGGCGAGGCGTTTGGCACCCCGGGCTACTTCCGGCTCTCCTGCGCGCTCGGCGACGACGACCTGGCCGAGGGGATCGGCCGGATAGGCAAGCTGCTCAGCGAGGCGCACTGAGTGTTTTGGGGCGCAACGCTTTGGGGCGCGGCGGTTTGGGGCGCGGCGGTTTGGGGCGCGGTGAGATGATGCGGCCGCCAGCGGGGCCGTTGCGGCCGCTGGCGGCCCTGCCCAAGGCGCACCTGCACCTGCACTTCACCGGGGCGATGCGGCACGGCACGCTGGTCGACCTGGCGCAGCAGCATGGGATCGGGCTGCCGGAGGCGCTGACCGCGGCCTGGCCGCCGCACCTGTCCGCCGCCGACGAGCGCGGCTGGTTCCGCTTCCAGCGGCTCTACGACATCGCCCGGTCGGTGCTCCGCACGCCCGAGGACGTGCACCGGCTGCTGCGGGAGACGGCCCAGGACGAGCGGGCCGAGGGGTCGGGCTGGCTGGAGATCCAGATCGACCCCTCGGGCTACGCGCAGCGGTTCGGCGGCCTGACCCCCACGGTGGAACTGGTGCTGCGGGCCGCGCACGCCGCGGCCACCGAGACCGGGGTCGGCATCGGCCTCGTCATCGCGGCCAACCGCACCAAGCACCCGCTGGAGGCGCGGACCCTGGCCCGGCTGGCCGCCCAGTACGCCGGGCGCGGGGTGATCGGGTTCGGGCTGAGCAACGACGAGCGGCGCGGCGCGGCCGGCGAGTTCGCCGCGGCGTTCCGGATCGCGGCGCGTGCGGGCCTGCTGCTGACCCCGCACGGCGGCGAGCTATGCGGCCCGACCAGCGTCCGGGCCTGCCTGGATGACCTGCACGCCGACCGGATCGGGCACGGCGTGGCCGCGGCGGCCGACCCTGAGCTGACCAAGCGGCTCGCGGCCAGCCGGATCACCCTGGAGGTCTGCCCGGCGTCCAACGTGGCCCTGGGGGTCGCGGCGGACCCGGCGGATGTGCCGCTGGTGGCCCTGCTGGACGAGGGCGTGCCGGTTTCCCTGGGGGCGGACGACCCGCTGCTGTTCGGGTCCCGGCTGGCCGCGCAGTATGAGATCGGCCGGCTGGTACACGGGTTGTCTGACGCGGATCTGGCCGGGCTGGCCCGGATGTCGGTGCGCGGCTCGGCCGCCCCGCCGTCGGTGGCGCGTCGTCTGCTGGCCGGCATCGATACCTGGCTCGCCTCGGACCCCGGGTAGCCAGGGGCGCGCGGAAGGCTAGGGACGCGCGAGTGGCTAGGGACGCCCGCGCAGCTGGGTGCGGCCGCGCAACTGGGGGACGCCCGGTAGCTGGGGGCGCCCGGGCCTCACCGGCCAGCCAGAACGGCCAGTGCCTTGGCAGCCCGGGCACCTAGGCCCCTCTTTGCCCACCTGGGTCGCTCCAGGCCGGGAGCCGGGCCCCAGAACGGAGCCGGGCCCCCAGGCCGGAAGCCGGGCCCGCAACCACAGGCCCAGCCAGTCACATCCGCCACTCTGGCCCGTCTTCCCCCGGGGCCACCGTGGCCAGCGCCGACATATCACGCCCGGCGTGTATCCCGGCGGGTGTTTGTCCGGTATGGACGCACGTTCGGCGTGAAGAGTGGGCTGGAGAGGCCAGTGTGACTGGAGGGGATAGGACGGGACGGCCATGGCGAGGCAAGCGGGGTTGGCGGGGGTTTAGGGGACGGAAGTGCGCCAGGAGGGGTAGAGGTCGTCGATCAGGGACTCGGTTTCGGGGGCCATCCGGGGCAGCACCTCATCGAGCGCAGTACGGGCGCAGATCTCCTCCACCACGGCGCGGAGCAACTCCTCCTGGCCGGTCTGGTGGGCCGCCCGGAGCAGGTCACGCCAGAGCAGTTCGTCACCGGAGGCCAGCCGCAGGCCGGCCCGCGCGGCGGCCATGGCGCCCTGCGGATCAGCGCTGGCCAGCCGGAGCCCGACCAGCTGGTGCGCGGCGTCGGCCACCCGCGCGGTGACCTCGTATTCGAGTTCATCAGTGGCGAGCCAGGCGTACCGGCCCGGCGGGCGGGCGTCGAGCAGCTGACCCTGCACCAGTTCCAGGGCCCGGGCCAGATAATCCTCTTGCTCCGCGCTGCCCAGCAGGGCCAGCTCCGCGTGCCCGGCCAGGGCCTGGAACACCTGCCAGTCCACCCGGACGCCGGAGCCGAGCCGGAGCCGGCCGGACGCGTCCGCGGCCAGGTGCGGACGGCCGATGCTGTCCGTGCCGAGCCATTCGGTGACCCGGGCCACGGCCGCGTCGCGCACGTCGGCGGCCACTCCCCGGGGCCAGAGAGCCGCGCTCAGCACGTTGGGGTGTACTCCGCCGGGATGCACGGCCAGGTAGACCACGAGCTCGGTGGCCAGCGCGACCCGGTCCGGTTCGAGCATGCCGGGCGCCCGGACCGAGGCGGGGCCCAGGACGGTGACTTCCACCGGCAGCACCCGGTCGGGTTCCAGGTGCTGCGGCGGCGCCGCGTTGGGGGGCGGCGTGGCCAGGGCCACGCCCTCCGGC
>DASQRM010000155.1:0-28360 GCA_035642895.1 Streptosporangiaceae bacterium | reverse complement strand
TTACCAGCAGCGTGATCGGCGCTCTTAGCGGCAGTCTCCGTGAACCCAGTCCCGATCCGCCCGGCGGCGGGCCGGCTGCCCGGCACTGATCTCGCGCCCGCAGCGCGCGCACCGGTGGCCCGCGGCCTGTGCCTCGTGGCCGGCCCGGTGGCCCGGTCCAGGGCTCACTGAATCAGTGCCCGCCAGCCCGGAGCCCGGTGCCCCGGCCGGAAAACCGAGGCCGCCCGCGCAGTACTGGCTGAGGTGCACGGCCCGGACCCGCTCGCCGATCCCCACGGGAACCTCCCCTTTGCCGCCTAGGCTACTGTCGGCGACTCGATGGAGAGGATGGCTCATGCGCGCAGTGATCGGGAGCCGGCACGGCGGTCCTGAGGTCCTCCAGATCGGGGAGGTTGCCCCGCCGGAACCCGGACCGGGACAACTGCTGGTCCACGTGGCCGCGGCCGGGGTCAACTACATGGACATCTACCAGCGGGAGGGACGGCCTCCCTACGCCTCGGCGGCCCTGCCGTACGTTCCCGGCACCGAGGGGGCCGGCACGGTGGCGGCCGTGGGGCCAGGGGTGAGCGACTTCGCCGTGGGTGACCGGGTCGCCTGGACCCAGGGGCCAGGCAGCTACGCGGAGCAGGTCGCGGTGCCCGCCGCGCTGGCGGTCCCGGTGCCGGAAGGCATGGGCCTGAGCGTCGCCGCGGCCGTCATGCTGCAGGGAATGACCGCGCACTACCTCTGCCACACCACGTACCCGGTGGTCCCGGGCGACCCTGTCGTGGTGCACGCCGCCGCGGGCGGAGTCGGGCTGCTGCTGACCCAGATGATCGCGATGCGCGGCGGCGTGAGCATCGCCACCACTTCCACCCCGGCCAAGGCGGTGCTGGCCGAGCAGGCGGGCGCGGACTACGTCACGGACTACGACGACTTCGCCGGGGTGGCCCGGCGGGTCACCGGCGGCGCCGGGGTGGCCGCGGTCTACGACGGCGTCGGCCAGGCGACGTTCGAGGCGAGCCTGTCGGCGTTGCGGGTCCGGGGCTACCTGGTCCTGTACGGCGCGGCCAGCGGCCCGGTGCCGCCCTTCGACCTGCAGCGCCTCAACCCGGCGGGCAGCCTGTTCGTCACCCGGCCCACGCTGGGCCATTACCTGGCCAGCCGGGAGGAGCTGCTGTGGCGGGCGGGTGACCTGTTCCGGTGGATCACCGAGGGGCGCCTCTCGGTCCGCGTCGGCGGCCGGTACCCGCTGGAGCAGGCCGCCCAGGCCCAGGCCGATCTGGCCTCCCGGGGGACGACCGGGAAATTGCTGCTGCTGCCGGGCGAGGTCACCGCGTGAAGGCGGGAGCGTGACGGTCGTCGCGGCGTGCCAGCTCGGGCTGGCCGTCGGTGACATCGGCGGCAACCTGGCCGCGGCGGCCGGGGCCGTGGAGATGGCGGCCAGCGCCGGGGTCGGGCTCGTGGTTCTCCCGGAACTGTGCGATAGCGGGTACGTGTTCACCGGCCCCGCGGAAGCCCGCGCCCTGGCCAGCCGGGCCGATGACTGCCGGGCGCTGCGGCAGTGGCAGACGCTGGCCGCCGAGTATCACACCGTGATCGTGGGCGGCTTCTGCGAACTCGGCCCGGACGGCCGCCTGTTCAACAGCGCGGCCCTGGTGGATGCGTCCGGCACCCGCGCGGTGTACCGGAAGGCGCACCTGTGGGACGCCGAGAAGCTGGTCTTCACCCCGGGCGCGGAGGCCCCGCCCGTGGTGGCGCTGCGGGCCGGCCGGGTGAGCGTGATGATCTGCTACGACCTGGAGTTCCCCGAGTGGGTCCGGCTGGCCGCGCTGGCCGGCGCGGATCTCATCGCGGCCCCGGTGAACTGGCCAGCCGCCCCGCATCCGCCGGCTGAGCGCCCGTCAGAGGTGGTGAAGGTGCAGGCCGGCGCCGCGGTGAATGGCGTCTTCATCGTGGTGGCCGATCGGTGCGCCACCGAGCGCGGGGTGGCCTGGGTGGGCGGCAGCCTGATCGCCGGCCCGGACGGCTACCCGCTGGCCGGGCCGGTCACCGCCGACCGGCCCGCGCTGCTGACCGCCGAATGCGACCTGCCCCGGGCCCGCGATAAGCGGATCAACTCCCGCAACGACCTCTTCACCGACCGCCGCCCCGACCTCTACTAACTCAATGTCTCCCGACCCCACCGCATAGTCCCGCACTCAGCCGCGCGTATCCGCACTCAGGTGCGCTGGGCCCGCCGGGCGGCGGCCAGCTCCCCGGTCAGCCCGGATAGCGGGCCCCGCGGGCCGTGACCCGGATGGAGTAGACGGAACTCGTGGCGCACATGAAGAGATGGTTGCGCTGCGGCCCGCCGAAGGTCAGGTTGGCCACGATCTCCGGCACGTGCAGCTTGCCCAGCAAGGTGCCGTCCGGGTCGAAGCAGTGCAGCCCGTCGCCGGCGGCCGCCCAGACCCGGCCGTCGCTGTCCAGCCGGATGCCGTCGAAGGTCCCCACCTCGCACCGGGCGAACACGTCTCCGCCGGTCAGCCCGGTACCGTCGTCGGTCACGGCGAACAGCCGGATATGCCGTTCCTCGCTGTCGCAGATGTAGAGGTTCCGCTCGTCCTGGGTGAACGCGAGCCCGTTAGGTCGGTTGAAGTCATCGGCCACGATGCGCAGGCTGCCGGAGCCCGGATCGATCCGGTACACGTGGCAGGCGCCGATCTCGCTCTCCGCCTGGTGTCCTTCGTAATCGCTGTCGATGCCGTAGGCGGGATCGGTGAACCAGATCGCGCCGTCGGCCCGCTCGACGACATCGTTCGGGCTGTTGAGGCGCTTGCCCTGGTGACGGTCGGCCAGGACGGTGATCGACCCGTCCGGTTCAGTGCGGGTGACCTGCCGGGCGCCGTGCTCGCAGCTCACCAGGCGGCCCTGCCGGTCCACGGTATGGCCGTTCGCGAAGCGGGAGGGCTGGCGGAATACCCCTACCACCCCGGTGGTCTCGTCCCAGCGCAGCAGGCGGTCATTGGGGATATCGCTGAACACGAGATAACGCCCGGCCGGGAAGTACGCCGGCCCCTCGGTCCAGCGGCATCCGGTGTGCAGTACCTCTAGCTGCCGGTCGCCGTGGACGCGCCGGAACCGCTCGTCCAGTACCTCGAACTTCGCCGTGATGCTGCTCTGGCGCACTCTGTTTTCGGGCACTGGGGCTCCCGCCTGGAATACTGTCTTGACATCAAGATAAAATGTGAACCTGGCCGATGGCCGCCGGGCCGTGGCGGGCCGGCGGTGTCCTCCTGGAGGTGCACATGATCCATCATGTCCAGCTGGCCTGCCCCGCGGGAAGCGAAGCTCCGCTGCGCGCCTTTTATCAGGGGGTGCTGGGCCTGGCCGAGATCCCCAAGCCGCCCGCCCTGGCCGCCCGGGGCGGCTGCTGGTTCCGCGGTCACGGCATCGAGCTGCACCTCGGGGTGGAGGAGGACTTCCGCCCGGCCCGGAAGGCCCACCCCGGCCTGCTGGTCCGGGACCTGGACGCCTGGGCCGCCCGGCTCCGCGAGGCCGGGTACCCGGTGCGCCCGGATGGCGATTTCCCCGGCATGCGCCGGTTCTACAGCGAGGACCCGCTGGGCAACCGGCTGGAGTTCCTGGAACCCGCCCCCCGCTGACCGTCGGGTGCCGGAGCGGGGCGGCTGGCCGCCCGCCGCGTGGCGGCCGGGTCGCGGACGGCCCTGCTACTCGCGCTCGGCCGGCTCCGGGATCAGCACGCCGAGCAGCCAGCCGACCACCCCGACGATGATCGCGCCCCAGAACGCGGCCCAGAACCCGGTGATGTGGAACGGGAGGGTGAGCTTGCCCGCCACCCAGCTGGTCAGCCAGAGCAGCAGGCCGTTGACCACGAGCCCGATCAGCCCCAGGGTCAGCACGTAGAACAGGCAGCCGACCGCCTTGACCACGGGCTTGATGATGGCGTTCACCAGCCCGAAGATGACCGCCACGGCCAGCAGGGTAAGCACCTTCGACGCGGTGCTCCCGTGGCCTAGCTCGATGCCGGGCACCAGGGCCGTGGCGACGGCGAGCGCCGCTGCGGTGAGCAGCGCCCGGATCAGGAGACGCATGAGGCAATCATCCCACGATGAGAGGTACGGGCGGACCGTCACCTGCGCGGCCGCCCCGCGCGACCCGAGCCGCCGGGTGCAGCCCGGGCCAGGACGGGGTATAGGCCCATAAATCTGCATCAGCTAAGCAAATTAGTAATTTAATTAATGGCACTTCAATTTGCGCTCTCGCTGGACATCCAAGACGGTTCATGCCAGCATGACAAACGCGCCGACGGATGCGGGAGACTACGAGTTGTAGTCCCCTGCTTGTCTGCGTTTGGGGGGATGAGGGCTCCGGTGCCTTCTTCCCGGGGGAGTGGAACGCGGGAAACGGGCCAGATGATGGCGGCTAGTTCGCAATGGCCAGGGATCCGGGCCCGCATGCCGTGGCGAGGGGGGAGTACCTGTGGGCTGTGTGTGGCAATCGACGTATCCTCCCGATGGGCGGTTCGCTGATGCCCGGGTGCATCAGCGGTTCGCGCCGCGGCACCGCAAGCCCCCGCGATGGGTCAGAATGGCCCGGGCCGCCACTCCTGCAGTGGGCCGGCTGAGGACCCGCCTATTTCCACCGGAAATGCACGAAGACCCGGCCGAAGTTCTTTGAGTCCTTCTCGACCCGGCTGTACAGCTGCTTGATTTCTTTCTGCTCAAGGAACCTCAGGACGTGTTTTTTCAGCTGACCTGACCCTTTGCCCGGAATTATCTCAACCACGGGCGCCTTCTTGGCCACTGCCTCGTCGATGATCGCCCGGAGGGCCCGGTCGATGTCCTGGCCCCGGTTGTATATGTCGTGCAGGTCGAGTTTCAGCTTCATGAACTCATTTTCTCCTGCGGGGGCCTCAGGTGAAGGCGCTGGATGATGACGTCTACGACCTGTTCCGGCGAGGTGGTGTCGTCCAGCACCACCAC
Organism: Streptosporangiaceae bacterium; assembly: GCA_035642895.1. GTDB lineage: Bacteria > Actinomycetota > Actinomycetes > Streptosporangiales > Streptosporangiaceae > RYN-230. The sequence continues at coordinate 23,393 of DASQRM010000155.1, read as the reverse complement.
GTCCTCGTCTGGCCCCGGGGGCTGCAGGATGGCGAGCTGGCTGTCGAGCAGCGCGGCCGGGAAGAAATGCCCGGGCCGGGCGCGCAGCCGGGCTTCCAGCACCTTCCGGGTGACGTGCAGGAAAACCATCCGGGCCTCGGGCCGCCCGGCCAGCAGCTGCTCGCGGTAGGACCGTTTCAGTGCGGAGCAGGCCAGGACGGCAGACTGGCCGCTGGCCGCGTAGGCATCCATCCGGGCTCCCACCGTGACCAGCCAGGGGCGTCGGTCGGCGTCGGATAGAGCGTGGCCAGCCCGCATCTTGGCGATGTTCGCCGCTGAGTGCAGTGCATCCGCATCGGTGAAAGGCCAGCCCAGCCGGTCCGCCAGCAGGGAACCGACGGTTGTCTTGCCGCTGGCCGACACGCCGGCCACGAGCACGATCATGGCCGTGAGCCTACCGGCCGGCTGGCCGGCCGGCCCGCTGCCGCCTTGGCCCGATGCCCGTCCCGGCGTGCACCCGCCACTGTTAATGTCGTGGGGGCCACGGGAGGGCGGTGGGGCTTTCCCGGCTGTCAGCAATCAGGAGATGGGATGCGAGTGCGCCGCCCTCTGTCCATTGCCGTGGGCTCGGCCGCCATGGCCGCCGCGGTTGCGGGCAGTACCTCAGCCGCCGCGGGTGGTGCCGCCGCGGGTGGTGCCGCCGCGGTAGCCGCGACCGCCCCGGTGGTCATCAGCCCGGCCGCGGTGCATATCCGGGACGCGCAGTCCGCCCCGCCGACCACGGCCTTCTGCGAGGCGCACTACAAGATCGCCTGCTACCAGCCCGCCCAGGTCCGGCAGGCCTACAACCTGGGCCCGCTGGCCAAGAAGGGCATTACCGGTAAGGGTGCGACGATCGTCATCGTCGACTCCTTCGGGTCCCCCACGGTGCGTCACGACCTGGGGGTGTTCGACAAGAAGTTCGGCCTGCCCGACCCGCCGTCGCTCAAGGTGATCCAGCCGGCCGGCCGGGTGGCGAAGTACCAGCCGACCTCGACCCGGGAAGGCTGGGCGGGCGAGACCGAACTGGACGTCGAGTGGTCGCACGCGATGGCCCCGGACGCGAACATCGTCCTGGTGGAGACCCCGACCTCGGAGGAGGAGGGCACGACCGGCTTCCCGGCCATCGTCAAGGCCGAGACGTCCGTGGTCGACCACCACCTCGGCGGGGTGATCAGCCAGAGCTTCAGCGCGACCGAGCAGACCTTCGCGACCAAGAAGTCCCTGCTGCGCCTGCGCGGTGCCTACCAGGACGCGGCCGCGAAGGGCGTGACCGTGCTGGCCGCCTCCGGCGACAGCGGCGCGGCGGACGTCAAGTTCAACGAGACCACCTACTACCTGCACCCGGTGACCTCGTGGCCGGACAGCGACCCGCTGGTGACCGGGGTCGGCGGCACCCAGCTGCGCCAGTCGGCCAAGGGCGCCTGGCACTCCGTGGTGTGGAACGACACCTACAACGTCCCCACCCAGCAGTTCATCTTCGGTGGCAAGGGCCCCAACCCGCTGGCGGGCGGCGGCGGGAAGTCCGTGATCTTCTCCCGGCCCAAGTACCAGAACAGCGTGGCGGGCGTGACCGGCGCCGCGCGCGGCGTGCCGGACATCTCGATGAGCGGCGCCTGCAACGGCGCGGTGGACATGTACCAGAGCTTCAAGGGCCAGCCGGCCGGCTGGTACCCGACCTGCGGCACCAGCGAGTCCACCCCGCTGTTCGCCGGCGTGGTCGCCCTGGCTGACCAGGTCGCAGGGCACCCGCTGGGCCTGATCAACCCGGCGCTGTACAAGATGTCCGCCATGGGCGCGGCCGCGGGCATCGTGGACGTGACCAAGGGCAACAACACCGTCTCGTTCCCCCAGGGCGGCAAGGTGCACACCGTGACCGGGTTCAGGGCCCGGCCCGGGTACGACCTCGCCTCCGGGGTGGGCACCATCAACGCGGCCCGCTTCGTGCCGGAACTGGCGCACCTGGCCGGCTAGCCGGCCGGCTGCGCGCCGCCGCGTTCTGGACCCATCCGGCCGGCGGGGGGCTCCGAATACCGATCATGAGCACACAGGACGTGCCCGGACCCCACCCTGGGCTCGGGCCCCTGCCAGAGCACGAGGAGGACCTGGGCGGGCTGCTGACCCTGGTCGCGCAGGGCGATGCGACCGCGTTCGAGGCGGCCTATGACCGGCTGGCCCGGCCGGTCTACGGCCTGATCCGCAAGGTGGTACGGGACCCGGCGCAATCTGAGGAAGTCGCGCAGGAGGTCCTGCTGGAGGTGTGGCGTACCGCGTCACGCTTCGACGCCACCAGGGGCAGCGCGATGACCTGGGTGCTGACGATCGCGCACCGGCGGGCCGTCGACCGCGTCCGCTCGGTGAGCGCGGAGACCCAGCGGGAGCAGAAGGTCAGCACCGTCTCCGCTACGCCCGCGGAAGGCGTCGCGGAGACGGTGGAGTCGCGGCTGGAGGCCGAACGGGTGCGCCGCTGCCTGGATTCGCTGACTGCGCTGCAACGGCAGTCGATCACCCTGGCCTACTACGGCGGGTATACGTATCCGGAAGTCGCATCGCTGCTCAGCACGGCCCTGGGGACCATCAAGACCAGGGTCCGGGACGGCCTGATCCGGATGCGTGACTGCATGGGGGTGAGCTGGTGAAACTGCGCCTCCATGTGAGAGAAGGCCGCCGCGACCTGCACGGGCTGAGCGGCGTGTATGCGCTGGACGCCCTTACCGGCCTGGAGCTGGACCAGTTCGAGCATCATCTGCACCGCTGCCCGCCGTGCGAGAACGAGGTCCGCGGCTTCCGGGAGACCGCGACGCGGCTGGCGCAGGCGGTCGCGGCCAGCCCGCCGCTCGCGCTGCGTGAGCGAGTCCTCACCGCGGCCTCGGTCACCCGGCAGCTTCCTCCCGAAGTGCGCGAGATGCCCCGGGCCCGGCTACGCCTGGCCCGCAGTCCCTGGCTGCCCCGGCTGGCGGTGGCCGTGGCCGCGGCCGCCGTGGCGGCGGCGGTGGCCCTGGGTGTCGTTCAGTCGTCCACCCGGCAGCAGCTGAGCCAGGCCCAGGCCGAGAACCGGTCCGTCGCCGCCGTGCTCGCCGCCCCGGACGCCCGGCTGGCGGTGCGCCGGGCCACGGACGGCGGCCGGGCCACGGTGGTCGCCTCGCAGTCCCGGCACGCGCTGATCATCAGCACGGCCGGGCTGCCCGCCCTGAGCGGCGGCAAGGTCTATGAGCTGTGGTTCGTGGCGGGCCAGACCGCCCGCCGGGCCGGGCTGCTCCCGGCTCCGGCGGCCGGGCGGACCGCGCCGCTGCTCGCATCCGGCCTCGAGCCCGGCGACGCGGTCGCGCTGACCGTCGAGCCGGCCGGTGGCACCAGCCACCCCACCACCACGCCGATCGTGTCCCTGCCGCTCTCCAGCTAGGCGGCCTGAGCCCGCTGGGCGGTGCTGGTCGTGGCGCCGCCCAGCGGGCTCTACCGTGGTGCCTATGAGCGTGGCAAGCAGTGCCGCCGGCGCCGGGCTGCCCGCCGCCCAGGGCACCCCGAGTGTCCTGGTGGTGGAAGACGACCCGAGCCTGGCCACCCAGCTGGTGCGGGGCCTGAGCCGGGGCGGGTACCGGGTGGATCACGTGATGACCGGCCGGGAGGCGCTGGCGTCCGGCGATCCGGATGTCGTGCTGCTGGATCTTGGCCTGCCCGACGCCGATGGGGTGGACGTGTGCCGCCAGCTCCGGGCGCGGTCGGATGCCGGGATCATCATCGTGACCGCGCGGGGCGAGGAGCCGGAACGTGTCCTGGCCCTGGACGCCGGCGCCGACGACTACCTGATCAAGCCGTTCGGGCTGGCTGAGCTGCTGGCCCGGATCCGGGCCGTGCTGCGCCGGGTGCGGCCCGGCGGGGAGGTGCTGCGGCACGGGCCCCTCGCCGTCGACCTGCGCACCCGGAAGGTGACCGTGCACGGCCGCGAGGTGGCGCTGACCCCTAAGGAGTTCGACATCCTGGAGTGCCTGGCCACTGACCCGGGCCGGGTGATGACCCGCCAGGAGATTCTGGAGAGCGCCTGGGACGCGCACTGGTATGGCCCGACGAAAGTGCTGGACGTGCACGTGGCGGCCCTGCGCCGCAAGCTCGATGTGCCCGGGCTGATCGAGACGGCGTACGGCAGGGGTTTCCGGCTCGGCGAGGTCTGAGATGGCCCGGCGCATCGTGCTCACGATGCTCGCCCTGATCGGGGCGTTGCTGGTGACCACCGTGGTACCACTCGGCCTGATCACCACCGGCCACGAGCGGAGCTCCTTCCGGGAGGACACCATGCTGTCCGCCCGGGCGCTGTCCGGGCTGGCCGAGGACCGGCTGGCCGACCACCCCCCGGCCGGGGGCCTCGCGGTGGCCCGGGCCCTGACCCAGGCCCGGCGGGCCGGTGACCAGGTCTTGATCTACAACGCCGGGCGCCTGGTGGTCATCGGCACCAGCGCTGACGGCACGATTCCCGCCGCCGCCCTGACCTCGGCGCTGCAGGGCCGGACCGTCGTGGACACCAGGGTGGATGACCGGCTGCGGGTGACGGTGCCGGTGTTCGGGGACAGTGGGAAGGCAGTGGTCGGAGCCGTGGTGCTGTCCCGGTCCTCCGCGGAACTGGAGGAGCGGGTCGGCGTCCTGTGGGCCTGGCTGGCCGCGGTTGGGCTGGCGGTCCTGGGAGCTGCGGCGGTCGCGGCGATCGCGCTGGCCCGGTGGGTCAGCCGCCCGCTGAACACCCTCGACGACGCCGCCCAGCGGCTCGGCAGCGGGGCGCTGGACACCCGGTCATCCGCCGGGCACGGGCCGCCCGAGGTGCGGCGGCTGGCCCGGAACTTCAACGGCATGGCCGGCCGGCTGGAGTCCCTCGTGCACGGGAACCGGGCCACGATGGCGGATGTTTCCCACCAGTTGCGCACCCCGCTGGCCGCGCTCCGGCTGCGGCTGGACGTGCTGACCCAGGACGCGGACCCGGACACGGCCGAGGAACTGGACGGGGCGCAGCATGAGATCGCCCGGCTGTCGCACCTGGTGGACGGGCTGCTGGCCCTGGCGCGGGCAGAGAACGTGCTGGTCGAGCCGGTCAGCGTCCGGGTGGATCAGGTGATCCGGGACCGGGCGGCGGCCTGGCGGCCGGTGGCTGAGGAGCGCGGGGTCGATCTGCGCCCGTCGGGTGACGGCCCGGTGCCGGCCATGTTCGGCGAGGGACACCTGGAGCAGATCCTGGACAATCTGCTGGCCAACGCGCTCGACGCGGTCCCGGCGGGTGGCCACGTCGAGGTCAGTGCGGCCGCCGGCGGGGACGGGGCGCGGGTGGTGGTGTCTGACGACGGGCCGGGGATGACGTCCCCCCAGCGGGAGATGGCGTTCCGCAGGTTCGTCAGCAGCACGCCAGGTGGTGCCGGGCTGGGCCTGGCCATCGTGCACCGCCTCGTCACCTCCAACGGTGGCTCCGCCGCGCTGTCGGATACCCCGGGCGGCGGGCTGACCGTCACCGTGACCCTGCCGGTCAAACCCCCGGAACGGGCGCGTCGGCCGGGCCCGGCGTCCGCCTGAGGTCGGGCTTTTCCTTACCACTCCTGAACGGCTCCTGAACTGGTTCCGCGCGGCCGGCCCAGCAGGCTAGAGATCCGGGACCAGGTGACCCGCATGTCTTGTCTGGCCAGGTGGCCTGCGGTGATCAAGGGAGGAACCTAGCGGATGACGGGCTACCAACCAGGGTCCGAGGGCCGCCGTGACCCCGGCGGACCGCGTGGCCCCCGCCGGACGCTCGGCCCCTACGGACCCCGCGACGACGTCGGCCCGGACCGTGCCCGCGCCCAGCACCGCAGTGCTTCCCACCGCCGCAGTGCTTCCCTGGACCACAGTGGCGGCGCCGAGGGCAATGAGCGCCTCACCGCGGCGACCGGGGCCGTGCTGCTGGTGCTGTTCGCGGCCGAGGGTTTTACCATCCTGTCCGTCCACCAGCTGATCACCCTGCACTTCTTCCTCGGCATGCTGCTGATCGGCCCGGTCGCGCTCAAGATCGGCGCGGTGGTCTACCGTTTCGCCCGGTACTACAGCGGGGCCCCCGAGTACCGGCGCAAGGGCCCACCCGCGCCGCTGCTGCGCCTGCTCGGGCCGTTCGTGCTGGTCACCTCCGTCGGCGTCATCGGCACCGGGGTGATGCTGGCCGTCACCGGACCGGCTGCCGGGCCGTGGCTGTTCCTGCACAAGGCGTTCTTCGTGCTCTGGTTCGGCGTGATGACCGTTCATGTCCTCGCGTATGCCTGGCGGCTGCCCCGGCTCATCGGATCGGACCTGCGCGGGCCGGCCGGTCTCAGCCGGCCGCACGGTGCTCTGGCCAGCCGTGTCCTGGCCGGCCGCACCACGCGCTGGCTGCTCCTGGTGGCCTCGATCGCGGGCGGGCTGCTCGTAGCGGCGATGACGGTACACCTGGCCGGCCCCTGGGCATGACAGCCGGGCTCCGGGGTTACCCCGCGCTCATTGGGCCACGGCGCGAACGCGGGCGGTCAGGCCTCGTAGTCGAAGATCAGCGCCAGTGCGTCGTCCAGCTTGCGCATGGTTTCCTCGGCGAGCTGGCCGATCCGGTCACCCGACAACCTGTTCCGGCGCACCCGCACCGCGGAATAGGACTCCAGGTGCCCGGCGACCGGATCGTTCTGGCTGAGCGCGACGACGTAGGGAGTCTCGGTCAGGTCTGGCCGGTCGCTGACCTTGACGACCACGGGGTGGCCGGTGATCGCGTTGAAGCCGTCGTTGCTGACGATGGCCACGTACCCGGCCCGGGCAACTCCCTTATACGCGAAAATGTCACCGCGGTTCACGCGGCGCCCTGGCCGGCGCTAGGCGGGAAGTCGCCTGCGTTAACCTCCGTCCACTCCGCCCAGTCGTGCCCAGTGACCCGGTCCGCTTCGGCGATCGCGCTTGCCGCATCGCGCTGGATCTTCTCCCGCGCGGCCCGGGTCATCCACGCCGACATGGACAGCCCCGCGCGGTCAGCCTCGGCGCGAGCTTGCCGGTAGGCGCGCTCACCCATGCTGATACTGAAGGTCTTCACGGACATGTTCGCAACGCTAGCAACAACATTCCTGTGAACAGGGCCGAACGCCCAATCAGGACCTCGGCTCCAGGACGTCCCGTGGTTCAGAGTCCGCGTGGTTCAGGGCGCCGTGGCCAGGGCTACTGAGGCCTCGGACGTGAAGACCAGGAAGGTGAACGTCTCCTGGAGGTACAACTCCACGCTGGACGCGTCGTGGCTGAGGTAGCCGATCGAGATGTCCTGACCGAGTTGCAGCGTGTAGTCGCCGCCGCGGGTGGTGAGCACGAAGGCGCCCTCGATGGCCGGGGCCCAGATGATGTCCCCGCTGATCAGCCGCTTAATGTGGTCGTGGATCGGGTAGCCGTGGTCACGTGTCTCGCTCACGGCGGTGTATGCGTCGGCACTGAGCACGACCGAGTACGGGCCGTTGACCCCGGCGATCCGCAGGTAGCGGAGGGCCTCGGCGATCGCCTCGGGGTAGCTGCGCACGTCGCCCGGCAGGGTCATGGGCGGGTTGCTCGTTTCCTGCCTGATGCCCGTGATCCCCCCGGCCGCGTATCCCTCGAACACGGCCCGGTCCTCGGCGAAGGCGATCTGCCGGGCGGCGTCCTTCACCGGCTGCCAGTCGGAATCCTGGGCGCCGCGCAGCACGTCATCGATCGCGCTCCGGTCCACCCGGAACGGGACGCGGAACTCGTTCACCGGCTTGACTTCGCGCTGGCGGGCCAGCACCCCGTCGTGCGGGGTCTCGATGTCACGCAGGTGCCCGGTGCCGACGGCGGACAGCGCGCTGCCCCCGGGCCCGGACACGTCCACCACCCGGCGCCCGGCCAGATGGCGCTTGAGGGTGCGGGTGGCCTCTTCCTCGATCTGGGACCAGGCTGCGTCGGAGATCGGGGCAAGCTCCCGGTGCAGGTTATCCATGCTGCGTCACTCCTCGTAGGCTGCCGATGCCGAGTGATCCGGCGGAGTCGGATGGTGCGGGCGGCCCGGCTGGCGGGTCTCCGCCCGTATCGGTGCTGTCCCCGGCGGGGGCGCCCTGAGCGGCGCTGGCCGGGTCGGGGCTGGCCTGGGCGGGGCTGGCCGGGTCGGGGCTGGCCGCGTCGGGGCCGCCGTCGGCGGGATCGTCGGCCAGGCTCTCCAGCAGCGGGACCGACGGCACGAAGAACAGGCTGCCGGTGACCGCGCGGCTGACGTCGAGCAGCCGGTCATAGTTGCCGGCCGGCCGGCCGATGAACATGTTGGTGAGCATCAGCTCGATGGTCTGCGGCGAGCGGGCGTAGCCGATGAAGTAGGTGCCGTACTCGCCCTTCGCGGCGTTGCCGAAGGGCATGTTGTCCCGGACGATGTCGATTTCCTCGCCGTTGTCATCGGCGATGGTGGTCAGCGCGTTGTGCGCGAAGCTGGGCTTCACCGCGTCGTCCAGTTCGATGTCGTCGAGCTTGGTCCGGCCGATGATGTTCTCCTGCTCCTCGGTGGGCAGGGCATTCCACTTGGCCATGTCATGCAGGTACTTCTGGACGATCACATAGCTGCCGCCGGCGTATGCCGGGTCCTCGGCGCCGATCACCGTCGACTCGACCGCGTCCTGGCCGGTCGGGTTCTCCGTCCCGTCCACGAAGCCGATCAGGTCCCGGTCGTCGAAGTAGCGGAAGCCGTGCACCTCGTCGACGGTGCCGGTGGCCTCACCCAGCCGCGCGCTGATATGCGTGGCCAGTTCGAAGCACAGGTCCATCCGGTTCGCGCGGATATGGAACAGCAGGTCCGCCTGGGTGGCGACGGCGTGCCGCCCGTCGGCCCGGATTTCGCGAAACGGGTGCAGTCCCGCGGGCCGCTCCGGACCGGCCAGCTGGTCCCAGAGCTGAGACCCGAAGCCCATCACGCAGGTCAGGGCGGCGTTGAGGTCACGGAACCCGACCGCGCGCAGCAGGCCGCCGAGATCGCCGCACAGCCCGCGCACCGCCGCGGCGCTGGCCTGACCGGGCTGCACGGTAACGACAAGGAAGATCGCCGCAGCGGTCAGCGGTGCGGCCACCGGCTGCGTCACCGCCTCGGGCGCGGGGCCGCCCGCGGGTTGCGGGGCTCCATACAGGGTCATCAGCGGTCCTGGTGCTTCGAGGTCCGGTCCGTCATGAATACCTGTGTCCCAAGGTACCGGCGGTTACAGATGAGGCCCGAGCAGGGTCAGGTCGGCGGGCGACAGCCGGTCATGAGCCGTCTTGGCCTGATGCCAGTAGGGGTAGAGCAGGGGCGGCTGGCTGACCTTGTCGAGCCGCTCGAGGTCCGCGTCGCTGAGCTTCAGCTCCGCCGAGGCCAGGTTGTCGGCCAGTTGCCCGGCGGTCCGCGCGCCGATCACCAGCGACGTCACGGCGGGCTTGCGGAGCAGGTAGGCCAGGGCGACCTGCGCTGCGGACACCCCGTGCTCGGCGCCGATCGCGATCAGCACCTCGACGGTGTCGTACAGCTTGTCCTGGTCGTAGACCGGCGGCTCGTTCCAGTCGGTCAGCTGGCGGGAGCCGGATTCCGGCCGCTGGTCGCGGCGGTACTTACCCGACAGCAGGCCGCCCGCGAGCGGGCTCCAGACCAGGACACCGAGTCCCTGGTCCACGGCGGCCGGGATCAGCTCGTATTCGGCGTCGCGGGCCTGCAGTGAGTAGTAGATCTGCTCGCTGACGAACCGGGGCAGGCCGTGCAGGCTGGCCGTGCCGAGCGCCTTCATCAGCTGCCAGCCGGCGTAGTTGGAACAGCCGACGTAACGGACCTTGCCCGAGCGGACCAGGAGGTCCAGCGCCTCCAGCGTCTCCTCCAGCGGCGTCACGCCGTCCCACTCATGCATCTGGTAGAGGTCGATGTGATCGGTGCGGAGACGGCGCAGGCTGGCCTCGCAGCCGGACACGATGTGGTGCCGCGACAGGCCAGCGTCGTTGGGGCCATCACCCATGTCCATCCGGACCTTCGTGGCCACCAGCGCCTGGTCGCGGCGCCCGGCGAGAACCTCACCGACGATCTCCTCCGACAGCCCGGCCGAGTAGACGTCGGCGGTGTCGATGAGGTTGACCCCCGCGTCCAGGCACACATCCACCTGACGCCGGGCCTCGTCCACATCGGTCGAGCCGACGCGCGCAAACCCGCCGGCGCCGCCGAAGGTCATCGTGCCCAGGGTGAGCACGGAAATCCGGAGTCCTGATCTGCCCAGCGTTCGGTATTCCACGCAGGAAACCCTATCCATCCGCCCCTCGCGGCCGCGAGGCGGTCTCACCCCCCGGGGTGGGCGGCCGTTACTCGCCGGGCGGGTCCGCCAACGCCTCGCGCGCCGCCGGGACGACCTCCTCGGCGAAGATGCGGGACTGGCGTTCCCGGTCCCCGGACGGCCAGAACACGAACGCGTTCATCTGGTCGTACAGGCTGACCAGCGTCTCGATCCACCGCTCCACGGGGCCGTGGAACGGGCCCTGGTCGTCCGCGGAGATCAGCCCCATGACGTTGTAGAGCCGGGTGATCTCGTCGGGATCGCGGTTTTCTTCCAGCGCGGCCCCGGTGATGATGTCGTTCAGCTCGGGCAGCCGCTCCGGGGGCACGCGCGGCGACGACACCGACCAGCCGTCGGCCTTGGCGCCGACCAGCGCCACTGCGCGCGGCCCGCCCACGCCGAGCCAAATCCCGGCCGGGTGCGCCGGGGGCGGGCCGGGCTGCACGCTGGGTGCCTCGTAGTAGGTGCCCTCGAAGCTGAACGGCTCGGCCGCCCAGCTGGCCCGGATGATGTCAATCGCCTCGCTGAGCGCCGCCCGGGCTTCGGCCGGCGAGCGCCGCGGGCCGCCCATGCCCGCGATGCCGTCGGCGAAGGCGCCCGCGCCGAGCCCCAGCTCGAACCGGCCGCCGCTGAGCACGTCAATGCTGGCGGCCTGCTTGGCCAGCATGGCCGGCGGACGCAACGGCAGATTGGCCACGTTGGGAAACAGGTGCACGCGGCTGGTCCGGGCGGCCAGCCAGGTGATTACCGCGAACGTGTCGAGGAAGTCCGCGTTGTAGGGGTGGTCCTGGATGCCCACGTACTCCAGGCCAGCGGAGTCGGCGATGGCGGCGATCCGCCCGGCGATGGCCAGGCCTCCCGCGTTGGGGTCGACGTTCAGGCCGAATGCGGCTGGCTTGGCCATGAGTGCTCCTGCACGGTCGGGGGGTGGCCACCTTCGGCCACCCGGGTCAGGGCCCGGGCGAGCACGTCCTGCTCGTCCGGGGTGAGGCGGTCGAGCACCAGCTCGCGGATCGTCTGGGTATGCACGGTACTGCCCTGCGCGAGCACCGCGCGGCCCGACGGGGTCACGCTGATCAGCACTCCTCGCCCGTCCCCGGGGGCCCCGGCCCGGTGCAGCCAGCCGTGCCGCTCCAGCCGGGCGACCGCGCGGCTGAGCGAGGGCTGGGTCAGCCGCACCGCGGAGCATAGTTCGCCCATCCGCACCCCGGCTTCCGGGGCCTGGTCCGCCCGGAGCAGGATCTGGAACTCGTTGATGCTCAGCCCGCAGATCCGGGTCAGCGCGGCGCTCAGCTGCTCGGTCACCAGGGCGTGCGCCGCGGTCAGGGCCGCCCACGCCTGGGCGCAGGCGTGCTCGTCCGGCACTGGGCCGGGGCGGCGGGCCGTCATGACCGCCGCCGCCGGGTCCGGAGCGTTCATATCCGCCGCCCTCGTGTCCGGGGTCTTCATATCCGCCGCGCCTTACCAGCCGGGCCAGCGGGTCCAGGTGCGCAGCGTGTCCGAGATGTGCTCCTCCTCGTACTGGAGGTGAGCCAGCAGGTCCTCGCTCAGCGCACGCAGGGCGGTGCCGAGACGCTCGCGAGCCGCAGGCTCACTGGCCTCACCGAGCTGGTGTGAGGCGGCCTCGACCTCGTCGAGCAGATCGGAGACGTGCGCATGATCGGCTTCCAGCTTGTCCACCACGGGGTTCAGCGCTGGGTTGGCGTCGCGTAGCGCCGGGAACAGCAGCGTCGACTCGTGCGTGTGATGGGAGTGAACGAACCGGCAGTGCTGCAGGCAGCCGACCTTGAGCTGCCAGACGGCGCTGCCCGAGGCCAGTGCCTGGATCGCGCCGCGGATCACGCGGGCGGGCCGCCCCGACTCGGTGTCCGCGGCCATCTGGCGGATCAGGCCGAGATCGTGCCGGATCATGTCGTGGACCCACTTGAGCTGGGCCACCATGGCCTCCCCTCGCGGATTCGGCCGTCCCTGCTCGGTCAGGGTCACGGTGCCGTCCGCGCGTCCGGCTGCCCATTTAGATACATACGCATGTATGCACCGTAGCACCCCAGGCGATGGGCGGGATGCTGACCCTCAGCCGGCCGCGGGTCCGGGGAGCGCGTAAGTCATCAGCTGGCCGGTAGCCGTGCCGGCCAGCCGGCCCTGGGCCACCAGCAAGTCCAGGTGCACCCCGATCTCCAGGGCCGCGAGCATCTGGTTGAACGGGTCGAGCTCGCTGAACCGGCGGGCGCGCCGGGTCCAGGGCAGCGCCAGCGCGACCTCATATGCGGTGTGCGCCCCGGCCTGGACCCGGTCCAGGCACGCGTTCAGCCGGTCCTCATGATGAGCCAGCAGCGCGTGCACCCGGGCGTGGGTGGTGTCCGTCACCGGGCCGTGCGCGGGCAGCAGCCGCATGTCCGGCAGGTCCAGCATCAGCCTCAGCGAACGCAGGTAGTCACCCAGCGGCAGTTCGCCCATGACCGCCTCGAAGCCCACCGACGGGGTTATGCGCGGCAGTACGTGGTCCCCGGCGAACAGCAGGTCGTGCTCGAGATCGGCGAAGACGGTGTGTCCTTGCGTGTGACCGGGGGTCGCCACCGCCCGCAGCTCGCAGCCGCCCAGCTTGATGGTGACCTGATCCTTGAGCCACTCGTCGGGCTGCTCCCACAGGTCCTCCCGCGCGGGCGGCGCGGTGCCGAACGCGGCGCTCAGCGCGCGGATCACCGGCTCGGCTCCGGCCCGCTTCATCCGGCGCACATGCTCGGTCAGGTTCTCGCGCCCGGCCTCGCTGATCACGGCCAGCGAGGGGCGGTCGCCAATCCCCAGCGCCACGTGAGTGCCGAAGCGGCGGCGCAGGATCACCGCCATCGTGTAGTGGTCCCGGTGGACGTGGGTGACCAGGCAGCGGGTGATCTCCGCGGAGTTGCGGCCGATCCGGTCCAGGGCCGCGTCCAGCAGGCCACCTGTCTCGGCCAGTGCCCAGCCCGCGTCGATCAGCACCAGGTCATCGCCGGACTCGATGGCGTAGACGTTCACCGCCCGCAGCCCGTCGTTGGGCAGCGGCAGCGGGATCCGGTGCACGCCGGGAGCCACGGTGAACAGCCCCAGCTCGGTCCAGTCCCCAGATCCCGCCGAGTCCGCCATCAATGTCCAATCAGAGTCGGAACGAGGCCGTTGACCAGCCCCACGTCATTATGCTCGCCCGCTTCCGCGAGCTTGGGTCCGGTGTGCGCCGGTACCCCGCGTGCCCCGGCCCGGCGCGGGCTACGGCAGGAAAAGTGCTCAGGGGTTAGCTGGCCAGGGGGGCCAGGGCTTCGGCGGCTAGTTCCAGGGCGCCGAAGTGGTCGCCGAGGCTGGGGAGACCGGCGCCCATGGTGTTGACGGACAGATGGGTGGCGCCCGCGTCGCGCCACGCGGCGGCCTGCTCGGCCAGCTTGGTGGTGTCACCGCGCCAGCTGATCCGGCCCTCCAGGCCGAGCTGGGCCGGGTCCCGGGCCGCTTCGAGGGCGGCGGCCTGCACGATGTCCCGGGCCTGGTCGAGTTGGGGACCGGGGCTGACCTGCGGGAACCAGCCGTCGGCGAGGCGGCCGGCCCGGCGGTAGGCCCGCTCGGACTGGGCCCCGAACCAGACCGGGATGGGGCGCTGCACGGGCAGCGGGGCCAGCCCCGCCCCGGTGATCCGGTCGAACTCGCCCTCGGAGGTCACGGACTCCTCGGTCCACAGACGGCGCATCAGCGTGACCTGTTCCTCGATGCGCCGGCCCCGGGTCCGGAAATCCTGCCCGAGCGCCTCGTACTCCACCTGGTTCCAGCCCAGCCCGACGCCGAGGCGGAAGTGGCCGCCAGTCAGCAGGTCCACCTCGGCGGCCTGCTTGGCCACCAGCGCGGTCTGCCGCTGCGGCAGGATGATGATGCCCGTCACCAGCTCCAGCGAGGTGAGGGCGGCCAGGTAACCGAACATCACCATGGGCTCGTGGAACGTGATGTGCACGTCGTAGGGGCCGTTCCAGCCGTGATGCACGGCCGGGTCCGCCCCGACCACGTGGTCGTAGGCCAGCACGTGCCGGAAGCCGAGTGCCTCCACCCGTTGCCCGTAGGACCGCACCGCACCGGCGTCCGGGCCGATCTCGGTCTGCGGGAAGACGACACCGATCTGCATGCCTGCTCCAGTGGTTTAGGGTCCCGTGGTCAGGGGTCCCGTGTTAGGGGCTCCGTGCCGCCCAGGACGTCCAGGACCTGCTGACCGTACCGGGCCAGCTTGGCCTCCCCTACCCCGCTCACCGTGGACAACGCCGTCAGACTCGACGGTGCCTGCGCGGCGATCTGCCGGAGCGTCGCGTCGTGGAAGATCACGTACGCGGGGACGCCCTGCTCCTTGGCGGCGGCCCCGCGCCAGGCGCGCAGCTTCTCGAACACCGGCGCGGCCTCCAGTGGCATGTCGTCCGGGATCGCCGCGGTCTTGGCCGACCGGGCGGACCGGGTCCGGGGCGGCCGCTCGGGCTCGCGGCGCAGCATCACCTCGCGCCGCCGGCCGAGCACCTCGTCACTGCCCCCGGTCAGCTCCAGGGTGCCGTAGTCCCCCTGGACGGTGAGCAGGCCCTGGGCCAGCAGCTGGCGCACGACGCCGCGCCACTGCGACTCGGTCAGCTCGGTGCCGATGCCGAACACGGTCAGCGAGTCGTGCCGGTTCTCGGTCACCTTGGCGGTGCTGCGGCCGAGCAGGATGTCGATCACCTGGCCGGCCCCGAACCGCTGGCCCCGCTCATGCTTGAGCCGGTACACCGCGGACAGGAACTTCTGGGCCGCGATGGTCCCGTCCCACGCCTCGGGCGGGGACTGGCAGGTGTCGCAGTTGCCGCACGCCCCGGCGTCCTCGCCGAAATAGCCGAGCAACTGGGACCGGCGGCATTCGATCGTCTCGCACAGGGCCAGCATCGCGTCCAGATGAGTGGCCTGGCGGCGGCGGTGGGCCAGGTCCCCGGCTGAGGTGTCGATCAGCTTGCGCTGCTGGACCACGTCCTGCAGGCCGTAGGCCAGCCAGGCGCTGGATGGCCGCCCGTCCCGCCCGGCCCGGCCGGTCTCCTGGTAGTACCCCTCGACCGAGCGGGGCAGGTCCAGGTGGGCCACGAAGCGCACGTCGGGCTTGTCGATGCCCATCCCGAACGCGATCGTGGCCACCATGACCAGCCCGTCCTCCCGCAGGAAGCGGGCCTGGTTCCGGGCCCGGGTGAAGGCGTCCAGCCCGGCGTGGTAGGGCAGCGCGGTGATCCCGTTGGCGGTCAGGAACTCCGCCGTCTTCTCCACCGAGGCCCGCGACAGGCAGTAGACGATGCCGGCCTCACCAGGGTTTTCGTTGCGGATGAAGTTCAGCAGCTGACGGCTCGGCTCAGCCTTGGGCACTATCCGGTAGTTGATGTTGGGGCGGTCGAAGCTCGCCACGAAATGACGCGCGTCCTGCAGGCTGAGCCGGTCCGCGATCTCGGCGCGGGTGGCCGCGGTGGCGGTGGCGGTCAGCGCGATGCGGGGCACCTGGGGCCAGCGCTCGTGCAGCCCGGACAGGGTGAGGTAGTCGGGGCGGAAGTCGTGCCCCCACTGGGACACGCAGTGCGCCTCGTCGATGGCGAACAGCGAGACCGTGCCCCGGTCCAGCAGCGCCACGGTGGACTCGGTGCGCAGCCGCTCCGGGGCCAGGTAGAGCAGGTCCAGGTCGCCGGCCAGGAACGCGGACTCCATCTCGCGCCGCTCGGCCGGTTCCTGGGTGGAGTTCAGGAAGCCGGCCCGGACGCCAAGCGCCCGCATGGCGTCCACCTGATCCTGCATCAGCGCGATAAGCGGGGAGATGACCACCCCGGTTCCGCGGCGGACCAGCGCGGGAATCTGGTAGCAGAGCGACTTGCCGCCGCCGGTCGGCATCAGCACGAGCGCGTCGCCGCCGGCAATGAGGTGCTCGATGATCTCCTGCTGGGGGCCGCGGAAGGAGTCGTAGCCGAACACCCGGCGCAGTATGTCCAGAGCGCCGTCCGTCCCGCCGCTTACCGCGGCGGCCGATCCGGGAGGCAGCACGCCGCGATTCTATGAGCATTCAGTGGGCCGGGGCAGTGATAGACCGTTGGCGGGCCGCGGTACGTGCTCCGCGGTCAGGCTGGCCCGGGTCCACCCTGGCCGCGTCAGCCCTGGCCCGGGTCCGCCTGGCCAGCAGCCATCAGCCGAGGAGGTCGATGTGGCCCAGTATCCGGTAATTGGTTATCTCGTCTGGTTGGTGCTGTTCGGGGCGCTGTTCGCGTGGGAGGGCCTGGCGCTCAGCCATGTCAGCGGGGTGCCCACGCTGAGCGACGCGTTCCGGGTGATCATGCGCTACCCGTTCGGCCGGTGGGCACTGTTCGCGTTGTGGCTCTGGTTCGGCTGGCACATCTTCATCCGTGGCTGGCACTTCCTGCTTCGCGCCTGACATGTCGTCGTCACTGATCCGGCACGATGTCCTGCCGGTGGGGGTCGGCTATCTGCTGGTCATGGGGGCACTGGCCCTGGGATTGCGGCTGTCGCGGCGGGGCGGTGATCCGGCGCCGGGTGGGGATGCAGGCCAGGCGGCGGGTGGCCAGGCGGGCGGCTGGCTCCGGCTGGCCCGGCGCTACGCGGGCACCGCCATCGGCGGCTACCTGCTGCTCATGGCCGTGGTGATTCTCTACTACTACGGCGTGGCCCGGGTCGGCGGCGCGTTCATCGAGAGCGCCTTCACCGGCTGCGCGCTGCTGATCGCGCTCACCACGCCGGTGTACGCCTTCGCCTCCTGGCTCACCGTCGGCCGTCGTGACCGGGCCGCCCGCCGCCGCGACCAGGCCTCCCGGCGCCCCGCGCCCCCCGGTCCCTGACCCGCGTGGAAGGCTCAGCGGGTGGCGGCCCGGGCCAGGAACTCCGTGACGGCGGCCGTGAACTCGGCCGGGCGCTCCAGGTGCGGCGAATGCCCGCAACCGGGCAGTACGCGCTCGGTGTACCGGCCGCCTGCCGCCTGGTAGCGGTCGAGCACCGCGCGCATCTGGCCCACCATGGGCTGGGCCGGGAACACATCCGCGCCGGGCCAGCCCGGTATCGCGCCGAGGGCGCCGAGATGGCCCAGGTCCACCAGCGAGGTGTCCGAGACGATCAGGTCCGCATCACCGCGGATCCACAGCACCTCGGGCTGGTTCCCGGCCGCCGCGAAGCCAGACAGGTCGCAGTACTTGGGGGAGATGGCGTTGTTGACCCCGTGGTCTCCCGGGGAGGCGCCGGGCCAGTTCTCCGACACCGCGGTGTCCCCCGGGTAGTTATCCGGGCCGATGGCCATCTCCAGCATCGCCTCGACCAGGGCGTCTTCGACGGCGGGCGGGAGCGCGACCGGGTTGCCGTACAGGTGGGTGAGAACGGCGCGGGGAGAGGTCTGGTCGTCCGTGCCGCGGTCACCGGCCTCGAGCCGGCGGACCATCTCGGGACTGGCGGTGCCCCCGCCTGAGCCGGAGTAGTCCGGCCAGCAGGGGGTGCCGCCGGTGTCCCGGGTGCCCCCGAACCCGAACGGCGACATGGGGCTCTCCAGGACGATGGACCCGACCGCGCCCGGGTGGTCGGTCGCATACTGCAGCGCCACGCCGCCGCCGAGGGACCAGCCGAGCAGGTGCACCGGCTGGGCCCGGGGCGCCACGCCGCCTTCGGTCAGCAGCGCGTGGAGGTCGTCGGAGAAGTCCGCCACCCCGCGGCGCGCGTCCACCGGTGCCCGCTGGGACCGGCCGAAGCCCCGCAAGTCGGGGGCGATGCAGCGGAAGTCCCGGCCCAGCGCCGCCATGGTCTCGGCGAAGAACCGGGCCGCCGACACGTTGCCGTGCACCAGCACGAGAGGCGGCGCGCCGGGTGAGCCTGCCGTGAGCACGTGCGTCCGCAGCCGTGAAGTCTCGATCTGCTGGGACTCGACACCAGGCGGCAGGTCCACGGGAGAGGGCATCAGCGCTTCCAGGTTCTCGGCGGAAAGTGTTTCAGGTCCTACCGCCCGGCGCGGGACCATGTCAACGACGAGGACGCGGCGCTCAACGGTGGATTCCTCGACGGAGCCCGCGGCGCCGCGCTGACCCCGGCCGGTGTGGACGACATCACGCTGGTGCTGACGCGACTCGGCCGCCCCGCCCGCCATCCTGTCCCGCCCGGCCATCCTGTCCCGCCCGGCCGGGCGAGGTGCGGAACTCATCCGGCTTCCGGTACGTGAGTGGGGGTAGGGGAGCAGTAAAGGCTGACCCTTTTGAAGGGAGATTGCCAATGGGTATCAGATGGGGGGTGCCGGCGGGCCTGGCGGCGGTCGCACTCGTTACCGCAGCGTGTGGAAGCTCGTCAGCAGGAGGTTCCAGCAGCTCGGGCGGCTCGGCAAGCCCGGCGGCGTCCGCCACCGCGAACTCGTCCGGGACCGCTTTGCGGACGGCCACAATTGGTGGGACGACAGTCCTCACCAACGCCAAGGGCTTCACGCTCTACTGGTTCGTCCCGGATACGTCCACCAAGTCGAACTGCAACGCGGGATGCGCCAGTTTCTGGCCGCCGGTCAAAGGTCCGGCCACGGCGGGCAGCGGCGTGACCGGCAAGCTCTCCACCATCACGCGCGACGACGGGTCGACGCAGGCCAGCTACGACGGGCATCCGCTGTACACCTACGTGGCGGACACCGCTCCCGGGCAGGCCAAGGGCAACGGCATCAACATTTCCGGCGGCGTATGGCACGAAATGACGGCGAGCGGCGCAACCGCGGCCGCGTCGACCAGCTCATCGGGCGGCGGAGGCGGCTACTGACCGCCGCCCGGACCCGGGGGGGCCGTTGGCTAAAAGGCGCCAGTAAATGACGGCGCAGGCCGCGCCGGCTCGTATCAGCGGCCGGTCCTGGCCCAGGTGCGGATGGTGTCGATGCGGGCCTGGATCTGTTCCGCGGTGGCCTGGGGCAGGGCCGGCCCGCCGCACGCCCGGCGCAGGTCCGCGTGCACCATCGCGTGTGGCTGCCCGGTGCGGTGATGCCAGGCGCCGATCAGGCCGTTGAGCTCCTTGCGCAGGCCGGCGAGCACCTCCCGGCGGACCGGCGCCCCCGGCCCCGCACCGGCCGCGCCGCGGGCGGCTGCACCGCCGGACGCCGCTTCCGTTTCAGGCGCCGCAACGGAAGCCGCCCACGCTGGCACGCCACGTCCCGGTCCGGGGGACTGGGAGCCGGTGCCGCCCGCCCCGGTACCGCCCGCCCCGGATCCCCCGGAACGCTGCCGCCGCTGCTCGGCCTGCCGCTTGCGCAGCAACAGCCCGACCTGCTCCGGGTCGAGCAGCCCGGGCAGGCCCAGGAAGTCCTCTTCCGCGGCCGTGGTGCCGAACTCGGTGCCGTCGTAGAGGACCCGGTCGAAGTGCGCGGACGCGTGCAGCGCCTCGAACGGGAGGTCGCCGGCCAGGTCCGGGTGGTCCCGGCGGCGCTGGGCCTCAGCCAGTTCGCGTTCCTCGGCGTCGTCCGCGCGGGCCGCCAGCACGTGATCGCGGGCCGCCTCCAGTTCCGCGGCGTAGCCGAGCAGGACCGGAATGGAGGGCAGGAACACCGAGGCGGTCTCGCCGCGCTGCCGGGCCCGGACGAACCGGCCCACGGCCTGCGCGAAGAACAGCGCCGTGCCCACGCTGGTCGCGTACACGCCGACGGCCAGCCGGGGGATGTCCACTCCCTCGGACACCATCCGGACGGCCACCATCCACCGGTCGGTGGAGTCCGCGGAGGCGCCGATCTTCCGGCTGGCCGCCGGATCGTCGGACAGCACCACGACGGGCCTGCTCCCGCTGATCCGGCGGAGCAGGGCCGCATAGGCCCGGGCATCCGCGTGGTCACCGGCGATGACCAGCCCGCCCGCGTCGGGCATGCCCCGGCGCACCTCGGCCAGCCGGCGGTCTGCGGCCTCGAGGACCCGCTGCACCCATTCGCCCTGGGGGTCCAGTGCGGTCCGCCAGGCCTGGGCGAGCTGCTCGGCGAGCATGGGCGTGCCCAGGGTGCCGGTGATCTCGTCGCCGGCCCGGGTCCGCCAGGCCATCTCGCCGGAGTAGGCGAGGAAGATGACCGGGCGGACCACGCCGTCGTCGAGGGCCGGCCCGTATCCGTAGACGTAGTCGGACACGCTGCGCCGGCTGCCGTCGGCGTCCGGTGCGTAGGTCACGAACGGGATCGGGTTGGCGTCACTGCGGAACGGGGTGCCGGTGAGGCCCAGCCGCCGCCGCGCGGGCTCGAACGCCTCGCGGACCGCGTCGCCCCAGGAGAGCGCGTCGCCGGCGTGGTGGATCTCGTCGAAGATAACCAGGGTGCGCCGGTTCACGGTGCGCTGCCGGTGCAGGATCGGGTGCGCGGCGACCTGTGCGTAGGTGACCGCCACCCCGGTGAAGTCGGCGGAGGCCCGGCCCTGTGCGTTGCGGTAGGAGGAATCCAGGGAGATCCCGACGTAATGCGCGGCTTGCGCCCACTGGTGCTTCAGGTGCTCGGTGGGAGTGACCACGGTGACCGAGGCGATCTCCCGGCGGGCGAGCAGTTCGGCGGCGATGGTCAGCGCCCAGGCCGTTTTCCCTGCTCCGGGCGTGGCGACGAGCAGGAAGTCGCGCCGGGGCAGGCGGAAATACTCCCGGTAGGCTTCCTTTTGCCAGCTGCGCAGGGACAGGAGCAGGTCGGGCCGGACCGGAGCGTCCGGGCGGCTGTCATCCTCGTCGGGTGCGGTCGCGGGGGTGGTCACGAGGCCGAAAGGCTACCAGCGGCAGGTGCGCCAGGAACGGCACGGACGCGCGGGCCGCCGGGCCGGGCCCCCTATCCGGCGGGACACTCTGGACATCCGGCGGCCGGCGGCGGTGCCAGGCTGCCCCCGGTTGGCATATCGTGAGCGTATGGGGAAACTTCTGCTCATCGTGCTCGCGGTGATTGTCGCGTTCATGGTCATCTCACTGGTGATCTCCGCCCTCCACTTCGTGTTCTGGGTGGGTCTGGTCGTGCTGATCGTGTTCGGGGCCCTGCGCCTGACCAGCGGCATGCGGCGGCGCACGCGCCGGTAACGTGCGCTGGTTCTGGCGTCCGGCGGTGCGCCGGACGCCAGAACTGAGCCGTCCCTGGCCACCGGGAGCCAGGAAGTTCGTTGCGTGACTAGGGGAATGTGCCCGTGCCGCGTTCCAGGCCCGGAGGTCTGATGGAGCCATTCGCGCGTGACGTGCTGCCGGGCCGGGTGGTGTTCGGTGCAGGCGCGGCGCGGACCGCGCTGGCCGGCGAGGTGGCCCGGCTCGGGGTGTCCCGGCTGCTGCTGATCCCGTCGGGAAGTGAGCAGTCGGCCGCCCGGGAACTCTTCGCGCCGCTGGCGGACCGGATCGCCGGCACCTTCACCGGGGTCCGGCCGCACGTGCCCGTGGAGGTCGCGGACGCCGCCCGCAAGCAGGCCGCTGCGGTCGGCGCGGACGCGGTACTCAGCCTGGGCGGGGGATCCGCCACGGGCACGGCCAAGGCGGTCGCGCTGACCACCGGGCTGCCGGTGATCGCGGTGCCCACCACCTACGCCGGATCCGAGGTCACCCCGGTCTGGGGCCTGACCGAGGGCGACCGCAAGACCACCGGCGTGGATGCGAGGGTGCTGCCCAGGCTGGTGATCTACGACCCGGAGCTGACCGCGTCCCTGCCCGGGACGGTGTCCGCGGCCTCCGGGCTCAACGCGATGGCGCACGCGGTGGAGGCGTTCTGGGCCCCGGGCCGCAACCCGGTCAGCTCGCTGACCGCGGCGGAGGCCATCAGGGTCCTGGCCGCCGCGCTGCCGCCGGTCCTGCGCGACGGCGCTGACACCGGCGCCCGCGGGGACCTGCTCTACGGGGCGTACCTGGCCGGCACCGCGTTCGCGGTCACGGGCTCCGGCCTGCACCACAAGATCTGCCACATCCTGGGCGGCCGGTATGACCTGCCGCACGCGCAGACCCACGCGATCATGCTGCCCTACGTGCTGGCCTTCAACGCGCCCGGAGCGCCGGACGCGGCCCGCCGGATTGGCCAGGCCCTGGCCGGCGGCGGGCTGGCCGGCGGTGCTCCGGCCGCCACCCTGCAACGGCTTTCCGGACAGCTGGGCCTGCCCCGCGGGCTGCGCGAGATCGGGTTCGGTGAGGAACAGATCGCCGAGGCGGCCCGGCTGATCGAGCCGGCCGTGCCCGCGGACAACCCGGTGCCAGCCGACGCCGCGGCGCTGCAGGCGCTGCTGCGCCGGGCCTGGGCGGGAGATCGGTTGCCGGATGACGCCCAGGCCCAGGCTGCGGGCGAGGCGGCGGTCACCGCCGAGGTGCTGGCCACCTTCAGCGGCGCGGCCGCACCGCGCTACCGGGAGGTCATGCAGAGCCTGGTGCGCCATCTGCACGCGTTCGCCCGCGACGTGCGGCTGACCGAGTCCGAATGGGAGCAGGGCATCGACTTCCTGACCCGGGCCGGGCATATCACCGACGACCGGCGGCAGGAGTTCATCCTGCTCTCCGACGTGCTCGGGCTGTCCATGCTGACCGTGGCCATCAACGCCCCGGCGTCGGCGGGAGCCACCGAATCGACGGTGGTCGGCCCGTTCTTCACCGAGGATTCGCCGGAGGTGGCGCTGGGCGGCGATATCGCCGGCGAGGCCAAAGGCCGGCCGTGCTATGTGTCCGGCACGGTCCACGGCACCGGCGGGGAGCCCGTGCCCGGGGCCCGCATCGAGGTCTGGGAATCGGACGAGGACGGCTTCTACGACGTGCAGTACCCCGACGGCCGGACCGGGGGACGCGGCTGGCTGCGCAGCGCACCGGACGGGGAGTACCGGTTCTGGTCGGTGCGCCCGGCGCCGTATCCCATTCCTGATGACGGCCCGGTCGGCGACCTGCTCACCGCGGCCGGCCGGGGCCCGATGCGCCCCGCGCACCTGCACTTCAAGGTGGAGGCGCCGGGGTACCGGACGCTCATCACGCACATCTTCGTGGCCGGTGACCCTTACCTGGACCGGGACGCCGTGTTCGGCGTCAAGGACAGCCTGATCACGGAGTTCGCTGAGCACCCCCCAGGGGTGGCACCGGACGGGCGTCCCCTCGGCGAGCCCTGGACCAGCGTCACCT
>DASQRM010000154.1:0-19971 GCA_035642895.1 Streptosporangiaceae bacterium | reverse complement strand
CCAGGCGTAGGAGGCGAGCTGGCTGCCGGACGCTGAGGCGATGACCAGGGTGCCGTCGTGGGTGACCGCGTGGACGCTGCCCAGGGCGTAGTCGGGCTGCCCGCCGATCGCTTTCATCTGCTGCACCTGGGTCTCGAAGTCGAGCGCGAACATCTTGTTGCGCGCTGATTCGTAGGGGCCGCCGCCGTTGATCGCGTCGGCGATGCCGGTCTCGGTCAGCGTCACCGAGGTGTTGGTCATCACGGAGGATCCGGCTGGGATCCGGGCCAGGACGGCGGTTCGTGCGTCATCGGGACCGTCGACGACCTCGACACTGAAGCCGTGCTCTTCGAGGGCGACGACGGTCGCGGCCAGCTCCTGGGCGTCGGGCAGCGCGGTGAAGCGTTCAGATGCGTCGGTGATGCTCACTGCTGGTCCTCCTTGGGAAATAGGCTGACGGTGTAAGCGGACTTTACCCCGTTTAGATTCCCGCCGGTAGGCTGAAGCTCATGGATCGGCCCGTTCTGCCCGTGGGGGAACCGCATGCCGAGCGCGCCGACGCGGTGCGCAACCGGCGGCATCTGCTGGCCACGGCCCGCGACATGCTCGCCGACGAGGGCGCGGACACGCTGACCATGGACGCCCTGGCGCAGCGGGCCGGCCTGGGCAAGGGGACCGTGTTCCGCCGCTTCGGCACCCGCGCGGGGATCTTCCACGCGCTGCTGGACGACGACGAGCGCGCCTTCCAGGAGCAGGTCCTGTCCGGGCCGCCGCCGCTGGGCCCGGGCGCGCCCCCGCTGGACCGGCTGATCGCCTACGGCCGCGCCCGGATCGGCTTCCTCATCGAGCACCGGGAGATCGCCCGGGCCGCCCTGGACGGCAGCCAGCCCATACCGGCCGGATCACAGACGCCCCTGTCCCAGACCCACATCCGGATCCTGCTCGGGCAGATGCCCCTCGGCCCCGCCGACCTCGACGTCCTGGCCGTCCAGCTCACCGCCGCCCTGGACGGCCCGCTGCTGCTCTACCTGTCGGCCTCCGACCTGACCGGGGCGGCCCCGCAGACCGGGGCGCGCCCGCAGACCGGCGAGCGGATCGCCCGGGGCTGGCAGGATCTCGTGCAGCGCGTCTGCCGCACGTGACTAACACATCGTCACGAACTTGCTTAACGAACATGTTCGCCAGAGTGCTGTCATAGCCCCTGAAACCCGTCCCGCCGCCAGCCAGGTCCTTATTCTCCTGCACCCACATCCGGTTCGGCGAGCCCGGCCTGACGCAGTCGGCGCTGGTGACCCGGCCGAACGGGCCCGCTACCTCAGCCGGGCCGAGGGGAAGTTTCTGGTGCGCTTCAGCGTCCTGATCAACGGGATCGCCTCGACCCCCGGCCGAGCAGGACTGAGCACCGCTCGGCACGAGCGGTGGGCGGGCCGAAGGACCCGGGACCGGCCACCCAATGACCCTGCTCCTCCGCCAGCCTCTGGATCATGATCATAGGTGTGGGTCGGACTTATCCGCGGGAGAAGCTGGCCTGGCTCGAGGGCCGGGTACCGCTAATCCTGCTGGCCGTGACCTTCGCTGCCCTGGCGGCGGGCGGGATCCTCCAGCTGGCCGGCGCGGCGGGTGCCGGGGATGCGGCCTGGCTGGCCGCCGGGGCCTGCGGCGCGGCTTACGCGCTGTGGGCGATGGCCGATGCGCTGCGCCGGGGCCGGGCCGGGGTGGATGCCATCGCCCTGCTGGCCCTGCTGGGCGCCATGGCCGTCGGTGAGCTGCTGGCCGCGGCGGTGATCAGCGTCATGCTAGCCAGCGGACGGGCACTGGAGGCCTGGGCGGCCGGACGCGCTGATCGTGACCTGCGCGCCCTGCTGGAGCGCGCCCCGAGGACCGCGCGGCGCTACTCCGGCGGGTCGCTGGTGGTGGTGCCACTCGACGCGGTCGGGGCCGGCGACCTGCTGATGGTCGCGCCCGGCGAGCTGGTGCCCGTGGACGGCACCCTGGCCGCCTCGCCTGCGGTCCTGGACGAGTCGGCGCTGACCGGTGAGCCGCGTCCCGTCGAGCGGGCCTCCGGGGAACCGGTCCGCAGCGGCGTGGTGAACGCGGGCGGGCCGTTCGACCTGCGGGCCGCAGCCACGGCGCAGGACAGCACCTACGCCGGAATCGTCCGCCTGGTTTCCGAAGCCGAGCGGTCGCAGGCCCACTTTGTCCGGCTGGCTGACCGGTACGCGCTGTGGTTCCTCGGCGTGACCCTGGCCGCGGCCGGGATCGCGTGGGCCCTCGCCGGGCCGGCGCGGGCGGTGGCGGTGCTGGTCGTGGCCACGCCGTGCCCGCTGATCCTGGCGGCCCCGGTCGCGCTGGTTTCCGGCCTGTCGGTCGCGGCCCGCCGCGGCGTGGTGGTCAAGGGCGGCGCGGTGCTGGAGCGGCTCGCCCGGTGCACGACGGTGCTCATCGACAAGACCGGGACACTCACCAGCGGGCACCCGTCAGTGGCCGGGGTCATCACCGCGGGCCCGCTGCCCGCACGGGACGTGCTGCGCCTGGCCGCGTCCCTGGACCAGGTGTCCCAGCATGTCCTGGCCGGCGCGGTCGTGGGCGCAGCCGCACGGGAACGGTGCGAGCTGGTGCGGCCGGACGACGTGCAGGAGGTGCCTGGGCAGGGCATCCGCGGAACGGTCGGCGGGCACCAGGTGGCGGTGGGCAAGGCGGCCTGGGCCGGGGTGAGCGGTGCGCCCGCGTGGGCCAAGATGGCGCGGCGGCGGGCCCGGCTCGACGGCGCACTGACCGTGTTCGTCGCGGCCGACGGTGCGCCCGCAGGAGTCCTGGTGATGGAAGACCCGGTCCGTCCCGACGCGGGCCGGACCGTCCGCGCGCTCCGCAGCGGGGGGATCGACCGCATCGTCATGGTCACCGGCGACCGCGCCGAGGTCGCCGACACGGTGGGCGCCGTGATCGGCGTCGACGAGGTGCTCGCCGACCGCAGCCCCGCGGACAAACTCGACGCGGTCCGCGCCGAGCAGCGCCGCGCGCCGACCATCATGGTCGGCGACGGCATCAACGACGCGCCCGCGCTGGCCCTCGCAGACGTAGGTGTTGCGATGGGAGCCCGGGGCGCCACCGCCTCGTCCGAGGCCGCCGACGCGGTACTCACCGTGGACCACCTCGACCGCCTCGGCGAGGTGGCCGCGCTCGCCCGCCGCACCCAGCGGATCGCCTGGCAGAGCGTGCTCGCCGGGATGGGCCTCTCGCTCGCCGCGATGGGCGTGGCCGCGGCCGGCCTGCTGCCCGCGGTCTGGGGCGCGCTGCTGCAAGAGCTCATCGACGTCGCGGTGATCCTCAACGCGCTGCGCGCGCTGCACCCCGCTACCGCCGGCGTTCACCTCGCCGACGAGGACGCCGCGCTCACCAGGCGGTTCCAGGCGGAGCACGAGCGCATCAGGACCAGCATCGGGCAGTTGCGGACCGCCGCGGACGCACTGGGATCCGCCCCTCCGGCCTCGGCGATGCAGCAGGTCCGCCGGGTGAATGAGCTGCTGACCGGGCAGATCGGGCCGCACGAGCAGGCTGAGGAGCAGGAGCTGTACCCGGCCCTGGACCGGCTGTTCGGCAGCGGCGACGTGACCGCCACGATGAGCCGGGCGCACGCCGAGATCGCCCATCAGATCCGGCGCCTCGGCCAGCTTCTCGACGACATCGGCTCCAGCGCGCCCGACGACATGGATCTCGCCGACCTGCGCAGCCTCCTGTACGGCCTGCACGCCATCCTCCGGCTGCACACCGCCCAGGAAGACGAGAGCTACCTGTCACTCGGTGAGGAGGCTCCGGCCCCGGACCAGCCCCCACCGGATCAGGTGGTCCCGGGCCCTGGAAGCTCCAGCGCGACCACCGCGCCGCCGCCGGGCAGGTTGCGCGCGGTGGCCCGCCCTCCGTGAGCGAGCGCGATGGCGTTCACGATCGCCAGTCCCAGGCCAGCGCCCCCGTCGCTGCGCGCGCGCCCGGAGTCCGGCCGCGCGAAGCGCTCGAAGGCGTGCGGCAGGAACTCCTCGGGGAAGCCGGGGCCAGCGTCACGGACCTCGATGACCAGGCCGGGGCCGGCCGCCCGGGCCGCGATCACGACCGGCGTCCCCGCCGGGGCGAACCGCAGCGCGTTGTCGACCAGGTTGTCCACGGCCTCGCGGATGCGGTCCGGGTCGATCCCGGCCCTGAGCCCGGCGGGCGCGTCGACTCTCAGCGTCACGCCGGCCTCGCGCCCGCGCCCGGCCGCGTGCTCCGCGCTGCGGGTGAGCAGCGCGCTGATGCTGGCCGGTTCCAGGCGCGGCTGGACCCGGTCCTCATCGCTGCGCGCCAGGAATAGCAGCTGCTCGGTGATGCGCGCCAGCCGGGCGGCCTCCTCGCCGGCCCGGTCCACCGCGGCCGCGAGTTCCTCCCGGCTCCGCCCCGGGCGGCCGGCCAGCTCCAGCTCGCCGCGCAGCACCGCGAAGGGGGTGCGCAGCTCGTGGCTGGCGTCCGCGACCAGGGCCCGTTGCCGGGCCAGCGAGCCCTGCAGCCGTCCCAGCAGCTCGTTCATGGTCGCGGCGAGCGCAGCGATCTCGTCCCGGGTCCGGGGTACCTGGAGGCCCGGAGCGGGGTCGCGGGCGGAGACCGAGGCGACCTCGCGCCGCAGCCGCTCGACCGGTGACAGCGCCGCCCGGGCCAGCCCGTACCCGCCCAGTCCCGCGGCGGCCACGAACACCACGCCGGCGATGACCAGCTCGCGGGTGACGTCGCTGCGCGCCCGGTCGAAGGCCTCGAGGTCGACGCTGGCCACCGCGACCCAGCCCGGGTGCCCGGCCAGCGGCCCGGCCTTCACGCGCTCCTGCTCGTCCTCGTCCGACACGGTCACCGCGAGCCCGCGCTGGCGGGCCTGGCTGATCTGGGCCCGGCTGAGCAGCGGCGTGGTTCCCGCGTCCGCGCTTCCGCCGCGGACCCGGCCCGCCGGGTCGATGACCTGGACCACGTACTCGCCGGGCGCCGGGCTGCCTGGACCGGGGGACGGACTGGTGTGCGCCGGGCTGGCCGGGACATAGCGGGCGGCCCGGGTGAGCTGGCTGGCCAGCTGCGCATCGATCGAGCCCAGCAGGGAGGCCGACAGCTCGGCCAGGAAGAGCCAGCTGCCCAGGGCGAAGAGGAGGGCGGCGGCCGCCGTGAACACGACGGCGAGCCGGAGCCGGATGGACACCGCTACGCCGGCTCGTCGTGACGCAGCCGGTAACCCATCCCCCGGACGGTCTGGATGTCGTTGCGGCCGAACGGGATGTCCACCTTGCGGCGCAGGTACTTGACGTACTGGTCGACCACGTTCGAGGTTCCGTCGTAGGCGAAGTCCCAGACGGCCTCGATGATCTGGGACCTGGTCAGCACGGTGCCGGGATTCCGGAGGAAGAACTCGAGCAGGGAGAACTCCTTCGGGGACAACCCGATCTCGGTGCCGTCCCGCCAGGCCCGTTTGGCGGCGGGATCCAGCTTGAGGTCCCCTTCGGCCAGCACCACCGGGCGGCGGCGGTCGTCCCGCCGTGCGAGGGCCCGCAGCCGGGCCGCGAGTTCCAGCAGGCTGAACGGCTTGACCAGGTAATCGTCTGCGCCGGCATCCAGCCCCCGGACCCGGTCACCGATCTCGTCGCGGGCGGTGAGCATCAGCACCGGGACCCAGATTCCCGCCTCCCGGAGCCGGCGGCACAACTCGAAACCGTCGAAGCCGGGCAGCATGACGTCGAGGACGATGGCCGCATAGGGATTCTCGGTCGCCATCCACAGGCCGTCGGGCCCCGTTCCGGCGACGTCGACGGCATGGCCCTCTTCCTCGAGCGCGCGCTTGACCAGGCGCGCCATCCGCACCTCGTCCTCGATCACCAGCACCCGCACAGCCATGAGGCTACGCAGCGCCAGATGTAAAGACGATGAGAGCCGCGACTCGTCCGCAGATGTGAGGCCTCACACGATTCTCACCCGGCCAGTTCATCAGCGTGCGCGCACGATCGGGGTGACCGGGCAGAACCCGGCCGCGACCCAACCGAAAGGACGACGCGCTCATGGATTCCGATCGCGAGCAGCACGACGGGCGGGTGCCGCTGCCCGGCTTCAGCCCCCCCGCTCCGGGTGACGGGCCCGCCGCGGACCGCCGGGACGGTATCCGGCATGCCCGGCGGATGTCCAACTGGACCCTGGCCGCCCTCATCGCCGGAACCGGGGCCGCCACCGTGGCGCTGGCCCACCACGCATTCCCTGCGGTCGCCGGACCCGCCACGACGGCGGCCGGGGCCACGGCCGCCACCGGGACCACGGCAGGCCCGGCCGCGCACGGGGCCAGCGGGCCGCAGGTCACGCATTCCGTCGCGACCACCAGCGGGTCAGGGGTCACCGTGACGACCACGACGCACACCGTGAACGGCAAGACCGTCGTCACCCGCGTCCGGCACGTTCCGGCCTACCACGACAACTGAGGGCGATGACAATGACTACTGATCCTGCGACGCTGGACCCGCACCGGTGGCGGCGGGTTCACACCGGCGACACCACGGTGGCCGTGGCCCAGCGGAACGCACTGGGCACCACCGCCCGGATCGTGGTGTGGCCGCCGGGGCACGCTGATGCGGCCCTGACTGCGGTGGATGACGTCCTGAGCGCCCTGGATCTGCAGGCGAGCAGGTTCCGGCCGGACTCGGAGATCTCCTGGCTGCACCGGGCCCACGGTGGCCTGTTCATGCTCAGCGGCGGTCTCGCCGAGGCCATCCGAGTGGCGCTGACCGCGGCCGCGTGGACCGGGGGGCTGGCCGACCCGACGATCGGCAGCGCCCTCATCTCCCTGGGCTACGACCGCGATTTCGCCGCCATCGAGCCCGGCCGCCCGGACCCTCCGGCCGCGCCGGTCCCGGCACCGGGATGGCAGTCGGTGCGGCTGGACGGCCCGTTGCTGCGCCTGCCCGCCGGAGTGCTGCTCGATCTGGGTGCCACGGCCAAGGGCCTGGGGTCCGACCGTGCGGTCCGCGCCGTCCAGGCCGCCACCGGGAACACCGGGGGAGCGCTGGTCAGCCTGGGCGGCGACATCGCCACAGGCGGGACGCCGCCCGCAGGCGGGTGGCCGGTCCGGGTGGCTGACCCGCCGGGCCTGCCAGCCGGGCCCGCCGGGGCGGCGCCGGCTCAGCGGGTCCGGCTGACCCGCGGGGCGGTGGCGACCTCGTCGGTCACCTGCCGCGAATGGCGGCGGGCGGGCCGCGTGCTGCATCACATCGTGGATCCCCGGACCGGCCGGCCGGCGGACGGACCGTGGCGGATGGTGAGCGTGGCCGCGGCGAGCTGCGCTGACGCCAATGCCGCCGCCACGGCGGCCATCGTCGCCGGGGACGGGGCGCGGGAGTGGCTGACCGCGGCGGGTCTCCCGGCCCGGCTCGTGGCCCGCGACGGTGAGGTGAGCTGCATCGGTAGCTGGCCGGAAGGTGAGGGTGAGCCCCTGGACCCACCGCGGGGCAGCCACGTGTACCGCGGCGTGGGGCCGCGCGGGGGCACGCGATGAGCGCCGCCGCCGTGGCCGGCCCGCAGGGCCTGTGGCTCGTCTCCCGGGCCAGCGGCCTGGCCGTGCTGATCCTGTTCAGCGCCGTCGTGGTGCTGGGCGTGGCCGCGCGGCTGGGCTCGGCCCCCCGGCGCTGGCCGCGGTTCGTCTTCCCGGAGGTGCACCGCACCCTCGCCCTGTTCTCCGTGGCGTTCCTGGGGCTGCACGTGCTCACCGCGATCCTGGATCCGTTCGTCACGATCGGCTGGGCCGCTACCGTGCTGCCGTTCGCGTCCGGCTACCGGACCCTCGCCCTCGGCCTGGGGACCCTGGCAGTCGACCTGGGTGGCGCGGTGCTGCTGACCAGCCTCGTCCGGGCCCGCCTGGGCTACCGGGCCTGGCGGGCGATGCACTGGCTGGCCTACCTGGCCTGGCCGGTCGCCTTCGTGCACTCGCTCACCGCGGGCAATGACCTGGGGGTGTGGTGGGTCGTCCTGATCGAGTGGGGCTGCGCCGCCGCGGTGGCCACCGCCGTCCTGGCCCGCATCCTGGGAGGCATCCGGCATCCCGCCCCCACCGGGCGGCCGACGGCCAGCTTCGGCCATCTCACCCCAGGGAAAGGAGCGCTCCGGTAGTGCGCCGCTACGACGAGACCACCGGCCGCTCCCCGTCAGTGAGCACCCAGCCGGCCGCCCGGCTGCCCCGCCTGCTGCCCGCGGGGTTCGCGGCCGGGCCGGCCAGCCTGGCCGAGCACGTCCGCCGCTACGGCCCGGCCCCGTCACCCATCCTGGACTGGCCGGGCCGGCAGGCGCTCCTCGACGAGGTGGAACGGTCCGGGCTGACCGGCCGGGGCGGGGCGGCCTTCCCCACGGCGCTGAAACTGGCCGCGGTGGCGGCCCGGCGGGCTCCCGTGGTCGTGGCCAACGGCACGGAGGGCGAGCCCGCCAGCGCCAAAGACAAGGTCCTGCTCGCTCGGTCGCCGCACCTGGTCCTCGACGGCGCGGTGCTGGCCGCCGCGATCACTGGCGCCGGCCGCGCCGTGATCGTCGTGCACGCTTCCGTCCGCGAGATCGTCGACGAGGCTGCGGCCGAGCGCCGGCGGGCCGGGATCGACCAGGTCCCGGTCCACGTCGTGACCGGCGCGGACCGGTTCGTGGGCGGTGAGGCCAGCGCGGTCGCGCACTGGATCGAGAAGGGTGTCCCCGCTCCCACCCGCACGCCGCCCCGGCTGTCCGAGCGCGGGCTCGGCGGGAAGCCGACCCTGGTGCAGAACGTCGAAACGCTGGCGCATCTCGCGCTCATCGCCCGCTACGGAGCATCGTGGTTCCGTGGCGTCGGCACCGCAGCCGAACCCGGCTCGATGATGGTGACCGTCCTGGGCGCGGTGAACGAACCCTGCGTGCACGAGATCGCGATCGGGACCCCGGTCGGGGAGGTGCTCAGTCTGGCGGGCGGCGCGTCCGCGCCCCTGGATGCCCTGCTGCTCGGCGGCTACTTCGGGAGCTGGGCCGACGCGGATGCGGCGGCGCCGCTGCCCTTCTCCGCCGCGGGGCTGGCACCGCTGGGCGCCGGGATCGGCGCCGGCCTGATCGCGGCCCTCCCGGCCGACGCGTGCGGGCTCGCCGAGACGGCCCGGGTGGTGCGGTATCTCGCCGACGAGTCCGCGGGCCAGTGCGGACCTTGCCTGTTCGGCCTGGACGCGGTGGCCGGGGAGGTCCAGCGCCTCGCCGACGGCCGCACGTCCAGCCTGGCTACCCTCCGCCGCTGGCTCGGCCAGGTGGACGGGCGGGGTGCCTGCCACCACCCCGACGGCGCCGTGCGGATGATCCGCAGCGCCCTGTCGGTCTTCACGCCCGAACTGGAACAGCACGCGCGCGGCTGGTGCTGCGCGACCCGGAAGGGCGCGGTGCTGCCCGTGGCCCCGCGGCGGCCGCGATGACCCGGCGGCTGCGGGTCGACCCGATCGCCTGTGCGGGCCGGCGGCTGTGCGCCGAGATCCTGCCCGAACTGATCACCCTGGATGACTGGGGCTTCCCGGTCATCCGGGCGGGTGACGTGCCTGGTCCCCTCCTGGCCGACGCCCAGGCGGCCGTCAGGGCCTGCCCGAAGCTCGCCCTCCGGCTGGAGGAGCGGCGCTGAGCACCTCCGCCGGTGCCGCGTCAGCGGATCGCCTCGAGCAGCTGCCGGGGGGTCTCGACCTGCGGCATGTGGCCCGTGCCGGGCAGCAGCTCAAACCGGGCCTTGGGGATGGCGGCCGCGAAGGCCCGCCCGTACTCTGGGTCGACCATCCGGTCACTGTCACCCCAGACCACCAGAGTCGGTACGACCACATCATGGAGGCGCCCCCCGAGGGTGGGATCGGTCATCGCCTGGCCGGCGTAAACGGCGAGCGCGGCCCGGTTACCCGCGGCGATGGCCTGCGCGGTGGGAGACAGCGTGGCCGGGTCGATGCGGAACGGGGCGGGGTTGTGGAAGCTGAGCTCGAAGACCTGGTCCAGGGTCAGGGAGAAGAAGTCGGCCACGGGGTGGCCCGGGACCTCCAGGCCGGCGGCGTCGATGAGGATGGCCCGGCTGACGCGGGGTGAGTTCAGGATGGCGATCTCGGCGGCGATCCAGCCGCCGATCGAGTTCCCGATCACCGTGACGTCGTCGAGACCGAGCTGGTCCAGCAGCGCGACGTACAGCGCGGCGAGGCCCCGGACGCTGTGCAGCGCCTCGGGCCGGGAGGTGCCGCCGAAGCCGGGATGGATCGGGACGAGGACGCGGACGTGCTCGGCGGCCGCGAGCGTATCGCCGAACCTGGCCACCGTGTCGGGCCCGCCGCCCCCGTGCAGCAGCAGGAACGGGCGGCCCTCGCCGTATTCGCTGACCGTCACGTCAACCGGGCCGACGCCGTCCAGGTCCACGCTGTAGGTGTTGGTGATCATGGTGTCTCCCGGTGGTGGGGGAAGGAGGTGGTCGGGGAAGGAGGTGACTGAGTCAGGCGGGCGAGGCGAAATCAGTGGCGGGAACGGTGGCGTACCGGCTCATCACCGCGATGGTCGCCGCGGGGGTCAGTTCCTGGCCGCCAGCGATCATGTCCCGCAGGTCCCTGAAGTACTGCACGTAGAGATCGGGCGTGAAGGTGTTCAGCAGCACGGCGGGCTCGCCGCCCGGATTGGCGAACGTGTGCGGGGCGCCCGGCGGGATCATCACCAGGGTGCCCGCCGCGGCTCCGTAGGTCTTGTCCGCGACGGTGAAAGTCACCGTGCCCGAGACCACGTAGAAGCCCTCATCGTGCTGGGCGTGCCGGTGCTGCGGTGGTCCTTCGGTGTGCGGGGCGAGGGTGATCTCGCCGGCACCGAGCCGGTGCCCGGTGGAGTGACCGTCCTCCAGGATGCGCATCTGGGTTGTTCCGAGGTGGATCACCTCGCCGTCCCCCGGCCCAACTACTGAGATCTCAGTCATCTGCGTCCCTTCGTAAGAGTCAACTCTCATCACTGTAGAGGGCTAACACTCTTAATGCAAGTCGACTATCATAAAGAGAGTGAATTACCATGCCAGGTGGGGAGGGCCGATGACCGCTGAGGACGAAACCGGACGGGCCAACCAGAAGAAGCGCACCCGGATGGCCATCATCGAGGCCGGCCGCGAGATCATCCGTTCCGGCACCCCGGTGACGATGCCGGACGTGGCGAGGGCCGCGCTCGTCTCGGAGGCGACGGCCTACCGTTACTTTCCTGACCTGGCCACCCTCGTGAACGAGGCGCTGGCCGGCCTGTGGCTCAGCCCGGCTGAGGCCCTCGGCCCGGTTGCTGGCTCCACCGATCCGGTGGAACGTATCGCCGTCGCCTGTGAGTTCCTGCTCCGCGGCGTGCTCGCCTACCAGGGCGCCGTCCGGGCCATGATCGCGGCCACCATCACCCGGCCCGAGCTGGCTGCCACTCGCCCGGGCCTCCGGTTCGGGCTGATCGACGAGGCCCTCGCGCCGCTGAGCGACCCGCACATGGCCGCGGATCCGGCGAGGATTGCCCAGCTCAGAAACGACCTCGTCGCGGTGGTCAGCGCGGAGGCTCTCTTCGTGCTGACTGACCTAGCTGGGCTGGCTCCCGAGGAGGCGATCGCCAGTCTCGTCCGGACTGCGACCACCCTGACCCAGTCCGCTTTGGCCTCGACCCCCGTGGCCTCGACCGCTGAGGCCCCGGCCGCTGAGGCCCGGGCCCGGGCCACGCTCAAGGAGGCGTGATCCCTGGTCATCCGGCCCGTGCGGGCTTGCGCCGCAGATGGCCCACTGGCCGGCCGGGCAGGCGGGCCGCGGAGCCGGCGGGGCAGGCTCCGGGGCGCGCAGCAGGCGGCGCTGGCCTCGCTGGCCTCGTACCGGGTGGCCCCGGGCCTGCTGAGCCATGGCCTGCTGGATCCGTGCTCGCTGAACCAGTGCGTCCGGAACCGGCACCGCCCGCGCGCCGAGGGCGGCGGCGATCAGCACCCCAGAGCCCATGACCACGAAGAACGCCGGATAGACGTACAGCAGCCGCGGGGCGTGGCTGCCCAGGGCCGGCAGGTCGAGCAGGCCGGCCAGGATGAACGCCTGCCAGGTCAGGGGGGTCTCGCTGGCCGGATGCCGGTAGGCGCCGATCATGACCAGGACCATGGCCGCCCCCTCGACGGCGAGGACGAGACACATCGCCGTCCCGGGCGCGTGAGCGAATGGCCATCCGGCCATCACGGCCACGGCGCCGCCGAGCAGGATCCAGCGGCCCGCGCCGAAACGCCACCCGCCGCGGGCCGCCACCACTGCGAGTACCGCGGCCGTGCCGGCGAGCTGCAGTACGGCCAGGCTCAGCGCGGCCCAGGGGGGATGCTGGGCGGCCTGGGCGGCGAGCAGGACGCTGTATTCCACTGTCCAGATCAGCCAGGCCGCCGGGTCGGGGGCGCTGGTCCGGCGCCAGGCGTCGCGGAGGTACGGGATGTAGCCGGCGAGGCCGGTCAGCCCGGCCAGCAGGCCCCATCCCGTAGGCGACAAGAGGTGACTCATCGGCCGACGCTCGCTCGCACCCGCATGGAAGGCCCCTTCGTGAGGCTGGCCGCCAGCGATGTCCGCGGCCACTCACAGCGTGCGCTGCCCTCCCGGACGCCGCGCTTGCAGACGCCTTGATGTTCCCCTTGACACCCAGGTCAGAGGGGTGGGCGGGGATGTTCCCGGCGGGAATAAGACGATGTCCCGGGCGGGGAGTAAGAGGTGCGGAATGGGGGTCAGACAGACAGTGCCGCTCAGCAGTGCCGCTCAGCAGTGCCGCTCAGGGAGTGCCGCTCAGGGCCGGACCCATGGCCTCGATGCGGATCCGCGCCGACTCGGCCTCCGGCACGCCGAGGCGTTCGAAGATATCCAGCGCCTGCCTGAGCGCGATCCGCGCGGCGTCGGGGCGCCGCATGCCGAGCGTCGTTTCCGCGATGCCCTCGAGGATCTTGGCTTCCTCGTACGGGTCACCGATCTCCCGGGCCAGCCGCAGAGCGGTCTGGTAAAGATCGGAAGCCTCGCCGTACTGGCCGGATCCGCGGCGTACCCCGGCTATCCCGCGCAGGGCGGTGGCCTGCTGGTTCAGATTCCCGATTTCCTCGGCGACCGATTTTGCTTTCTCGTGGCAGATCAGCGCCTCGTCGAAGCGCTCCGCGCTCTGGTAAACCGCGCCGATTTCGTTGAGGACGCCAGCCTCATTAAGGAGATCACCGATGTCATGGTAGATGGCGAGGCCACGCCCGTATGCTATGAGCGCGTCTTCGTAGCTCCCCTTATAATGATAGACCGCCCCGATATTGTGGTACAGAATCGCCTCGTTCTGCGGTCCGCCTATCTGGCGGAATATTTCCAATGACTTCTGGTATCCCTCGAGCGCGTCCCGGTGATAACCGAGGTACAACTGCATTCGCCCCAGATTATTCAGCGTCTTCGCCTCGCCGCGCCGGTCGCCGACCTTACGGTAGACCGAAAGCGCTTCATCCAGGTGTGCCAGTGCGTCGGGATATCGCCCGAGCTGCCAGGAAGCGATCCCGGAATGGCTGAGCGTGGTGGCCACCCCGTGCTGATCGGCGATGTAGAGGTACAGAATCCGTGCTTCCTGGAAATAGGCGAGCGCCTCACGGGAACGTCCCGCCCGCTGGTGGGCCATGCCGATCTGCTCGAGGGCGTCGGCCTCGCCGCGCCGGTCGGCCAGCGACCGGTAGATCTCGGCGGCATCCTCAGCCAGGGGCAGAGCCACCTCGTAGCGGCCCGTCTGCTGGGTCACCTCGCTGAGTTCCAGCGCGGCCCGGGCCGTCCTGGCTGGGTCGGCGAGGTCGCGGCCGGCCTGCAAGGCCAGGGTGTGGGCCGCGATCGCCTCGTCCCAGTACGCCCTGATCTCCATGAACCCCGCCAGCGCGTGGGTGAGGTCGGCGCACTTCTTCTTCCATTCATGCCGGCCCGCGTACTGCGCGGCCTGCAGGATGTTGTGCCACTCCGATTCCAGCCAGCCCGCGGCGTCCTGCTGGGTGCTCAGGGCTGAACTCGCAGCCGCCGGACGGGGCCGCGGTACCGGCGTCCGGTGCCGGAACGGATGAAGCACCTGGTCGGCCTCGTCGGCAGTGCGCAGGTAGTAGTCAAGCAGCCTGCCGACGGCCTGCCGCTGCTCGGGCGGGGAATCCTCGTGCTGCGCGCGCAGGGCCGCGTAGCCGCGGATGAGGTCGTGAAAGCGGAACTGTCCGGCCGGAGCCCGCACCAGCAGGTGGTGATCAAGCAGGGCAGCGAGGGCCTCCTCCGCTTCGGCGAGGGTGCCTCCCCCCAGTGCGGCCGCCGCTTGCGGACTGATGTGAGCACTGGGGCTCATCCCTAGCCGCCGGAAGAATCGCTGGTGGGCCGGTTCCAGCGAGCGGTAGGCGAGATCGAGCGCCGACATCACCTCCGGGCTGGCCGATCCCGGGCCCGCGGAGCGCGCGGCCGAGTGCGAGAGTTCCTCGACCAGGTCGCCGAGCCGGGGCGGGTAGTCCTGCGCGAGCCCGCCCGCGGCGAGCTGGATGGCGAGCGGCAGCCGACCGCATAGCTCTACGGCCATGGCGGCCTCCCCGTCCTCCGGGGCTGTGTCGTGCCCCGCGACCCGCTGGAACAACGTAATCGCATCGTCGATGGACAGCGCGCCCAGGGTCAGCTCGCGGGCGCCTTCCAGGCCGGGCAGCTTGCGCCGGGTGGTGATGAGGATCAGGCAGTGGCCTGCCTCGGGCAGCAGCGGGCGGATCTGGTCACCGGCGTCGGCGTCGTCGAGAATGACGACGGCCCGACGGCGGCCCAGCTGCGCCCGCAGCAGTGCGGCGCGCTCCGCGGGGGTGTCAGGTATCTGGGTGGCCGGCGCGGTCAGCATCCGGAGCAGGCGATGCTGCGCCTCGGTCGCGCCGAGCGATGGGTGCCCGGGGTCGTGGGTGTGCAGGTTGAGGTAGAACGTCCCGTCCGGGTACTGCCCGGCCACCGTGCGGGCTGCCTCCAGCGCCAGTGCGGTCTTCCCGACCCCGGCCAGGCCCTCGATGACACTGACCCGCGGGGATTCATCGTCCTCGCGGGTGAGTAGCTTGAGTTCCTCGCTGCGGCCCACGAACTCCGACGTCCCGGGCGGCAGCGTGTCCGGCCGCACGATCCGGCCCTGAGCAGGGCTGGTGGGCCGCACCGCCAGCTGGGGATCGTGGCGCAGGATGCGCTGATGAAGCTCAGCCAGCAGCGGCCCCGGCTCGGTGCCCTCCTCCTCGATGAGGCGGCTGCGGATGTCCCGGTAGAGGCTGAGAGCCTCGCCGGGCCTGCCGCTGCCGTACAGGGCCGTCATCTGGTGCGAGATGAACGCCTCATCCAGTGGGTACTGGGCCAGCAGGTGGTGCAGCTCACCGACCAGGTCGGCGTGCCGGCCAAGTTCCAGCTCGCACTCGATGCGCTTCAGGATGGCCGCCCGGCGTTCTTCTTCGAGGCTGTCCCGCATCCGGGTCATCCAGTCGCCGCGGATCCCCGCGAACGCCTGGCCGTGCCACAGCCCGTCCGCCTCGCGCAGCAGCAAGGCCGCGTGATCGGCGTCGCCGTTCGCGGTCGATGCGTCAGCTTGCCGGCGCAAGCGGCGGAACTGGTGCAGGTCAATCGTTTGCGGGTCGACGTCAAGCTCATAGCCGCTGTCGCGTCCGGTAAGGCGGACGCTCTCGCCAATGGCCTGCCGGAGTGATCCCCGGAGGCGGGTCACGTAGACCGAAAGGCTCTCCCGGGCCTTTGGCGGCGGCTGTGTATCCCACAGCCGGTCAATGAGTACGTCCGTCGGCACTAATGTGCGCGGCGTGAGTGTGAGGATGGCCAGGACGGATCGCACCCTGGTCGGCCCAAGATCACATTGCCGTCCAGCCGACCACAGTTCTATCGGCCCGAGCACCCGGAATTCCATGATCGCGCCTTGCGTCTTCTGTAGTTTGAAAACGTCTTGCTACTTGGATACCCGTGCTTAGCCGTCTCATGCAAATCCCGGATGAATTGGAACGGGCGGGAATGATCCCGGTCAGCATCCGCGCTGCAATTTGTTGTGCATATTGCAGCATTACCCGCCTGGCGGGCCGCAATGCCGCGGCCTGAGAGCAGCTGGGTGTGGCGGGTGGGGCTGACGGCACCTGGTTTAATGCGAGTGATGGCCGGTACAGTGCGGGCTCGCGTGCACCAGTGCCCGGGCCTAGTAACGGGCTTAGTACACAGGCTGGGTGCCCGCGCCGGGGTGCGCGGGCCGGCTGCACGATCCGCCGGGATGGTGATCCCGGACCCCGACCGGCTGCCCGTGGCTTTACCTGGGATTACCGCCTGGATTGCGCTAAATGCCATATCTGGTGACGCATTGGGGTGTAGTTTCGCACTCGCAGATGCCCTGATGTCTAAGTCACCAATAAGGGGACATTCTACTATGAAGAATCATAGGTCGTTAAGGCACAGCATCATGCAGGCCGGCGGTACTCACCGTGCCCCCTCGGCGGGAATCGTCCGCCGCCGGGCGATGGGTGGGATTCTCGTTCTCGGCCTCACCCTGGGCGGTCTCGGTGCTGCGGTCCTGGCCTTGCCGGGGCACGCCAGCGGGAACCCGGGCCAGGCCAGCGCCCATCAGCGCGTAAATAGTCATGCGCACCACGTGGCGCTGAACAAGACCAAGCCTAAGGCCTGGATGTATTAGACCCGGATCGCTCCAGGCGGTGTGGCTGCGTTCCCGCCTGCGCTCATTACCGGTGCTCGTTTCAGGAACGGCACGGTGCATATCCCAGCGTCATGATCATCATGTGACGCCGCGCTTATTCGTCCTGGTCGGTGCTTTCTTCCGTCGTGGCGGATCTCGGCTATCGCACTGCGGGCCGGTGCAGCTAACCGGTACAGATCCCCGCGGGCCAGGAGAAGCTCCGGGTGCACCGCCGGTTCTTCAAGGACATCCAGATCGCCGACTCCGAAGCCGCCCCCGCCTGATCCGGGCTGAGCGACCGCTACACCGAATCCCAGTGCGGCGGCCGGTCACGGTAGAGGCGTTCGTCGTCGTCCGGCTCCGCCGGCTCACCCCAGCCTGCGTCGGTGTCTTCGCGGCTCTGTTCAGGCCGGACCGCTGCGACCACCCCCGGGGAGTCGGCGGCGCCGGCGCTCAGGCCGTCGCTGATCAGGGCACCCAGGGCGTCGGGCGGGATCAGCGTGAGGCTGGGCTCGCCCAGCAGCGGAGTCATCCCGGCGGCGATGGTGAGCAGCCGGGCGGCAGCCTCGTGCTCGGGCCCGGGCTCGCCGGGGTGCGGGCTGGCCTGGGCGAGGTAGCAGGCGACGCTCGCGGCCATCTGCTCGTGCAACTCCAGGGCGCGCTGGCGGATCTCGGGGTGGGCGGCGAGTTCCTGGATGATGATCTTGCGTACCGGGGAGGGCTCGCCGAGCACGGCAGACAGGTGCCGCCACAACGTGGCGACGGCCTGGCGCAGGCCGTCATCGGGATCGGCGGCCGGGGGCGGGGCCGGCAGCAGACCGTCCAGCAGGCTGGCCTGGTTCTCCCGGATCACGGCCAGCAGTAGTTCCATCTTCGTCTTGAAGTGGTAGAAGATCAGTCCCTGCGGGACGCGTGCTTCCGCCGCAACTAGGGCCGTGGACGTGTGATCGAAGCCGCGCTCGGCGAACAGTCGCTCGGCCGCGGCCAGGATGCGTCCCCGGGCGGAGATGTCATCCGTCATGTTCTTCGCTCAGATCTTGCGGTCGAGCGCGAACCCGTCGGGCACGATCACATCGTCGGGTGACAGGTCGTGAATGGAGGCTTTGCCCAGGCCCAGCAGCGTTTCGCTGACCCCCTGGCGCAGGATCTCGATCACGTTGGTCACCCCGCGCTCGCCCCCGGCGGCCATGCCCCACAGGTAAGCCCGGCCGATCATCACTGCATGCGCGCCCAGGGCGAGGGCCTTGACCACGTCGCTGCCCCGCCGGATCCCCCCGTCCAGCAGCACCTCGATCTGGTCGCCGACCGCGTCGGCCACACCGGGCAGGCAGCGGAT
Organism: Streptosporangiaceae bacterium; assembly: GCA_035642895.1. GTDB lineage: Bacteria > Actinomycetota > Actinomycetes > Streptosporangiales > Streptosporangiaceae > RYN-230. Next base: position 1,955 of record DASQRM010000154.1, on the reverse strand, counting down.
GGTGGCCGGGGTGGAGTCAAGGTTGTTGCCGCCGTGGTTGGACACCGAGATCGCGGTGGCGCCCACGTCGACGGCCCGCCGCGCGTCGTCTGGCCGGGTGATGCCCTTGATCATGAACGGGCCGCCCCACTGCTCGCGCAGCCAGGCCAGATCCTCCCAGGTCGGCGGGGCTGATCCCATCCACTGGCCGTATGCGCCGAAAAAGGTCGGGATCTGCGCGTCACGGGCGCCCAGGTTGGGCACGCCGAGGTCGGGCAGTGCGCCGCTGCGGATCCAGCGCGCCAGGTACTCGGGCTTGATCGCTACCTGAGGCGCGTACCGCAGCATCGCCTTGAAATCCAGCTTCTCCGGGATCCACGGGCTGCCCCAGTCCCGGCGGGAGTCGAACACCCAGTCCAGCGTCACGATCAGGCCCTTGGCGCCGGCCGCGCGGGCGCGCTCGGCCCGGGCCAGGATGTCCTCGCGGCTGCCCACCCAGTAGCTCTGGAACAGCAGCTTGTCGATGGCCTTCCCGACCTCCTCGACCGGCTTCGACGCGAACGACGACAGGCCCATCGCCGTACCCGCCGCGGCCGCGGCCCGGGCCACCGCGACCTCGCCGTCGGGATGCACGGCCTGCACACCCGTCGGTGAGATGAGCACCGGGAGGCTGACCTCCTGGCCCATCACGGTGGTGGCCAGGTCACGCGTGGCCGGCAGGTCCGCCACGTGCGGCCGGAGCCGGAGCTCGGAGAACGCGGCGACGTTGTCGTTCATCGTCACCCCGGCCTCCGCGCCGGCGACCAGGGCCAGGTACACGCCCTTCGGCAGCTGCCGGCGGGCGCGGCGCTGGGCCTCGGCGACGGTCTCGAACCACGTTCGCGTGCTGGCCATCTCAGAACTCCGTGACGCCGGCGTCCGGCGCGATCTCGTGTGCGGTAATGAACTTCGATTCATCCGAGGCGAGGAACAAGACGGTGTCCGCGACGTCCTCGGGCTCGGTCGATTCCACCGGCAGCATGTTGATAAACATCGCGCCCAGCCGGTCGTAGCCGGCGATTGCCGCGCCGATCTCGGCCTGCATGTTCCCCGACCCCATCGGGGTGTTCACGCCGGTGGGGTGGACGCTGTTCACCCGGATATTGTGCTGGCCCAGTTCGGCCGCGAAGGCCTTGGCCATGCCGCGGACGGCGAACTTGCTCGTCGTGTAAGGCACCATGAACGGCTGCACCTTGATGCCCGCCGCCGAGCTGATCAGGATGACGGACCCGCCGCCCGCACGAACCAGGTGCGGGGCCCCGGCCATCACCGTGTTCCAGGTGCCGGTGATGTTGGTGCTGATCGTGTCCTGGTAGATCTGCGGGGTCACCTGATCCCACGGCTTCGGCACGCAGATCCCGGCGTTGGCCACGATCACGTCCAGCCGGCCCAGTTGCCGGACCGCGTCGTCCACGATCTCGCGCAGCTTGTCCAGGTCGCGGATGTCCACAATGCCGGAGATCACCCGGCGGCCGGTCTTCTCGATCAGGCTCACCGTCTCGGCCAGGTCCTCCGGCGTCGCGGAGTCGTAGGGGACGGACGGCAGTGGCGCACATACGTCCACCACGATCACGTCGGCGCCCTCCTCAGCCAGGCGCAGCGCGTCCGCCCGGCCCTGTCCCCGGGCCGCCCCGGTTATCAGCGCGACCTTGCCTGCGACCCGACCACTCATCAGCCTCACCGCTCTCGTCATTCGTGGCCCAGATTACGGGCGGCGCCGGTGCCGTCCTGACTGAGTACTCAGTTTAATACCGGGTCGGGCGTGGACCTTAGTACCGGCTCGGGCACGGACCCTTTGTACCGGGTCGGGGCGGGCCACCTGATCCTGACCGCATCAACCCCAGCCCGTGCACTGAGCGCCGGGTTTAGGCATAAGGGCCGGGTCTTGGCTCAAGGGTCCGGCGGGAGGGTCCGGCGGGTGCGGCGGCCTTGTTCAC
>DASQRM010000153.1:0-12083 GCA_035642895.1 Streptosporangiaceae bacterium | reverse complement strand
TCGACCATCGGGGCCACCGAGGCGGCCAGCGCGCTGACCGGGCAGACCCTGACCGGCCAGGCCATCGAGATGGCTGCAGGGCTGGCCGGCGACGCGGCCCGGCCGCGCACCGATCACCGGGGCAGCGCGGACTACAAGCGGCACATGGTGCGCACGTTCGTGACCCGGATCCTGAACCGGGCCGGCGGCAGCACTGAAGAAGGCAGCGCTGGTGCTGGCAGCAGTGCGGAAAGGGCAGCCTGACATGACGATGGTTTACGAGGATCCAGGCGACGAGGCCACCGATGTCCCGATGCGCCGGATCAAGTTCACGGTCAACGGCCAGAAGAAGATCGCGGAGGTGGAGCCCCGGCTGCTGCTGTCCCACCTGATCCGCCGCGGGCTCGGGCTGACCGGCACGCACATGGGCTGCGACACCACGAACTGCGGCGCGTGCACCGTGCTGGTAGACGGGCGGCCGGTCAAGTCCTGCACCATGCTGGCCGTCCAGGTGGACGGGCGCGAGATCAGCACCGTCGAAGGGCTGGCCATGAAGGGGGCAGGGGAGGCGGGTGGGGGGCTGCACCCGCTGCAGGAGGGCTTCAAGGAGGAGCACGGCCTGCAGTGCGGGTTCTGCACCCCCGGGATGATGATGGCCGCCAAGGCCCTGCTGGACGAGAACCCCGACCCGAGCGAGGAAGACGTCCGCTGGGCGCTGTCCGGCAACCTCTGCCGGTGCACCGGCTACCAGAACATCGTGAAGTCGGTGCTGTGGGCGGCCGACAAGCTCCGAGCGGAAGGCTGACCTCGTGTCGCAGGCACTGGACGAAATCAAGATCGGCGGGCTCGGCGCCAGCCGCAAGCGCGTCGAGGACAACCGTTTCATCCGCGGCAAGGGCAACTACACCGACGACATCACCCTGCCCGGGATGCTGCACATGGAGATCCTGCGCAGCCCCATGGCCCACGCCCGGATCAAGTCCATCGACGCCAGCCGGGCCTGGGACATCCCCGGCGTGCGCCTCGTGCTCACCGGCGAGATGATGGCCACCCGCAACCTGGCCTGGATGCCGACCCTGTCCTACGACACCCAGGCCGTGCTGGCCACCGACAAGGTGCGCTTCCAGGGCCAGGAGGTGGCGTGCGTCATCGCCGATGACCCATACATCGCCAAGGACGCGTGCGAGGTCATCGACGTCGAGTACGAGCCGCTGCCCGTCATCGTCAACCCGGTACAGGCCGTCGCCGAGGGCGCGCCGGTCATCCGGGACGACAAGACCGGCCAGGACGGCAACGTCATCTACGACTGGGAAGTAGGCGACGCCGAGGGCACCGAACGGGCGTTCGCCCAGGCGGACCTGGTCTCGCGGCTGCAGCTGCACTACCCCCGCTCGCACCCGTCCCCGATCGAGTGCTGCGGGTCGGTCGCGGACTTCGACCGGGCCACCTCGAAGCTGACCGTCTACATGACCACCCAGGCGCCGCACATCATCCGGGCCGCGGTGGCCATGGTCGCCGAGCTGCCCGAGCACATGATCCGGATCATCTCGCCGGACATCGGCGGCGGGTTCGGCAACAAGGTGCCGGTCTACCCCGGCTACGTCTGCTCGATCCTGGCCTCGATCCTGCTGGAGCGGCCGGTCAAGTGGATCGAGGACAAGTCCGGCAACCTGATCTCCACCCACTTCGCCCGGGACATCTACCTGGACGGCGAGATGGCGCTGCGCCAGGACGGCAAGATCCTGGCCGTCCGGATGCGCACCCAGGCCGACCACGGCGCGTTCTTCTCCGACGCCCAGCCCAGCAAGTTCAAGATCGGGCTGATGCACTCGGCGTTCGCCGCCTACGACATCCCGGTCGCGCACATGACGACGCGCGGCACCTACACCAACAAGGCGCCCGGCGGGGTCGCCTACCGGTGCTCGTTCCGGGTCACCGAGGCCATGTTCTTCCAGGAACGCATGATGCAGGCCGCCGCCCAGGACCTGGGCATGGACCAGGCCGCGTTCCGGCGGATGAACTTCGTCCGCGATGACGACTTCCCGCACCGCACCCCGTTCGGCTTCCTGACCGACTCCGGCCAGTACGGCAAGTGCCTGGACGTCGGCCTGCGGGCCATCGGCTACGACGACTTCCGCAAGAACCAGGAGGAAGCCCGGGCCCGGGGCCGGCTGCTCGGCCTCGGCATCTCCACCATGACCGAGCCGCTCGGCGCGGGCAACAGCCGCGAATACGACATCCTCGGCATCAAGATGTTCGACTCCGCCGAGCTCAAGGTGCACATGACGGGCAAGGCCATCGTGCGCACCGGGGCCCGGGGCCAGGGCCAGGGTCACGAGACGACCTGGGCCCAGATCGTCAGCCACGAGCTCGGTATCCCGGCGGAGGACATCGTCGTGGAGGAAGGCGACACCGACACCGCGCCGTTCGGGATGGGCACGTACGCCTCCCGGAGCACCCCGGTGGCGGGGGCAGCGGTCTCCATGGTGTCGCGCAAGATCCGGGCCAAGGCGCGCAAGCTGGCCGCGCACCTCCTGGAGGTGTCCGAGGAAGACATCGAGTGGGAGCTCGGGCGGTTCTACGTGCGCAGCGCGCCGGACCGCGGGGTCACCATCCAGGAATGCGCGATGGCGGCGTACAGCAACATGCCCGACGGCATGGAGCCCGGCCTGGAGAACACGGCCTACTACGACCCGCCCAACCTGACCTGGCCGTTTGCGGTCTACATCGTCACGGTGGAGGTCGATCCGGAGACCGGGGTCTGGGACGTGCTGAACACCGTGGCGGTGGACGACTGCGGGGTCCGGATCAACCCGATGATCGTCGAGGGCCAGATCATGGGCGGCCTGGCCGAGGCGTACGCCATGGCCAACATGCAGTTCATCACGTTCGACGCGGAGGGGAACTGCATCGGCTCGAACTACATGGACTACATGCTGCCCAGCGCCTGGGAGACGCCCGGCTTCGAGTTGCACAGCGAGGTGGTCACTCCCTGCCCGCACCACCCGATCGGCGCCAAGGGCATCGGGGAGTGCGCGGCGGTCGGCGGCCCGGCGGCATTCGTGAACGCGGTGCTGGACGCGCTGTCCGAGACCGGGGTGCGCAACATCGACATGCCGCTGCTGCCGGACCGGGTATGGGAGGCGATCACCCAGCGCCACGACGTCTCGGGTGCGCCCCCGGTCCGGACCGACTGAGAGCCGACTGGTTAAGCACAGGCGGACCGGGCGCGAGAGGTCACCGAGGGGAGTTGATCATGCAAAGCTGGGACGTGCTGGAGGAGGCCGGCGAGCTGACCCGCCGGGGCCAGCCGTTCGCGCTGGCCACCGTGGTCTGGCGGCAGGGCCCGTCTTCGGGCCAGCAGGGCTCCCGGGCGATCATCACGGCCGGGGGCGACCTGCACGGCTGGATCGGCGGGGCGTGCGCCGAGCCGGTCGTGATCCGCGAGGCCCAGCAGGTGATCACCGAGGGCATCCCGCGGCTGCTGCTGCTCGGCACCCCTGAGCAGTTCGCCAGCAAAGCCCAGGTCGATGGGGCGGTGCCGGACGGGATGACGTTTGTGCCCATCGCCTGCCAGAGCGAGGGCGCGCTGGAGGTCTACATCGAGCCGATGCTGCCCGCGCCGCACCTGGTGGTGGTGGGCCGCTCACCGATGGTGGCGACCCTGGCTGACCTGTGCCGGGCGCTGGGCTGGCGCACCACCGTGCTGGACCGCGGGGCGTTCTCGAGCACCGACGCGACCCGGAACTCCATGGTGGTGGTGGCCACCCAGGGCCACGGGGACGAGGACGCCGTCGAGCAGGCCGTGGCGGCCCACCCCGCCTACCTGGGGCTGGTCGGGTCGGCGAAGCGCGGCGCGGCCGTCCTCGGCTACCTGGCCGACCGGGGGGTGCCGCAGGACCAGCTCGACCGGGTCCGGGTGCCTGCGGGCCTGGACCTGGGCCGGACGTCGCACCGCGAGATCGCGGTGGCGATCCTGGCCGAGCTCGTCCAGCTCCGCGCCGCGGGCGACCTGATGCCAACGGGCAGCGATGCGGGAGCCGCGACGGCTGCGAGCGGTGGCGCGGGAGCGTTCCCCGTCGAGGGGGGGCGCGCCGAAGGCGTGTCCCCGCCGAGCAGGGGACTGGCGGGTGGCTCCGGGGGGTCGCCCCCCCGGACTAGCAGAGACCCGGTCTGCGGGATGACGGTGGCTGCGGACCGCTCCAGCTATCCGCTGGAGCACCAGGGCGTGACCTATTACTTCTGCTGCGCCGGTTGCCGCCGGTCGTTCCAGGAGAACCCGGCGGCGTATCTGAAGGAGAGCCGATGCTGATCAAGAACGACTTCGAGGTCGCGCAGCCGGTTGACAAGGTCTGGAAGTTCTTCGGCGACATCCCGCAGGTTGCCACCTGCCTGCCCGGCGCGGAACTGACCGAGGACCTCGGCGGCGAGAAGTACCAGGGCCAGGTGGCCGTCCGGATGGGCCCGGTACGGCTGCAATTCGCCGGCACCGCGGAGATCGCCGAACGCGACGACGCGGCCAAGCGGCTGGTCCTCAACGCGGCGGGTGCCGAGGCCAAGGGCCGCGGCCAGGCCAGCATGGTGGTGACCGCGACGCTGGTCCGTTCTGGCCGCGGCACCAAGGTCAACGTGACCCAGGATCTCCAGCTGTCCGGCGCGGCCGCCCAGTACGGCCGCGGCATGATCTCCGACGTGACGTCGGTGCTGATGCGGGACTTCGCGGCCACCATGCAGGACCGGATCGAGCGGGTTGAGCGGGGCGAGTCCGCCGAGCAGATCGCCGCCTCCGGCACCAGTTCGGCCAGTGGCCTGGCCCTCGGGCTGCGGGCCGCGGTCATGGCGCTGAACCGGGTCTTCCGCCGTTTCTTCGTCCCCTACCACGCCGCGAGCTGAGAAGGAGCCCGTCATGGTCTTGTGGTGGATCGGCAACGTAGTACTGCTGGTCGTGGTGCTGCCCGTCGTGATCTTCCTGCTGAACCGGGTGCTCGCCGCGCTCGAGCGGATCCGCGGCGCCGCCGACCAGATCCTGGCCGGGGGAGTCGAGCTCGTCGGCGAACTGGAGGGTGTCCCCGACGGCCTGGCCCAGACCGACACCACGGTCCGCGAGGTGTCCGTGGGGGCCGTCCGGTACGCCGGTTCCGTCGCGAAACTTCTGGGTTAGGAGACAGCCAATGCCAGCAGCGGCCTGGATGACCATCATCGTCGCGGCGCTGATTATCGCGGTCACCGCGGTCGGCCTCCTGCGGGTGATCTTCCACCTGCGGGCCATCCGCGCCACCCTGGTCCAGGTGACCGGCGGCGTGCAGGCGGTCGCCCAGCTCACCGGCCCGGTGCCGCCCCGGCTGACGGCGGTCAACGCGAGCCTCAAGCCGGTTCGCGACTTCTGCGAGACGGTGTGAGGAGCTACTGATGGAAATCCATGGAACCGTCCTCGCGGCCGGGACGTCCACGACCGGCTGGGTGATCGGCTACACCATCGGCATCGTGGTCGTCCTGGTGGTGGTGGCGCTGGTGGTCCCGATCCTGCTGCTCGCCCGGTCGATCGGCAACGAGGCACCCAAGATCAACGACGCGCTGACCGAGGCGGTGCACAACACCGCGCCGCTGGGTGCGCTGCGCACCACGATCGAGTACGCCACCGTCATCATCGGCGGCCTGCAGCGCGGCCGCGCCCGGCTGGGAGGGTGACCATGCAGCCACATGTCCTGGCCATGTCCGGCACCGAGCACACCCTGTGGGTGACCGCGATCATCCTCGGCTTCGTCGTGGTGCTGGCCGTGGCGGCGCTGCTGTCTACCCTGATCTGGCTGGTGAAGATCATCGACCGCCGGGTGGTCCAGATCGGCGGGACGCTGCAGGCGGCCGCGGACAACACCGCCGACACGGTGCTGATCCCGCAAGTCGCTGACGGGGTGGAGGCGGTCCTGGCTGAAGGCCTCCAGCATCACCTGTTCCTCGGCCGCGTGCTCGGGAAGGTCAAGTCGTGACTACGCTCGTCGTTCTCACCGTCCTCGTCATCGTTCTTCTGATCGCTGGCCTGGCCTTCTACCTGTTCTGGGTGGGCACGCTGCTCACCCGGATCGCCGGGAACCTGGAGGGCGCCTCGGGCATCGTGGCGACCATCGTGGGTCACGCGAAGCTCATCGGGCCCGGGGTCGAGCACATCAACCGGACCGGCGGCGTGGTCGCCGGGGCGCTCCCGCTGCTGTACGGGATGGCCGAGGAGATCGTCACCGACGTTACCCCGGCCCCCGAGCCTGCGCTGGTACCCGAGCCGGCCCGGCCGGCCTCCGGTCGGCGCCGGTCCCGGCTGCACGACGCGGTGGGATTCACGCCGCACGCGTAGTTCGTTGCGGAAGCGTAAACCGAACCGGCGCGGCGCGGCGGCCCGGCAGCGGCGGTCAGGTGCTGCCGGGACCGCCGATCCATTCCTCGCGCCAGGCCTGGTCGTACTGCTGGGCGTTGCAGCCCGGCTGGTAGATCGCGGTCAGCTCGCGGCTGATCTGCTCCCGGTGGGCCGGGGTGCCCCCGGGCACCTCGTAGGTCGCGATGTAGACCTTCCACCGCGATCCGGCGCGGCGCACCCAGCACGGCGCAGCCGGGTGGCGGAACGGGAAGCGCTCGGCCGAGAAGTCGTCGCTGGGCCCGACGTAGATGACGGCGTACCGTTCCGGCTTGGTGTCCGGATCTGGCTTGCAGAGGATCGCGAAGACCCCGGCGACCGGCGGCGCGGTCCATCCGGCCAGCACGCGCGGGCCCTCGAACGGGTACCCGGCCAGCGACCCGAGCCGGATCATCCGGCCGCGTCCTCGTCTTCGCTGATCGCCTCGGCCCGCACCACCGGGCCGGGCGGCAGGCCGGCCCGCGCGGCGGCCTGGCGCAGCTGCGCGGTGGCCTTCTCGATGGCCTCCTCGCGGGTGCCGGCCTCCACAATGAGCTGGGCGCCGTAGCGGCTGGTCCCGATCCCGGTGGCGATGCCGTTGCTGGCCGCCACGGCATCGGCCAGGTCGACCACTTCCTCACGGGGCAGAACCCGGTCACCGTCGGCCTCAACGCCTACGCTCCACCGCACCGCGCACTCCTAGTTCAGCGTTGGCCTAATTCAGGGTTGGCAGCAGCGTAGCGAGTTCCTCCAGGCTGCTCAGGTCGTGACCGGACAGGATCAGGTCGATGCTCGGGGCCGCGGCCAGCATGCCGAGGGTGCTGGGCCGGAAGTGCGGGTCGCTGCCCTTGTGCGGGTTCATCCACACCACCCGGTAACTGAGCCGCCGCAGCCGCTGCATCGCCATGGCCAGCATCTCCGGGTCACCCCGGTCCAGCCCGTCGGAACAGATGACCACGATCCCGCCCCGGCACAGCCCCCGGCGGCCCCAGTCGCGCACGAAGGCGTCCAGGCTCGCCCCGATCCTGGTGCCGCCCTCCCAGTCGAACACCACGCCGGCCGCCCGCTCCAGCGCGTCATCGGGCTTGCGGTGGTCCAGGGCCCGGGTGATCCGGGTGAGCCGGGTGCCGAAGCAGAACACCTCGACCCGGGCGGTGGCGCGCTTGGCGGAGTAGGCGAACTGGAGCAGGTGCCGGGAGTAGTCGGCCATCGACCCGGACACGTCGAGGATCAGGATCAGCGGCCGGAGCCGGACCTTGCGCTGCCGCCAGGCCAGCTCGGGAGGCTCGCCGTGCATGCGCAGCGACTGCCGCACCATCCGGCGCAGGTCCGGGGCGCGGCCCACGGCCGCCGTCGTGGTCCGCCGGGTCCGCCGCCGGGGCGGGGTGAGCCGGATCCGGGCCATGATCCGCCGCAGCGCCGCGAGTTCCTCCGGGGTGCACGCGGGAAACGACTTGTGCCGGAGCGTCTCGGCGTCCGACGCCACCAGGCCCAGCGAGACCTGTTCCTGCAGTTCTTCCCCGGGATCGGTGGCCGGGACCTGGACCACGCCCTCGGCGGCCCGCGAGTGCTCGGGATGCTGCAGGTTCAGCAAGGCCCGGACCGGGTCGCGGCCGTCCAGGAAGAACCGCCGGAACACCCGGTCGTAGACGGGAATGTTCTCCCGCCGGGTCACCAGCGTGGTCCGTCCACCCCAGTACAGGTCCAGGAGGTCAGTCGGGTCCAGGGCGCCGACAGCCGCGCAGTAGGCCAGCACGTCACCGGAGCCGACGGACAGGCCGGCCGAGCGGAGTTCCGCCGTGAAGTTCACCAGCAGCGCGATGAAGGGGGCGCGCTCAGGCACCGGACGTGATCTCTTCCAGGTTGTCCCGGACCAGCTCCAGGTCGTCGCGTTCCTTGACCACCGCGCCCAGGGTGTCCTCGGCGACCTGGGTATCGAGCCCGGTCTCGCCGAGGAAGTCCAGCGTCCGCACCCAGTCGATGGTCTCGGCGACTCCGGGTGGCTTCGCCAGCTCCATCTCGCGGAGCCGGTTGACCGCCGCGACGACCTTGCCCGCCAGCACCTCGGACACGCCTGGAGCCCGGACCAGGACGATTTCCACCTCACGCTCGGGCGGCGGGTAGCCGATCCAGTGATAGAGGCAGCGCCGCTTGAGCGCGTCGTGCAGCTCGCGGGTCCGGTTGGAGGTCAGCAGCACCAGCGGCGGGCGGTCCGCCTTGATGGTGCCGACTTCGGGGATGCTGATCTGGAAGTCGGAGAGCACCTCGAGCAGGAACGCCTCGAACTCGTCGTCGGCCCGGTCCACCTCGTCGATGAGCAGCACCGCCTGGTCACCGGCCCGCACCGCCTCCAGCAGCGGCCGCTCCAGCAGGAACCGCGGCCCGAAGACCTTGTCGACCGCGTCCTCCTCGGTCCCCTCCCGCTGCGACAGGGCCCGTTCGGAGAGCGCCCGGATGTAAAGCATCTGGCGGGCGTAATCCCACTCGTAGAGGGCCTGGCTGGTGTCGATGCCCTCGTAGCACTGCAGCCGGATCAGCCGCCGGCCGAACACGTCCGCCAGGACCTTGGCGACCTCGGTCTTGCCCACCCCGACCTCGCCCTCCAGCAGGACGGGCCGGTGCAGCGAGAGCCCCACGAACAACGCGGTGGCCAGGCCGCGGTCGGCGAGGTAGCCGCCCTGGCGCAAGGTCTCGGTGAGCTGGGCGACCGTGTCGGGATACTCCATGCAGCGGTCAGTGACCCTCAGCCGGGCCGAGCACGAGATCCGCGACGCTGTGTCCGTCCGTCTTCAGCTTGCCCTCCCGGCCCAGCTGGTTGCGCCAGGCGGTACGCAGGTCCTCGTCGGGGCCGGCCATGCCGCTGAAGCCGACGTCGGCCATCCTCTTGCAGGTCTTGGTGCCGCAGTCATCGTCGAGGTCGGCCGCGGTCTGCTGCTGTGCGTTCCACACCCCGCGCAGCACCTCGAGGGCCTCGTCAGGCTGATCACTCATAATCAGGTACCTTCCCGGTGTCCTGGGCCTGACTCTAATTCGCCGGCCCGGTTCGGGCGACCTCAGATTAAGCGTTCTCTTATCGGGCGACGGCCCGGCGGCGGCCTGAGCCGGAACGGCCCGGCTCAGCAGCTGCGGTTGATGGTAAGCGCCTTGATCGTCGCGGCCCACTCGTAGGCCAGTTCGTAGGGCCAGTACTTGACCGGGGTCGGCGCGGTCATCACGTAGACGTGACCGCTGAAGCAGCGCTCCATCCGCAGCCGGGCGCGGGAGTCCTGCGCCGTGATCGTGACCAGGGCGATGGAGTGCCAGTGGTACTGCCGGGCCAGCCGGGCCGCGTACTCGGCCTCGCCCTGGGTCGTGTCCGGGTTGGGGTTGAAGCAGATCGTCCTCACCCCCGGGATCGGCGGCCCGCAGGGCCGGCCGGGGGTCCGGCCGGATCCATTGGGGCCCCGGTCTCCGCTGGAGAGCACCAGCACGGGCGCGCGGTGCTGGGAGGCCAGCCGCAGCGCGGTCCAGAAACGGTCACCAGGCCCGGCCATCATCACGATGGCGTCCACGTGGGCGGGCATCCCGGAGACGGGGAAGACGAACAGGCGCGCGGTCAGCCCGCAGAACGCCAGGAACACGGCGGTGATGGTCCCGATCACGACCCTGCGCCGCGTGCGGCGGCGCGGGGCACGATCGTCGTCCGTCCCGGCGGAGGCGTCCGGCACTTCGTTGGTCAGCAAGGGCAGCCCTCGTGCGGGGAAGGCGGATTAGGGGATCTTGTCAGGAGACAGGCTATGTGCCCGGCTGGAAGACACGCCCACAGCCTGCCCGTACAGAAGCAATCCAGAGCTACCGTTCAGCGCGACGGCAGACAATGAGATGGTGATCGAGGTTGAGCCGGGCGCGTTTGAGGACATGGTCGTGACTGCGCTGGACAGCCTGCCTGAGGATCTCGGGCGGCTGATGCGCAACGTCGCGGTCACCGTCGAGCACGGCCCGGGGCCTCCCGGCCTGCTGGGGCTGTACCAGGGCATCCCGCTGACCAGCCGGACCTCGCAGTACGCCGGGGTCCTGCCGGACCGGATCACGATCTACCGGCGGGCCATCTGCGCGATCTGCGACACCGAGGCCGAGGTGGTGGAGCAGGTCCGCCGGACGGTTATCCACGAGGTCGCACACCATTTCGGCATCGATGACGCCCGCCTCACCGAGCTTGGCTGGTGACAGGGATGCGGGATAGGCGCTATGAGGCGGGCGGCCAGGGGCAGGAGCGGGCCGATGTGATCTCCGCGGAGCCCAGATCCGTGGCGTTCCGGCCCGTATGGGGGCTGCTGGCGGCACTTCTCGTCGTGGCCCTGGCCGGAGCCGTCGTGATGACCCTGCATTATCGCGATCAGGCAGCGGCGGCGCACCGGCAGCTGCAGTCGGTGACCGGGCCTGCTCCGGCCGGAATTGCGTCTCTCCTGCTGTCCACCAGCACGTCCGTGCTACCTGGAGCGCCGCCGTTGTCGGGCGAGGTGACCGCCTTCGCGGTCCGCTCGTCCTCCGGCCTGGCTCGCATCGTGGTGACCGTGCGGATCAGCGGCGGGCGGCCAGACGTCAGGTACGAGTTGTTCGGCGGCGATTGCGCGGGTGATGCTCCCGTCCACGACTGGGCGGCGGGCAGCACCGACGCCCACGGGTCGGCCGAGCTGACCGGGCGGTCCTGGACGGTCTCGGTAAGCCACCGCTACTTCCTGGCGCTCAGCTCTCCGGGATCAGATCATCCCGGCCCGGCGGTGCACGGCTACTTCGGGCGGGTTCATGGCCTGTCCCCGGTGCGGGGCGGGATCGCGCCCTGCATCCCATGACAACCTGGGTGGCCGGACGCCCCCAGCCCCGCCTGCTGTTCAGGGAGATCATCTCGACATGGCCGAGCTTCGGTTCCCGGTACCGCCCCTGGCCGGTGACGTGGTGCTGCTGCGTCCTTGGCGCGAGGCCGACGTGCCGGGCATGGTGGCGGCGTTCAGTGATCCGGTGATGCAGCGGTTCTCGTGGCGTACTACTCCGTACACCGAGACTGATGCGCACGAATGGCTCGCTGAGCAGGAACAGGCCCGCGTGCGTGGCGAGGAGCTGAACTTCGCGCTGGCCGGACCGCACGACCAGGACGTGGTGCTCGGCGCCGTCTCGCTGCAGGAGGTTCGCCTGCTCACCCGGTGGGCATTCGCCGAGCTGGGACTGGCCCGGCTGGAGCTGACCTGCTGCCCGGCGAGCTGCGGTAGCCGAGTTTGGCGGCGGCCCGCGCCACTTCCGAGTCGACCGGGCTGCGTTAGCTTAGCGGCGCCGGTTAGCTGCCTGCGGGGTGGATGCGCAGCAGCTGGTCGGCGAACCGCCGTGCTGCCGGACTGGCGGTGCTGCTGACCACGGGCTTTGTGTTTGCCGAAAAGCGGTCGGCGGCCCCGATGCTGCCCCTGTCGATCCTGGCGGAGCCGGCCCGGCGGGCCGCGATCGCGGCGATGCTGCTGATCGGCGCGATCCTGGCCGGCTACGTGTACTTCGCGTCGCTGTACCTGCAGAAGGTGCTGGGGTTCAGCCCGGTGGCGACCGGCCTGGCGCTGGTCCCGTCGACCGTGACCGTGGTGCTTGTCTCCACCCTCGGTACCCGCCGGCTGCTGGCCCGGTTCAGCATCAAGGCCGTGCTGCTGGCCGGGCTGGCCTGCGTGGGCGCCGGGCAGCTGTGGCTCGCGCAGATCACCGC
>DASQRM010000152.1:0-55185 GCA_035642895.1 Streptosporangiaceae bacterium | reverse complement strand
GTCCCGGGATCGGCACCCGCGCGCCGCCAGTGCGCGGCGATGCGGCCCGCGCGGCCGCTGTCCGCCGACGACTCGAGGGCGAGCGCGGCCGCGCGGTGCAGCGCCCGGGCCGTGGCCGGGTCGAGGCGGTCCACGATGCCGTCGCGGACCAGCGCGTGGGCGAAGCGGTAGCGCCGGGAGGCGTCGTCGACCGCCAGCAGCCCGCCCCGCCACGCCGCGGCGAGCGCGTCCGCGACGCTGTCGTCGTGCCACGCGACCGGACCGGCCGCCACAGCGCCGCGGCGGCCGGTGACGACGGCGGCCAGCAGGTGGTCGTCGACGACTTCGCCGAGGACGGCGGCGGCCTCGATGACCTCGCGCTGCGCCGGGGTCAGGGCGGCCAGCAGGCCACCGACGACCCCGGCCAGATCGGCTGACCCGTACCCGGCCCGCACCGCTGCCACCAGCAGGGGCAGACCGCCGGTGCGCTGGTACACGTCGGAAGCCAGGCCGGGATCGACCAGTTCGGCGACCTCGTCGGGCGTGAAGGGCGCGAGGGGCAGCGTCACGGCGCCGTATCGGCCCAGGCCGGCCAGGCGGATGCCGACCTCCTGAGGCGCAGGCGACCGCACGGTGCCGATGACCGTGACGCGGGTGCCGCCCGGGGCCGCTGCGACCTGCGCCAGGAGGTCCAGCGACGCGGCGTCCGCCCAGTGCAGGTCCTCGAGCACCACCGCCAGCGGGCCGGCCGCGATCAGCGCGTCGCTCATCTGCGCGAGCGCGGCGAACCGGGCGGAGGCTGCCGCGGTCGGCTCGATGTCGGGTTCATCGGCGATTTCGTCCCCCGCCCGCCTGACCCCGGCCCGCCTGAGGGCGGCGCGCCAGGGCCACAGCGGCGGCGCGGGCTCCGCCGGGCAGTACCCGCGGACGACCGGCGGAGCCGCGGCGGCGCGGACAGCCTGGTCGAGGAGGGTGGTCTTGCCGACGCCGGCCGGGCCGCTGATCAGCAGGACGCCACTGGATGACCGATCCTGGGCGGCCAGGTGGGCGGCCAGGACGTCGAGTTCTCGCTCCCGGCCGACGAACACGGCACCCGGCGCGGCGGCGGACACGCACCCAGTATCGCGCAGCCTGGCCACCAGGGTTCAGTGCCGCGCTTCAGTGCTGCACTTCAGTACCGGCACGGATGCGCCGGCCGGGCCGGGATACGACGCTGGCGGACATGGATATCTCCGTACACACACAGCCCAGCGCCCACCCGGTCGAGACCGGGTGGGTGGACGATGCGCTCGCGAGTGCCTACGCCGCCGGGGACCCCCTCGGGGCACTGATCGGGCGGCCCCTGGCCCCCGGCGACGGAATCATGCTGGTCGGCTGGCCCGAGACCGGACCCGGCCGGTATCACCTGATCGAGACCCGCCCCGGCCGCAGTGCCGGGCCGGCCACGTACATGCAGGTCGTGGAGTTCTCCGGTCCTCGCAGCGAGGAGTGGGTCGCCGCCGAGCAACGGGCCGCGGCGGGCCGTCTGGGCCCGGCCACCGAGGGCATCGCCGGCATCGTCTCGGTGATGCGGATGCGCGCCGCGGACAACGCCTACCTGGTGGCGGTCCTCGCCGAGAGCATGGACGTCTTCGACGTGGCGTCCCAGGCCATCATGTCCACCGACCTGCTGCCCGGCGAGGACCCGGCGTTCCTGGGCGGCCCCGACCGGATCAGCTTCTACCGGCTGGTTCACGCCGACCTGCCGATCACCGCAGGGAGCCGGTCATGACCACGATGACCTCAGTCGGCGCCGGGATCTGGACCGCCGATCTCAGCCGCACCCGGGCCGCGTTCGCGGCGCGTCACCTGTTCGGGCAGACGGTGCACGGCACGATCGCGGTGACGGGCGGGACGCTCGACGTTGGCCCGGACGGGCAGCCCGGCCGGTTCCAGGCCACCCTCGACCCCGCCTCGATCGACACCGGGAACGTCCGGCGCGACGCTGACCTGCGCGGCCGGCGCTTCCTGGCCGTCGAGACGTACCCCGTCATGGAGGCCGCCGCGGAGGACATCGACGTCGCCGCCGACGGGTGGCGCGCCGATGCGGTGCTCCGCGTGCGCCGATGTGAAGCACCGCTGCGCATCGAGGCCACACTGGACATCCTCCCGGCCGAGGCCCGGCTGCTGGTGAGCGGCACGGCCCGGCTGGACCTGCACGACGCCGGCATCCGGGTACCCGGGCTCATGGTCCGCCGGTTCGTCGACCTGTCGTTCTCGGCCCAGCTCACCCGGCAAACGTGACGATGCCGGGGTCGCGGCGCCTGGTTTCCCGGGACAGCTGGGCGCTGCGACCTCACGCGGCGGCGAGCCGCTGGCATGCTGGGGGCATGCAGAGCGTGTATGAGGCCGCGGGCGGCCAGGCGGGCCTGCTCCGCCTGGCCGGGGCGTGGCACTCCCGGGTGATGGCCGACGAGATCGTCAGCCACGCGTTCAGCCACGGATTCCACCCGCAGCACAACGAGCGGCTGGCCGCCTACTGGGCCGAGGCTCTCGGCGGCCCGGCCCTCTACTCCGGCAGCTACGGAGACGAGACCTCGGTCGTGCGGATCCACAGCGGCAACGGGCCGCACGAGGAGATGGATCTGCGCGCGATCGCCTGTTTCGATCAGGCCATGCACGACACCGGCCTGGAACCAGCCGGGCTGCGGCAGGTGCTGCACGACTACTTCGCCTGGGCCACCACGACAACCCTGTCGCGCTACCACGAGTCTGCTGACGAGGTTCCCGGGGGCCTGAGCATCCCCCGCTGGTCCTGGGATGGGCTGCAGCACTGAACCCGGACCGGGTGGTCTCAGATCGTCGCGAACAAGCCGCCCGGCATCCATTACACCCAGGCGGGCCAGCCAGAGCCAGCCGGGTAGCGGCCGTGGCCGCTGGGATGACCTGGCCAGCACCAGCACGAGGCCCTGGCTATCGGCCTCTACCGCGCGACCCGGTTCGCCGACCACGAGACCGAGGTCAGCGTGTCGCGCGCGCCCTCGTAACATGACGGGGCGATTGCCTGGCTGATTGGGACCTCGGCGGCGTGATCGCGGGACGAGTACCGGGGGGACCATGCTCACAGAGTTCTACATTCCGCTGTCCGCAGGGTGTTTCACGCTGATGGGCCTGTGGTTTATCGCCGTGGCGGTACGTCAGGCCGAGTGGCTGGGAAGCCCGCTGCGCCGGCGGCAAGCCTCCGCCGTGGCGACCCATTTCTCGCTGCCCGGATTGATGGGCCTGCTGGCCCTGGTCAATCCGGACAGCGGCGGGCTCTGGCGGGTGTCGTTCGGCATCGCCGCGGGAGGCGGGATCGTCGCCCTGATCGCGCTGCGTGCACCCGCGGCGGGCAAGCTGGGCCGGGCCGTCTACGTAGCGGCGATTGCCGCCTATGTCGTGATCGTGATACTGGCCATCCACCCGCACATCGTCGGCCAGCTGAGCTTCCCCATCGCGCCGCAGCGCATCGCGGCCGTGCTGCTGGCCGGCCTGGTGTTCGCGGGCGTGAACGTCGCCTGGCTCCTGCTGTTCGAGAACGCGGAACCAGGTTCCCAGCCCGGCGGTGACCTGCCCGGCGCGCACGCTGGATAACGGCCCGGGCCAGGCGTGCGTCATGACATCGAGTTGGCGGTGATGGGCGTGCTCACGCTCAGCGTGCCGGTCAGCGGGAGGTTACGCGAGGAGTCGCCGACCAGGATCTGGTAGGTACCGGCGCCGGCGATCCAGTTGCCTGAGGTGGTGTCCCAGGACGCCAGGTCGTGGGCGGTAATGGTGAAGGTGACCGTCGCGGACGCGCCGGGGTTCAGCGCGATCCGCTGGAAACCCTTGAGCTGGTGCGGCGGCTCGCCGGCGGACGCCGGGTCGCCGACGTACAGCTGGGCCACATCGGCGCCGGCCCGGCTGCCGGTATTGGTCACCGTGGAGGTGACCGTGGCCTGGCCGTTGCTCAGCGCGCCGACGTTCAGGTTGCTGAAGCTGAACGTGGTGTAGGACTGCCCGTACCCGAACGGGAACAACGGGGTCACGTTGCTGGCGTCGTACCACCGGTAGCCCACGTCCAGGCCCTCGGAGTACTGCACTTCGCCGTTGGTACCCGGCCATTGCGCGGCGGTGTTCGCGGGCAGCTCCGACAGGGAGGTGGGGAACGTGATGGGCAGTTTCCCGGAGGGGTCCACATCACCGAACAGCAGCGCGGCGATGGCCTGGCCCCATTCCTGGCCGTCATAGAAGCCCTCGAACACCCCGGCCACCTCGTTCAGCCACGGCATCAGGATGGCGGAGTTGTCGTTGAGCACCACGATGGTGTGCGGATTCGCCGCGGCCACCGCGGAAATCAGCGCGTCCTGGTTATTCGGCAGGTTGAGGGTGGTCGTGTCGGCTTCCTCGTGCCCGTAGTTGTCGCTGGCGAACACGATCGCCACGTTCGCGGCCTGGGCGGCGGCGACCGCCGAGGCCTGGTTGCTGCCGTCGTTGTAGATGACCGTGTCGCTGGTCCCGGCGAGCCGTTGCTGGATGCTGTACAACGGCGTGTAGGTGCCGGTGCTGGTCACGGTGCCGCTGCCGCCGCCGATGGTCTGCGCGCCGGAGCTGCCGTCCACGCCGATCACCGCGATGGACTGGCCGCCGTTCGGGTTGAGCGGCAGGATGCCGTTGCTGTTCTTCATCAGCACCGTGCCGTCCTCGTCGCCTTGCAACGCGACCTGCGCGTGCGCCGGGGCGGCGACGATCGCGGTGTTCGAACCGGTCGGCGCCTGGTCGAACATCCCGAACCGGAACATCTGGGTGAGCACCCGGGAGACCATCGTGTCGAACGTGGCCTGGCTGACCTGCCCGTCGGCGACGGCCTGTTCCAGGTAGGCGGCGTAGTAGTAGCCGCTGGGCATCTCCACGGTCAGGCCGGCGTTCGCCGAGTCGGCCGTGGAATGGATCGCGCCCCAGTCGGAATTGACGAACCCGGTGAATCCGGCCTGCTGGTAGAGCCCGGTGTTGAGGATGGCCGGGTTCTGGCAAGACGGGACGTTGTTCACGTTGCTGTACGCGCACATCACCGCAGCCGCGCCGCCCTTCTCAATCGCGGTCTGGAACGCGGGCAGGTAGATCTCCTGCAAGATCCGCGGGGCGACGATGATGGTGCCGGCCGGCTGCTCGATGTTGTAGGCGGCGGCGTGCTTGACCTCGGCCATGACGTCCTGGCTCTGGATGCCCTCGACGTCCGCGGTGGCCATCTGCCCGGACAGGTACGGGTCCTCGCCGAACGTCTCGAAGGCCCGGCCCCAGCGCGGGTCGCGGACGATGTTGACGGTCGGGCCGAGCGCGACGTTCACGCCCTTGCCGGCGAACTCGGCGCCGATCGCGGCCCCGTACTGCTGCTCGTAATTCGGGTCGAACGTCGCCGCGGAAACCAGGCCCGAAGGCATCTGGGTGACACCACCGAGCCCGTCACCGACGCCGGCCGGGCCGTCCTCGAAGTTGACGTTAGGGATGCACAGCGACGGGATGCCCTGGATCTGGCCGATGTAGTCAGGACTGTCGGTGCCGTGCAGCATCGCATCCTTCTGGTCCTGCGTCATCTGCCCCATCAGCTCGGCCACCCGCGTCGCGACCGGCGTGTTCGGCGAGTTGAGCCACGGGCAGTTGCCGGGCGCGGGCTGGTGCGGCGGCGGCGGGATGGTCGCGGTGACCCCGCCGACCGTGTAGACGCCGAATTCCCACAGCGAGTAGCCGTACCCGGTGGCCCGCGCGGTGCCGTACATCCGGATGTAACGACCGGTGCCGGAAACGTTCAGGGTCTGCGTCCCGCCGGTCCCGGCGGTGGTGGAGTAGATCGGCGTCCAGGTGGAATTGTCGTTGGAGACCTGGATCTGGAACCCGGTGGCATAAGCGTTCTCCCACTGCAGCACCACCTGGCAGATCGGCAGGCTCGCCCCGAGATCTGCCTCCAGCCACTGCGGGTCGGAGTAGGCGCTGGCCCAGCGGGTCACGGTGCTGCCGTCCACGGCGTACGCGGCGGAGTAGCCCGGGTCGCTGTCCTGGACCGAGGATGCGGTGGCCGGGTGGCCGAGGGCCGCGTTGGCCGTGCCGCAGCTTCCGCTCCCTCCCCCGCCCCCGCCGCCGCTGCCGGCCGAGTAGACGCCGAATTCCCACAGCGAGTAGCCGTACCCGGTGGCCCGCGCGGTGCCATACATCCGGATGTAACGACCGGTGCCGGAGACGTTCAGGGTCTGGTTCCCGCCAGCACCCGTGGTCGTGGAGTAGATCGACGTCCAGGTGGCCCCGTCCGGCGAGACCTGGATCTGGAAGCTGGTCGCGTAGGCGGTTTCCCAGTCCAGCCCGACCTGGCAGATCGACTGGCTGGAGCCCAGGTCGACCTCCAGCCACTGCGGGTCGGAGAACGCACTCGACCAGCGGGTACCGGTGTTCCCGTCCACCGCAGCCGCTGCGGGGGTACCTGAGTTCTCGGCGGACGACGCCGTCGCCGTCTGGTTCAGGGCGATGTTGGTCGTGCCGCAGGAGGCGGCCGAGGCCCGTGGCGTCCCGGTGGGCAGCACCAGTCCGGCGGCCAGCAGGGCCGCCACGGCCAGCAGCGCGACGCCGGCCCGGCGGCGGGCCCGGGACCGGAGTCCCCGGGAACCAATCGTTAAGACACCGCGGAAATAGCGGGCAGGAGGCATGGCATCTCCCTGAGGGCCGGTCGGGCGGTTGTGCGAGAACGCGGGCGCGTCCATTCCGGGGCGGCAGCCGCCGGACGATCTCAAGACTTAATATAAGACTTATCTCACGCCGTAAATTTAGGCGGGCTGGATCCGCCCGTCAAGGACTCAGCGGGCTTTCCCGGCGAGCTTCTGGCGCCGCTCGCCGTTACCGGGGACGGGCCCGGACGTACGCCCGGACGTCGGCGACGCTCCACCAGCCGCTGCTGGACGCGGTCAGCGTGACGCGGACATAGCGGACCGGCCCGCCGTCCAGGCTGATCGTGGTGATCTGGCCCGATCCGGCCCCAGTGGCCACCGGGCCGCTCCAGTCCGTGCCGTCCCGGCTGACCGTCACGGAATACCCGGCCGGGTAGTCGCCGGTGCTGGCCCCGGTATCCAGCACGAATCTGGTCACGGGCTCGGGCCGGCCCAGGTCCACCTGCAGGTACTGGCCAGAAGCCTGCGATGCACCGGTGGAGTACCGGGTGGAGGCGTCGTCGTCCACGGCGTTACTGGCCACATCGCCGGTGCAGCACGGATCGGCCGGCCCGGCGGGCACCGCAGTCGCCTGCCAGCCAGATGGGCTCAGCGCCCGGACTGCCGCCGGGGGCCCGGGCGGGCGGGGCCAGACGAACGTGGCCAGGGAGTCGCCGGGGAGGGCGTCATTGAAGCTCTGTCCGTTCTCGCTGACCGAGAAGCTCTGCGGGTTGTCGTTCTCATTGTGCGCGACCAGGACGGTTGACCCGTCGGGGTTCACGAAGGCCACGTCCATGATCTGGCCGTTCCAGCCGGTGGTGCCGAAGGAGGTGCTGGCGATCCGCACCGCCCCGGGCTGGACGAACCGGCTGAGCTGACCCAGGGCGTAGTACTCGGCGTTGGGGGTCACGGTGTCGCCGGGGCCGACCGTCACGATGCCGGTGCAGGTTCCGCAGCCACCCACGTGGGGGCCGCCGCTGGGGTCGAGGGCGAGGTTCCAGTTGACCACCGTCTTGGCCCAGTTCCGGGTCGAGCCGATCTCAAGGTTGCGCGCGTGCCATTTGAGCGTGTCAGAGAACGTGTCCGCCGGGACGGCCGACTGGCTGCCCGAGCACTCGGTCTGGTAAATGGCCTGGCCCGAGAACTGCTCGTGCAGTGCGGTCATGGCGCTGGGGTCGCCGTAGTAGCAGTGGTAGGAGACGCCAGACACCCAGCGGGCCGCCGGGGAGGAGAGCACCTGCTGGGGGTAGTCGTTGGTGTCGGCGGTTTCGTCCGGCGGGGTGGAGGCGATGTCGTTGGGGTGCTCGGCCCAGTTGTGGTCATAGGCGAGGATCTTGGTGGGCAGCCCGGCGGCGCGCAGCATGGGGCCGAGATCGGAGATGACCTTCTCCTCCTGGACCGACGGCATGTCGGTGCCCGGGTAGGTGCCGGGCGTACGGTTCTGCGGCTCGTTCTGCACGCTGATGAAGTCGACGTGCACTCCCTGGGCCCGGTAGGCCTGCACGAACTTCAGCAGGTACAGCGCGTAGGAGGAGTAGATCTTCGGGTCGTCGATCAGGCGGCCCCCGATCAGTGAGTCGCTGGTCTTCATCCAGGCGGGCGGGCTCCACGGAGTGGCCATGATGGTGAGCCGGGGATTGATCCGCTCCGCTTCCCGCAGCAGCGGCAGGATCTGCGTCTCGTCGTGGGCGATTGAGAAGTGCCGCTGGCCGTAGTCGGTCTGGCCGGGCGGCAGGTCGTCATAGGTGTAGTCCTGCGCCGCGACGAAGTCAGACGCACCGATGGGCTGCCGGAGGAAGTCCAGGCCGGCTCCGGTCGCCGGGTCGAACAGCAGATGCAGGGCCGCGTCGCGCGCGGAGGGCGAGAGCGAGTAGAGCACGGCCGCCGAGGAGTCGGTGAGTGAGCCACCGAAACCGGTCATGGCCTGGAAGGTGCGGGTGGGATCAACCGTGACGGTCAGGTTGGCGGGCGGGCTGGCGCTGAACGACAGCGGAGCTTGCTGGGTCAGCTTCTGCTGGCCGTCGGCGGTGGTGATCCAGACATTGACCGGAGGGCCGCCGGGGGCACCGGCTTGCGCCCGTGCCCGTGCTTGCGCCTGCACGGGGGATGGGACGGCGACGCCCGCCAGCATGGTCAGCGAGGCGGCCGCGGCTGCGGCTAATGCCAGCGAACGCCTGATCCGGGTACCCACGATGATCTCTCCCTCGCCACTGAGGCCGATGCGGGTTCTCACCACTGAGGCCGATGCGGGTTAATGATTCGCTCCCCCGGTGGTCACGTCAATCCTCGGCCGCTCCGGTCAGGGCCCTGGGGTCGGTGTCGGCCGGCCGAGATACGGTCGTGACTACGGGGAGGTGCTGGCATGTCGCTGACATTGCTCGACTGGCGTCGCAGGGTCGCCCGGCTGTATGCGGAGGTTCGCGGGGAGCCGGACATCAGGGCCGCGCACGATCATTGGCGCAAGACCCGCGATGACCTGCTCCGCACCCATCCGGACTCACCCATCCCCCGGGCCCAGCGCGCCAGTTACCCCGGCGCGCCGGTCGCGCCCTACGATCCGCGGCTGCGCTTCGACGTCATCGTGGACACCGACGTGCCACCCCGGCACATGGACCTCGCCACTAGCTCCGACGGCATCGTCCCGTTCGACCGCATCGGATGTGCCCACCTGCCCGGGTACGGCGATCTGGATGTGTGGTGGCTGGGCTCGTACGGCGGGGGCGTCTTCGTCCCGGTGAAGGACGCCAGTGCGGGGGTGACCACCTACGGCGGGGGCCGGTACCTGATCGACACGGTCAAAGGCGCCGATCTCGGCGGCGACGACGGCCGGCTGATCCTCGACTTCAACTTCGCCTACAACCCGTCGTGCGCCTACGACCCAGCCTGGGCGTGCCCGCTGGCGCCCGCGGGCAACACCCTCAGCCGCCCGCTCCAGGCCGGGGAACTTGTGGCTTGACCGCAGAACAAGGCGGCAGCGCAGTAGCGAGCCTGGCAGCACCGGGCCGTATCGAGGTGGCTGGCGCACCGCTGGTGGACTAACCTGTTAGCTAAGGAGGAGCTATGCCAGGCGAGGCCGCTGCGCAATTCAACATCCACGACGCCAAGACCAACTTGTCCCGGATCATCGAGCGGGTCGAGCATGGTGAAGAGATCATCATCAGCCGCGCGGGGAACCCGGTAGCCAAAGTCGTGCCCCTGACCCGCAGGATCGACCGGGCCGGGCGCGGTTCCCTGCGCGGCAAGCTCGTGGCTGCCGACGACTGGGATTCCGATGAGGTCAACGAGGCCATCGCCCACGACTTCGGCATGATGCGATGAGCCTGCTGCTGGACACCCATGTGGTGCTCTGGTGGCTGACTGACGATCCGACGCTGTCCGATGACATCAAGACCCGGCTCGACCACGACCCGGATGTTTACGTCAGTGCCGCGACTGTCTGGGAAGTGACCATCAAACAGGCGGCCGGAAAGCTCACCGAGCCTGCAGACCTGCCGGAGCGAATCCGCGGCAGCGGATTCGCCGATCTGGCCATCAGTTCCGAGCACGCCATCGCGGCCGGATGCCTCCCCCTCATTCACCGGGACCCCTTCGACCGGATGCTGGTGGCTCAAGCGCAATGCGAAGATTTCACGCTCGTCACACGGGACCCCCAATGCCAGAAGTACGAGGTCGCCGTTCTCCCAGCCTGAGGTGCCGGGCCGGGTAGCCGCCGCGGCGCGCATCGGCTGCTGCCCGCCGGCACCGTCGCCACCCGGCATCGTTCCGCGGTCGGTTCCGCCCCCGCCCGGCACCTGATGAGGACCTCCTCGCCGCGCCGGGTCCGAGCGCCCCTAGCGGCTACGCCCCGGCGGCCGGCACTGACGGAACCGGCGCCTTCTCTCGTTGCCCGCAGGCCGGCCTGGGCGGGCCATTGACGGACTTGTTGTGAACGCTCACTATGACGGTTACTTCCTGCCTCTGGATCCCGGACCTGCTTGAGAGGAGAGAAGTTAGCGCTAACATCCCGCGCCGGGTGAGAGGTGCGGTCGAACACCAATCCCCCTCTACCAGTAGTCGAACGCCAATCCCCACCAGCAATGGAGCCTTGGCTAAGGAAAGGCAGGCATCCACATGATCATGCAGTCACCACTTCGGTCCATACGGCAGGCTTTATTCCTCCTGGCCGGCGCGCTGACGCTGGCCGTCGGCGCCCTCGCGGCCGTGGGGGCGTCACCCGCCGCGGCGGCGTCGCTGCCGTGTGACATCTACGCGTCCGGCGGCACGCCGTGCGTGGCGGCGCACAGCACCACGCGCGCCCTGTACGCGTCCTATAACGGCCCGCTCTACCAGGTGCGCCGCTCCTCCGACAACGCCACCACCAACATCAGCCCGCTCAGCGCGGGCGGGGTCGCCAACGCCGCCACCCAGGACTCGTTCTGCTCCGGCACGACCTGCGTCATCACCGAGATCTACGACCAGTCCGGCCACGGCAACAACCTCACCGACGCCCCCGGCGGCGGCGCGGCCGGCGGCCCGGACAACCTCGCCAACGCGACCGCGGCGCCAGCCACCGTCGGCGGCCACAAGGTCTACGGCGTCTACGTCGCGGCCGGCACCGGGTACCGCGACGACACCACCTCGGGCATCGCCACCGGCGACAACCCCGAAGGCGAGTACGCCATCTTCGACGGCACCCACTACAACGGCGGCTGCTGCTTCGACTACGGCAACGCCGAGACCAACAACGACGACGACGGCAACGGCACCATGGAAGCCATCTACTTCGGCAACATCAAAGTCTGGGGCTACGGCACCGGCAACGGCCCCTGGATCATGGCCGACATGGAAAACGGCCTGTACTCCGGCGTCAACGCCGGCTACAACGCCAACGACCCCACCATCGCCAACCGGTTCACCACCGCCATGATCAACGGCGGCGCCAACCACTGGCAGATCCTGGGCGGCAACGCCCAGTCCGGCGGCCTGTCCACCTTCTACGACGGCACCCGCCCCAACGTGTCGGGCTACAACCCCATGCACAAGCAAGGCGCCATCATCCTCGGCATCGGCGGCGACAACAGCAAAGGCGCCGCCGGCACCTTCTACGAAGGCGTCATGACCTCCGGCTTCCCCTCAGCCGCCACCGAAAACGCCGTCCAGGCCAACATCACCTCCGCCGGCTACACCACCTCCACCACCGGCGGGGCGACCGGGACGATCGTGTCCGGCCTGAGCGGCTCCCACTGCGTGGACAACAACAACGGCAGCGGCACCAACGGCAACAAGGTACAGATCTGGACGTGCGACGGCTACGCCCCCGCACAGAACTGGACCGTCAACAGCAACGGCACGCTCACCATCGACGGCGGCTGCATGGACATCACCAACGCCAATTACAGCAACGGCACCCTGATCGAATGGTGGACCTGCAACGGCGGCGCCAACCAGCAATGGCAGGCCTCGAACGGGGAGCTGGTCAACCCGGCCTCGGGCAAGTGCCTGGACGACCCCGCCTCCAACACCACCAACGGGACACAACTGATCTTGTATACCTGCAACGGCGGCGCCAACCAGCATTGGACGCTGCCTTAACCGATCCCTGAGGTAACCGGGTGGCCGGCCGCGGAGCCCGCGGCCGGCCATCCGCCCGCGGTGCTTACGGGCCTGGCTCGGGCCCACGGACGATGCACCGGAAGCCAAGGTGACCCGTGGCGCTGTCGATGGCCTGCGCCTGCCGGGCCGCGGGCCGGTAGCGCAGGCAGTAGTTGGGGGCGCAGAGGTGGGAACCGCCCTTGATGACCCGGCGCGGAAGGTGTGAGCCAGGTTCACCGGCCGGCCTGATCTGGTGGGACGCGGTGACCCGGGGGTTGCGGGGGATGCAGCAGGCGTGGTCTGCGTCGGCCGGGTGACGCGGGGCGAACGAATCACCGGTCCACTCCCAGACATTCCCCGTCATGTCGTAGAGCCCGTAGCCGTTGGCCGGAAACGACCCGACCGGGGAGGTTCCCTCATAACCGTCGGTGAGCAGGTTCTGCCAGGGAAATTCACCCTGCCACGTGTTGGCCATCATCTGGCCTCCGGGGGCGAACTCATCCCCCCACGCGAAGACCGCCCCGTCGAGCCCGCCGCGGGCCGCGTACTCCCATTCGGCTTCGGTGGGCAGTTCCTTCCCGGCCCACGCCGCGTAGGCGGCCGCGTCCTCGTAGACGATGTGGGTGACCGGATGACGCTCCCGACCGCGATCGTTGCTGCCGGGGCCGCGGGGGTGCCGCCAGTTGGCACCGGGAACGTAGCTCCACCAGTTGCGGTAATCCCGCAGGTTCACCCGCCCGGGCGGGCGGCAGAAGACGAGTGATCCTGGCACCAGCAGGGCGGCGTCAGCGTCGGGATAGTCGGCCGGGTCGAGCGGGCGTTCCGCGACGGTCAGGTATCCGGTCGCCTTGACGAACCGCCGGAACGCCTCCACCGTCACCGGATGACGGTCCATCCAGAAGCCGTCCACCGTCACCCGGTGGACCGGGCGTTCCTCTGGATAGAAGTCGGCTGAGCCCATCCGGAACGTGCCGCCGGGGATCCAGCGCATGGCCTTGGTCAGCCGGTCGGCCTGGTCGGCCCGGCCCGCCGGCCGGGACGTGTGCTTGGTCTTGGTCAATACCGCCCTCGCTCCAATACCGCGCTCGCTTCAATGCGGCTCGCTCCCGATATGCCCCGGCCTCGGCCTCCTGACGCTAGAGGCGTTCACCCGGGACGGGACCACCCCACCCGGGTGAGTTGCCCGACCGGGCGGCAGCGCAGACTTCACCCGGCGGGGGGGCGCCATCGGGGGCCTGTCTGCCTCATGCTGCGCAGAGACGGCGATGATCTGGAGAGGACACTCACCATGGCTAAGGAGTTCAAGGGCACGATCAACGTTGATATCCGGGACTCGACCCCGGACTGGTCGCCCTTCGAGCCACCCAAGGCCCCGGACGGAGCGCCGAACGTCGTCTACATCGTGCTGGACGATGTCGGCTTCTCGGCGATGTCCTCCTATGGCGGCCCGATCGAGACGCCGAACATCGACCGGATCGCAGCCGAGGGGATCCGCTACACCCAGTGGCACACGACGGCGCTCTGCTCACCGACCCGCTCGTGCCTGCTGACCGGCCGTAACCACACCCGCAACTCGATGGCCTGCATCACCGAGGCGGCGGTCGGGTTCCCCAACGCCAGCGGGACCATCCCGCCCGAAAACGGCATGCTCCCGGAGATCCTGGGTGAGCGGGGCTGGAACACCTACATGGTCGGCAAGTGGCACCTGTGCCCGACCGTGGAGATGAACGTCGCCTCCACCCGCCGGAACTGGCCGTCCGGGCGCGGGTTCGAGCGCTGGTACGGGTTCCTGGGTGCCGAGACCAACCAGTGGTACCCGGACCTGGTCTACGACAACCACCCGGTCGACCAGCCCAAACTGCCATCCCAGGGCTATCACCTCACCGACGACATCACCGACAAGGCCCTTGAGTTCATCCAGGACGCCAAGGCAGTCGCGCCGGACAAGCCGTTCTTTCTGTACTACGCCCCGGGTGCCTGCCACGCGCCGCACCATGTCTCGAAGGAATGGGCCGACAAGTTCAAGGGCCAGTTCGACATGGGCTACGAGGCGTTGCGGGAGCAGACGCTGGCCCGGCAGAAGGAGATGGGCATCGTCCCGGCCGACACCGAGCTGCCGCCGGTCAACCCGATCGGCACCCCCGAGAACCGGACGGGACCCAAGGGCCAGCCGTTCCCGCCGCTGGACGTCACCCGGCCATGGGATTCACTGTCGGCCGAGGAGCAGCGACTCTTCGCGCGGATGGCCGAGGTGTACGCGGGGTTCCTGGCCCACGCCGACCATCACATCGGCCGGCTGCTCGACTACCTGGAGGAGTCCGGGCAGCGGGACAACACCATGGTCATCCTGGTGTCAGACAACGGCGCCTCGGGAGAAGGCGGCCCCGACGGGTCGGTCAACGAGATGCTGTTCGCGAACGGCATCCCGGACAACATCCAGGCGAACCTGGCCATGCTCGATGAGCTCGGCGGGACGAAGACCTACAACCACTACCCGAACGGGTGGGCGATGGCGTTCAACACGCCATTCAAGATGTGGAAGCGGTACGAGTTCAACGGCGGCACCGCCGACCCGTGCATCATCTCCTGGCCATCGACCACGACGGGCCAGGGCGAGATCCGCCACCAGTACCACCATGCGATCGACATCGTGCCCAGCATCCTGGACGCGCTGGGCGTCGAGGCGCCCGAGACAATCAAGGGCCACGTGCAGAGCCGGTTCGACGGCGTGAGCATGCGCTACAGCATGGACGATGCCTCGGCGCCGTCGGCCCGCGGGACGCAGTTCTACTCCATGCTCGGCTCCCGGGGGATCTGGCATGACGGCTGGAAGGCCGTCACCACGCACCCGACGATCAGCGGCTGGAGCAATTTCAACGACGACACGTGGGAGCTGTACCACACCGACACCGACCGGGCCGAGGTGCACAACCTGGCCGCTGAGCATCCGGACAAGCTGCGTGAGCTGGTCAACCTGTGGTTCGCCGAGGCCGGGCAGAACGAGGCCTTCCCGCTGGACGACCGGTCCGCGCTGGAGATCATGATCACGCCGCGGCCGCAGCTGGCCTCCCCCCGCGACCGGTACGCCTACTTCCCCGGCACCGCCGAGGTGCCCGAGGCTCAGGCGGTCAACGTCCGCAACCGCTCGTTCACGATCGGCGCGCTGGTGGATATCCCGGTGCCGGGCGCGCAGGGGGTGCTGTTCGCGCACGGGTCGCGGTTCGGCGGGCATGCTCTGTACGTCAAGGACAACCGGCTGCACTACGTCAACAACTTCGTCGGCATGCTGGAACAGGCGGTGGTCGGCACCCAGGACGTCCCGACCGGGGAGAACCTGATCCTGTCCGCCTCGTTCGACAAGGACGGGGAGGACCCGCCGCACGTGTCCACCGGGATCCTGTCCCTGTACCACGGGGACAAGAAGGTCGGCGAGGGCCGGATCAAGACCCAGCCCGGGATGTTCATGATCGCAGGGGAGGGCCTGTGTGTCGGCCGGGACAGCGGCGAGGCGGTCACCAGCGACTACCCGGGCGAGCATCCGTACGCGTTCACCGGCGGCACGATCAAGCGGGTCGCGGTCGACGTGAGCGGCGATCCCTACGTCGATCTCGAGCGCGAGGCCCAGGCCATGCTGATGCGCGAGTGACGCGGCCGCGCCCGCTAGGCAGGAAGGCGGGCCGGCAGCCCGAAGCGGGTGAAGTCGGCGCTGAGGAAGGCGACAACCTCGGCCACGCGCCCTTCGCGCAGGGTCAGCACATCGAGGCCGCCGGGGACGTAGGCGGCCGCGACGTCGTCCCACAGGTACGTGCCGAAGGCGAGCTGGCTGTTGGCCGTGGTGGGCAGGAAGCGCCAGCGCGACTGCAGCGGGCCGTCGCGCAGGAAGGCCCGGATCTCGTCCTGGCCGCGGTACCACTGCGGCAGCGGCGGCATCGAGTAACGCGCGTCAGCGGCCAGCATGGCCACGATCGCGTCGACGTCGCCGGCCTGCCAGGCGTCGGTCCAGCGGGTGACGATGTCGGCGACCGCGGCATCGCCGAGGTCGCGCAGCACCGCTTGCTGGGTGGGCCCGGCGGAGTCGATCGCCTTGCGCGCCCTTTGCAGCGCGCTGTTGACCGAGGCGGTGGACGTGCCGAGCTGCCCGGCCACCTCGGCCGCCGAGAAGCCGAGCACCTCGCGCAGGATCAGCACCGCCCGCTGGGTGGCGGACAGGTGCTGCAACGCCGCGACGAACGCGAGCTCGACGCTCTCGCGGGCGAGATACTGCGTTTCGGGTGAGCTGCCGGGGTAGGGCTCGAGCCAGCTGATCTCGGTCGCCGGAGTGCCGGGCGTGACATCGACGGGCAGCTCGCGCCGGCTGCGCTGGTCGATCGCGGTGAGGCACCGGTTGGTCGCGATCGTGTAGAGCCAGGCCCGGACGAAGCCGCGTTCGTCGAGGCGGCCGACGCTGCGCCAGGCGCGGGCCAGTGACTCCTGCACCGCGTCTTCCGCGTCGTGCAGCGAGCCGAGCATCCGGTAGCAGTGCGCCTGCAGCTCACCGCGGTACGGCGCCACCAGCTCCGCAAACGCGCTGGGGTCGCCGGCGCGCGCGGCGCGCAGCAGCGCGGTGGGTGCCGTCATGCGCCTATCTTGCCGGGGGCGATGAATTTGCGCGCGGGCCAGGGTTCCACCAGTGAGGGCCATCTACGAGGAGGAACCGGCATGACCGACGAACAGCAGATCCGCACCCTGATCGAGCGCTGGGCCGCAGCCGTCCACGAGGGCGACATGGCCACCGTGCTGGCCGACCACGACCCCGGCATCCTCATGTTCGACGTCCCGCCGCCCGAGCAGGGCGTCCGCGGCATTGACGCCTATCGCGAGACGTGGCCGGGCTTCTTTGCCTGGCAGGCGTCTGGCGCGGTGTTCGAGATCGAGTCACTGGACGTGACGGCCGGCCGCGACGTCGCGTTCGCGTCCGCCCTGCTCCGGTGCGGCACGCCGGAGCAGTTCGAGCGCGAGCCGGAGCAGCGGCTGCGGCTCACCATCGGGCTGCGCAAGGCCGATGGCCGTTGGGCGGTCACCCACGAGCACCACTCGTTCGCGGACGCGAGCCCGGACAGCTGACCGCCCCGGCCGGCCTGCGGACGCCCGGCCTGCCCGGACCGGCCGGCCAGCGCCCCGCCCGCCGGGTGCTCGGCGGGGCGGAGCGGGCCGGGTCAGCGCTGGGCCGGGGTGTAGATCAGCTTCTTGTTGACGAACTCCTCGATGCCGTAGGGGCCCAGCTCCCGGCCGACGCCGGAGCGCTTGGTCCCGCCGAACGGCAGGTCGGCCAGGGAGCCCTGCGGGCTGTTGATCCACACCATGCCGGTATCAAGCAGGTCCGCGACCTCCTCGGCCCGGGCCGGGTCCGCGCTGTAGACCACGCCCCCGAGCCCGAACGACGAGGCGTTGGCCAGCTCCACGGCTTCGGAGGCGTCGGCGACGCGGTAGATGACCGCCGCGGGGCCGAACAGTTCCTCGCGGTAGGCCCGCATCTGCGGGGTGACGTCGGTGAGGACGGTCGGCTCGACGAACGCGCCGGGCCGGTCGAGCCGCTGGCCGCCGGTGCGCAGCGTGGCGCCCTTGTCCACGGCGTCACGGATCTGGCCCATCAGGAGCTCGGCGGCGCTCTCCGAGGACAGCGGCCCGAAGTCCGAGGCCGGGTCGGCAGGATCGCCGGGATGCAGTGCGGCCATCGCGGCGCTGAACTGGTCGACGAACTCGCCGTAGAGATCTCCGACCACGATGATCCGCTTGGCCGCGTTGCACGCCTGGCCGGCGTTGAGCATCCGCGCGCCGACCGCGGCCTGGACGGTCTTGGTGACATCGTCGCTGTCCAGCACGATGAACGGGTCCGATCCCCCGAGCTCGAGGACGACCTTCTTGAGGTTGCGGCCCGCCACCTCGGCCACGGCCGCGCCCGCCCGCTCGCTGCCGGTCACCGACACGCCGGTCACCCGCGGGTCGGCGATCATGTCCGCGATCTGGCTGTTGGTGGCGAACACGTTGATGTAGGCGCCGTCGGGCAGGCCGGCGTCACGGAAGATCTGCTCCATCGCCAGGGCCGACTCCGGGCACTGCGGCGCGTGCTTCAGGATGATCGTGTTGCCGACCATCAGGTTCGGCGCGGCGAACCGGGCCACCTGGTAGTACGGGAAGTTCCACGGCATGATGCCCAGCAACGGCCCGACCGGCTCCTTGCGGACCAGCGCCGTGCCCCCGGCCTTCGGGCTGAGCGGGACGTCCTCCAGGAGCGCCGGCCCCTGTTCGGCGTAGTACCGGTAGATACTGATCACCAGCAGGATTTCACCCTTGGCCTCCCGGGTGGGCTTGCCCATCTCCCGGGTTATCAGCGCGGCCAGGTCGTCGATCCGCTCCTTATACAGCTCGGCCACGCGCAGCAGTATCTTGGTGCGCTCATCCTTGACGGTGGTCCGCCAGGACTGGTAGGCGCGGGCGGAACGCTCCAGCACCTGCTCGATCTCGGCGTCCGTGGCGGCGGCGAACTCCCGCTCGGTCGCGTTCGTCGCCGGGTTGACGACCTTGTACTCGCTCACTGACCTCGTCCCTTCAGGCTTCGCGCTGCGGCTGGCGCCTGCGCCGAAACCGGCTCTGCACGGCCTCTTCCCCCGCCGCTCACGATAATCCCGGATCGGCCGCCGGATAAGGGCCGGCCTGGACCCGGCGGCGGCTAAACGAACTGCACGTCGGCGCGCGGCAGATCGTCGTCCACCAGGGCGTCGCAGGTCGGGCAGTACCAGCGGGCCTCGATCGGGGTGCCGCAGGCCGGGTGGCGGGGGGCGGTGGACGGGTCGGCGTGCCTGGTCCCCCAGTGCGCCAGGAGGCGGAGCGCGCCGGCGAGTTCCTGGCCCTCGGCGGTCAGCTGGTACTCCGACCGCGGCGGCCGCTCCGAGTACCGCCGGGCGGTCAGCAGCCCATCCCGCTCAAGCCGCTTGAGGCGCTCGGAGAGGATGTTGGGCGCCAGGCCCGGGATCTGGCCGAGGAGATCGTTGAACCGGAGCGGGCCGTCGAGCAGCGCCTCCACGAGCAGCAGGGTCCACCGGTCACCCACCCGGGCCAGCGCCTGAGCCAGCGGCGATGAGGCATCCACGCGTTCGGTCATCCCCCGATCGTATCCGTCACGCTTGACACATCCTCAGTAAGTAGTAACTTGCAAGTTACTACTTAGGAGGCGGGACACTGATGACAGTCCTCGACGAAATACAGGCCAGCATCAAGCAGCTGGCCGAGACGGCCGGCCCCTCGGTGGTCGGCATCGGGCAGCGCTGGGGCATCGGCTCAGGCATCGTGCTGGCCGACGGGCAGGTGCTGACCAACGCGCACAATGTGCGGGGAGATCAGGTCGTGGTGACCTTTGCCGACGGGCGCACCGCCGACGGCAACGTGGCCGGGCGCGACATCGACGGGGATCTGGCCGTCATCACCGTCGACACCGGAACGACCCCGGCGATCCCCTGGGCGGCCGACGCAACCACCAGCATCGGAACGCCGGTCTTCGGCCTGGCTAACCCGGGCGGGCGGGGACTGCGCGTGACGTTCGGATTCGTGTCGGGCGTCGAGCGGAGCTTCCGCGGGCCGCGCGGCCGCCGGATAACCGGCAGCGTCGAGCACACCGCCGCACTGCTGCCCGGCGCCTCGGGCGGCCCGATTCTGGATGCGGGAGGCCAGCTGCTCGGAATCAACACGAACCGCCTCGGTGAAGGCTTCTACCTGGCCATTCCCGCCGACGAGACGCTCCGCAGCCGGGCCGGGGCACTGGCCCGCGGGGAATCCGCGGCCCAGCCGCAGCTCGGTATCGCGATCGCTCCCGGGCACGTGGCGAGGCGGCTGAGGCGCGCCGTGGGCCTCCCTGAGGCCGAGGGCCTGCTCATCCGGGACGTGACCGAAGACAGCCCGGCCGCGCGGGCCGGCCTCGCCCAGGGTGACCTGATCGTGGCGACCGGGACCGGGCCAGTCCGCACCGTGGACGACCTCTTCGACGCGCTCGGGGCGGCCCGCGGCGCCGCTCTGGAGCTCCACATCCTGCGGGGCGCCGACGAGCGGACCATCCAGGTGACCTTCGGCGAGAGCTGACGACCACCGGCTGGAACGGGGAGCAGGGAGTCTGGCCCGGGGCTGGCAGGCCCCGGGCCGGACTCGTCGACCAGCTCACAGCCATGGTCTCCCGGCCCACCTCCCCAGTCACCCTGGTCCCACACGCCCACATGTCACGCTGGGCGTTCGCCATAACCGGACAAATCATCCGGCCTAGCGCACGTCGGGCGTGACATGTCGCCGCTGGCCATGATCGATTCAGACCGGGAGCGGTGGGGAAGGTAGATCACAGGGTCGCGGAAAGAACGGCGCGCGGTCCTGGAAGGAACAGTGGACAGCCTGCCGATCGGTGACTACGCGCTGCTCTCGGACTGCCGCTCCGCGGCCCTGGTCAGCCGGGACGGCTCGGTGGACTGGCTGTGCTTCCCCCGCTTCGACGGGCCCTCGGTGTTCTGCCGCCTGCTTGACCCGGCCGGCGGGCGTTTCGCGATCCGGCCGGCAGCCGAATTCCAGGCCAGCCGCAGATACCTGGACCAGACGATGGTGCTGGAGACCACCTTCACCACCACCGGCGGCACCGCCGTGCTCACCGACGCCCTCGCGGTGGGCCGCAACGAACGCGGCCACGACCTGGGGACGCACTCCCCCAGCATGCTGCTGCGCCGGCTCGCCTGCACCGCCGGCGAGATCGAAGTGGAGGTCAGCTACGCGCCGCGGCCGGAGTACGGCCTCATCCACCCCATCCTGGTTCCGGTCCCCGGCGGGCTCGCCGCCCGGGGCGGCGCCAACCGGCTGCTCCTGTCCACCCCCGTCAGCTTCCGCGTGGACGGCGCCGCCGCGACCGCCCGGTTCCGGCTGGCCGCCGGGCAGGCCGCCCTGTTCGCGCTCGGTCACGAGCAGATGGCCGACCGGCCGCGGGCCCCGTGGACCGCAGCCCAGATCAGCGACCGGCTGGAGGACACGGCGGAGGGCTGGCGGTCCTGGTCGGCGATCCACCAGAACTACGAGGGGCCGTGGCGGGATCTGGTGGCTCATTCCGGGCGGGTGCTGCAGGCGCTGACGTTCGCGCCGACCGGCGCGATCGTGGCCGCGCCGACGACGTCGCTGCCGGAGACGGTCGGCGGCGAACGCAACTGGGACTACCGCTACACCTGGGTGCGCGACGCCAGCCTGACCATGGAGGCCCTGTGGGTGGCGGCCTGCCCGGACGAGGCGAACAAGTTCTTCGCCTTCCTCGCCGATGCCGCCGCCTCCCAGCTGCAGCGCGGCGCGGACCTGCAGATCATGTTCGGAATCGGCGGCGAGCGGGACCTGACCGAGCGGGAACTGCCGCATCTGGCCGGATGGCGGGGCAGCCGCCCGGTCCGCGTCGGCAACGGCGCGTGGACCCAGCGGCAGCTCGACGTCTATGGCGAACTGCTCGACGCCGCCCAGCGGCTGGTCGACCAGCTCGGCGAGCTGGACCCGGTGACCCGGCAGTTCCTGGCCCGGGCCGCGGACACCGCCGCCGCCCGCTGGCGGGAGAAGGACCAGGGCATCTGGGAGATCCGCGGCGAGCCCCGGGACTTCCTGTACTCCAAGCTGATGTGCTGGGTGGCGCTGGACCGGGCGATCGCCCTGGCCGGCCATCTCGGCGCCGAAGACCGGGTGAGCGACTGGGCCAGCGCCCGCGACCAGATCCGGGCGGCCATTCTGGAGCAGGGCTGGAACGAGCGCGCCGGGGCATTCACCCAGGCGTTCGGCCGCGAGGACCTCGACGCATCGAACCTGATGCTGGCCATCACCGGGTTCCTGCCCGCGGACGACCCGCGGATGAAGGCCACCATCGACGCCACCGCGCAGCGGCTCACCGACCCGCGGGGGCTGGTCTACCGGTACCTGGCCGGCGACGGCCTGGCCGGTACCGAGGGCACCTTCCTGGTCTGCACGTTCTGGCTGGCTCACGCGCAGGCCCTCGCGGGCGATGTCGACGCGGCCACCGCGACCTTCGAGCATGCCGTGGCCGCTATCAACGATGTCGGCCTGCTCGCCGAGGAGGTCGACCCCGGCAACGGGGAGATGATCGGCAACTTCCCGCAGGCGTTCAGCCACATCGGCCTGGTCAACGCCGCCTGGGCCATCACCCAAGCCCGGCAGCGCACCGGCCGGACCTAGGTGCCCGGGCCTGCGGCCTGGGGGTGGCGGGAGCAGTCTCCTTATTCGCCCCCAATCACTTTATTCATCCCCAATCACTGGTTATCTGCCAGCTAAGACCGGGAATCATGTTCGCGGGCTGGGCGGGGCCGGGGGTCGGGCTCGGGGTCGGGTCGGCCGCACAGTGAAGCCGCACAGTGAAGCCGCACAGTGATGCCGCACGGGGAGAGGAGCCGACACCGTGGATGAAAAGCTCGAGGTCGTGGTGCTGCCGGTCGCGGATGTCGATCGCGCGAAGGCGTTCTACGAGGCTCTGGGATGGCGCCTGGACGCTGACTTCCCCGTCGCCCCGGACTACCGAGTGGTGCAGTTCACTCCGCCGAACTCGCCCGCCTCAATCCAGTTCGGCATCGGGATGACGACGGCGGCGCCCGGCTCGGTGCAGAACCTGCTGCTGGTCGTCGAGGACATCGAGGCCGCCCGGGACGAGCTGACCGGCCACGGCGCGCCGGTCAGCGAGGTCTTTCACGGCGCCGGGCAGAATCCCGACCGGCGCGTGCCCGGTCCTGACCCGGACCGCGGTTCGTACAAGAGCTTTGCGACGTTCGCGGATCCGGACGGGAACACCTGGCTGCTGCAGGAGGTCACGGAGCGGCTCCCAGGACGGGTGTGGCCGACGGACGTTTCGGCTCTGGCCGAGCTGCTGCATGAGACGGCCGACCATCACGGCGCGTTCGAGGCGGTGGCCCCACCGCATGACTGGTGGGACTGGTATGCGGCGTACCTGGACGCTCGCCAGCGCGGGAGCACCCCGGAGGCGGCATCCGCGGCCGCCGGGCGCTACATGGCAGAGGTCAAGCACGTCGTCGTCTAACCCCGGCGATCGCCGGTTGGCGATCTAGGCTCGTCTAACGAACGGCAGGCTCGTCGTCGGCCGTGATGTCACCAGCAACCGACGGAGGCAGCGATGAGCTCGAGCAATGACTATGACGTGATCGTTCTTGGCGGCGGGGCGCCCGGCGAGCACTGCGCCGCGGCGCTGGCTGCACGGGGGCTGCACGTCGCCATCGTGGAGCGGGAACTGGTCGGCGGCGAGTGCTCCTACTGGGCGTGCATTCCGTCGAAGTCGCTGCTGCGCCCGGGCGAGGCGGTGCACGGCGCGCGCGACGCGGCCGCGAGCGCGCAGGTCGACGTGGCGGCCGCGCTGGCCTGGCGGGACTACATGGTCTCGAACTGGTCCGACGCCGGCCAGCAGCACTGGCTGGCCGACCGGGGCATCGACCTGCTGCGGGGCACGGGCCGGCTGGCCGGCACCGGGGTGGTCGAGGTCGAGGGCGCCCGCCACACCGCGGAGCACATCGTCGTGGCGACCGGCGCAGCTGCGTTCGTGCCTCCGGTCCCGGGACTGCGTGAGCTCGAGGGCCTCTGGGGCACCCGCGAGGCGACGAGCATGAAGGCTGTCCCGCGCCGCCTGCTCGTGCTGGGCGGCGGGGCCGCAGGCGTCGAGCTGGCCCAGGTCGTGCGGCGTCTCGGCGGCGAGGCGGTGGTTGTCGAGGGCGCCGACCGGGTGCTGCCCCGCGAGCCTGCGCCGCTGGGCGACGCGCTCAGCGAGGCGCTGCGCCGGGACGGAATCGAGCTGATGCTCGGCAAGCACGCGACCGCCGCGCGGCGGGAGGGGGACGACTATGTCCTGGCCTTCGAGGGCGGTGTGGAGCTGCGGGGTGACCGGCTGCTCGTGGCGACCGGGCGGCGCCCGCGGGTCGAGGGGATCGGCCTCGAGACGGTCGGCGTCGAGGCCAATCCGCACGGGATCGGCGTGGACGAGCACCTGCGCGCGGGCGAGCGCCTCTGGGCGATCGGCGACGTCAACGGCATCTGGCCGCTGACCCACGTCGGCGAGTACGAGGGCGACGTGGTCGCAGAGAACATCCGCGGCGATGGGCGTCCGGCGAACTACGAAGCCGTTCCGCGCGTTGTCTACACCGATCCGCAGGCCGCGGCGGTGGGCGCCACCGAAGCGGAGTACAGCGCCACCGCACCCCTGTCGGAGGTGCCGAAGACCGCCACCTACACCCACGCCTACGCCCAGTCCAACGGGTTCCTGACCCTGCTCAGCGACGGCGAGCGGCTGACCGGCGCGTATGGGCTGGGCCCCGAGGCCGGTGAGTGGATGCAGCAGGCCACGCTGGCCATCCGGGCCCGCGTCCCGGTCAACGTGCTGAGCGACACGATCCAGCCGTTCCCGAGCTTCTCGGGTATCTACGACGCGGCCGTGAAGGCGCTGCGGATGGATATCGCGGGCATGCCGCGCCCAGCCCGCCCGATGGACGCGCAGATGGCCCCCCCGCCCGGGGTGAGCAGATAGTGCGGGACTTGCAGGCCGAGCGCCGCCGGCCGCCCGGTGACCGGGCGCCGCATCACCCATCGGAGGAATCATGACCGGCGCAGCCACGCCCGTTTCGGGCCAGCGTGAACCGGAACTGGCCGGGCAGACCGTCGTCCTGATCGGCGGCAGCGCCGGCATCGGGCTCGAGACCGCCCGCCGCGCCCGGGCTGAGGGGGCCGAGGTCGTCCTCACCGGGCGCAATCCCGACCGGCTCAAGCACGCGGCGGCGGACGTCGGCGCGCGGAGCACGGCGGCCTTCGACGCCACCGACCCGGCTTCGGTGAAGAAGTTCTTCCAGGACCTGCCGGCCCCGATCGACCATGTGCTGATCACGGCCGGCGGCCCGCACTACGCGCCGCTGCTCGAAATGGACGCAGACCAGGTGCGCGGGGAACTCAGCGGCCACGTGGTGCAGGCCCTCGACGTCGCGCGCAACGCCGCCCCCACAATGAGGCCGGGCGGCACGCTGCTGCTCATGGGCGGCACCGGCGGCCGGCGCATCGGTCGCGGCGCCGGGATCTTCCCCGCCGCCACCGCCGCGCTGCCCCCGTTCACGGCGGCCCTCGCGCTTGAGCTGGCGCCGGTCCGGGTCAACCTCATCGCGGCCGGCTTCGTCGACACCCCGCTGTCGGCGTCGCTGCTCGGAGACCAGCTCGAGGCGCGCCGCGACGAACTGCGCAGGACGCTCCCGATCGGCCGGGTCGTCGGTCCCGCCGACGTCGCCGCGCTGGCCGTCCACATCATGATCAACACGGCGCTCACCGGCGCAACCTACGACATCGACGGTGGGCAGCAGTTCGTCTGGTGAAGCCGCGACCCGGAGCGGGCCGCGGCCACGCGCTACTGCGTGGCGTGGGCGGCGTGGCGGAGAAGCGCTTCAACCGCCAGGTCGACGTCGAGTTCGTCGGTGGCCCAATCCGAGACCGAGATACGCATGAGGCGTTCGCCGTGGTAGGTGGTTCCGCTGAAGAAAGCGGCACCTTCAGCGCGCACGCCAGCCATGACGGTCTCGGCGAGCCGCCCATGATCGCCATCCGGGGCGAGCCAGCGGACGAGCACCTGGTTAGACACGACCTCATTGACGATGACGGCCCGGCCGCTGGCGGCCAGCGCCGCAGCGAAGCGGCGGGCTAGCCGCGCGGTCCGCTCGACGAGATCGGCCACGCCCTCGCGGCCGAGCGACCGGAGCGTGGCGTACACGCCGACGCCGCGCGCCCGGCGGGAGAACTCAGGAACCCAGTCCATCGGATCCCGGGCCCCCGTCCCCTGTTCGAGGTAGCTCGCCTGCACGCTCATGGCCGCGCGGTGGGCCGAGGGGTGCCGGCAGATCGCGATGCCGCAGTCGTAGGCCAGGTTGAGCAGCTTATGCCCGTCGGTCGACCACGAGTCCAGCCGGTCGAGGCCCCGGACCCGCGCGGCCATGGCCGCAGACGCGGCGGCCAGCAGCATCACCGCGCCGTCCACATGCACCCAGGTGGGATGGCCGGCCGCCCGGTGAGCGTCAGCGATATCGGCCACCGCGGTGAAGTCGTCGAAGCCGCCGGTGTTGACGTTTCCGCATTCCACGCTCACGATGGTCGGCCCGCTGACCGAGCGGAGGGCCTGCTCGAGGGCTTCGGGGCGGATGTTGTCCTGATCGTCGCAAGGCACCGGCAGCACGGCTCGCTCGCCCAGTCCCAGGAAGCGCAGGGCCCGGAGCACGGTGGAGTGCCCGCCCTCCTTGACCGCGACCGTGATCGGCGGCGCGCCGAGCAGGCCGTCGGCCTCCACGTCCCAGCCCACCGCGCGCAATACCTCGTGCCGGGCGGCGGCCAGGCAGGTAAAGGTGGCCATCTGCCCTCCGGTGACCAGGCCGACCGAGCTTTCGGGTGGCAGACCCATCAGCTCGACGAGCCACTGGGCCGCCAGTTCCTCAGCCACGGCGACGCCTGGTGTCGGCGGGAACAGGGCGGCATTCTGGTCCCAGGTGGAGACCAGGATCTCGGCGCCCCACGATGCCGGATGCAGGCCGCCTATGACGAAGCCAAAGAACCGGCCGCTGGCGTGCGCGGTGATGTAAGGGCCGAGATCGCCAGCTAGCTCGGCGACGACCTGCGCGGGATCGAG
Source organism: Streptosporangiaceae bacterium (assembly GCA_035642895.1). GTDB lineage: Bacteria > Actinomycetota > Actinomycetes > Streptosporangiales > Streptosporangiaceae > RYN-230. The sequence continues at coordinate 28,248 of DASQRM010000152.1, read as the reverse complement.
ACCGGTTTCGGTGGGCGGGTGGTCCAGGGCCGCGCGTATTTCCTCGTAGTCGCCGGCCGGGTAGACGCGGCGTTCGGGCAGCGACTCCAGGTGGTCCAGGGCCGCGGTTCCGGCGGCATCCAGGACCGACTTCCAATCTGAGCGGTGCATGCATTCTCCTCTGGCCGGTCACGCTCAAGGTAGGGACCACAGCGTTCGGGCAGCGTTCGCGAGGCCGCCCCGAACGGTCAATCTTTCCGCCCGTCCCGGCCGCCGGTATCTAGGGAGCTCCGGCCGCGCCTCGGGAGCTGCGACGACCTGGAAAACGTGCCGCGAAGCAGGGATGCCTTTCAGGTGATGAATCCCGCGATCGGTGTACGTGAAGCCTGAGCCGGCCGACAGCTCCCGCGTGGTACTCGACACCAGGACATCCCCGGCGTTCCCGAGCGCCATAATGCGGGCCGTCTCATGGACCGCCAGCCCTCTGATGCCTCCTGGTACCACTTCAACCTCTCCGGTGTGCACCCCGACCCGGATGTCGAGGCCTATGCCGTGCACGGCGGCGCGGATTTCGAGTGCTGCCTGCACCGCGCGGGCCGCGCCGTCAAACATGGTCAGGAACCCGTCTCCGGCGGTGTCTATCTCGGTCCCCCGGTAACGTTCGAGGATTTCCCGGACGAGCGTGTTATGGCGATCGAGCAGTTGATCCCAGACCGCGTCACCCACCGCGTACACGCGATCGGTGGACCCGGCAATGTCGGTCATCAGCATGGTCGTCAGTACCCGCTCCCCGACCGGCGGCTTGCCCCAGCCACGCCAGCCGCCCCAGAGGACAGCCACCAGGGGCTCGTCTCCGACAACCCAGTTGTCATGCCCGGGTGGGACGTCAAAGATGTCTCCGGGCCTGACCTCGAATTCGGTGCCGTCGTCCATCCGGCCGTCCATGGCACCGGACAGCGCGAGCCCCACATGGTGGAACTGGCAGCTGGTCGTACCGGCGGTGGGCGCACATGCTCCGGCCACCGCCAGCCGGGCTCCAGCACCAGCCGGCCGACTACCATCTCCCCGAGTCGGACCGTGCTCGCCGATCCCTTCTCGAGCGAGAGGGTCTCGTCGGGATCCGACAGGTTCCTCGTCTGCGGAGGTCGGGTGTCCAATGGAGTCCCCCTCAATCTGGCGCCATCTCGGGCGAGTGCTTACTGAGCTGGCCGGTCAGTCTGGCCATCGTCCTGGCCACGGGCAGCGATGACCGGTCCGAGGCAGACGCTGGGCCGGTCGAGCAGTCGCCTCGCCTCGCGGATGCCGCTGGTCATCGCGCCGTCGGCGTAGGCCAGGCGCGCGCTCTGGGTGTGTTCCCCGGCGAACAGCAGGCGGCCGCCAATCGGCTCGCCCAGCAGGTCGGCGTCGGCAGGCTGGGCTTCCGGGGGGATATGGGTGTAGGCGCCGCCGGCCCACCGGTCGTTTGCCCATGAGGTCACGGCCACCGCGGCCGGCTCGGGAACCGGTCCCCCCACCACGTCGGTGAGCAACTGCCGGGCCCACCGGACGGTCTCATCTTCGGGCGCGTCGAGGACCCGGCGGGCGGCGCTGTGGAAGATCTGGAAGAGCAGCACCGGACCGCCGCCGAACGCGTCTTGCCCGATCACCCAGACCGCCGGGGCGCCGGGGTCCCGGGGGAAGATCAACATGTGGGCGAGGCCAGCGGTACGCCAGAATGGCTCGCCGAACCGCAGCGCCACCTTCTCGTAGCGGCCGAACCCGAGCCGCCCGATGGCCGCTGAGCGGTCCGCCGGCAGCGCGGGTGAAAATCTCGGCCTGCCCCGCTTGAGCACGCCGAGCGGCACGGTCACGACCACGTGCGAGCCCTCTTCGGCCCGGCCGTCGGCCGCGCGCACCGCCACGCCATCAGGCGACCGCGCGACCTCGGCCACATCCACGCCCAGGCGCACATCAACGCCGGACGCCATCGCGTCGATCAGGCGCCGGTACCCCCCGTCCGGCACATCGCCGAAGTAATCACCGTCGTACTCGATCTCGTTCCACATCCAGCGCAGCGACTGGCGCCGGGCGAGATCGGCGGACTCGGCTTCGATGATCGCGTGCAGCGCCTGGCGCGCGCGCCGGGCCGGTCCCGGTGCCAGTCCGGCGCGCGTCACGAAAGCTTCGATCCCCTCCGCCGCCGACGCGTGCGGCCCGAGTTCGGCCCGCAGTGAGCCGACCGCGTCCGGGAAGGCCTGGTACTGCACGCTGAGACTGGCCGCTACCTCGGCGGCAGACAGGCGGCGGCCCTCGGCGCAGTCGAACCCGGCCAGCTCAGGCACCGGGTTTGCGGGCCGGCAGGAAACGCCGATTTGCCGCGCGAAGGTGCTCATCGGGTTCCCGATTGGCATATGTATCCACGAGCCACCCAGGTCGACCGGCGAACCGGCCAGGTCAACCGTGTGCAGCCGGCCACCGATCCGGTCGCGGGCCTCGAGCACGACGCACTCCACGCCGGCCTGGGTCAGGGCGCTCGCGGCCGTCAATCCGGCGATCCCCGCGCCGACCACCACCACGCGCCCGACCGGCCCCGCGACCCCGCCGGGAACATGTGACCGCCCGTCGGTGAAACTCTCAGCCGTCAGCCTGACCACCCCGCCCCGGCGAATTCGGCCACGCTACCACCGGGAACGCTGGACCCTCGCCGGTTAGCATGGCCGCAAAATCACCCGACTTCCTTTCCCTAACGCCACCGGGGGCCCAGCCTTGGAGTTCCGCCATGTAGATGTGTTTACTGATGTGCCCTTCACCGGCAATGGATTGATCGTGCTATTCGGCAGCCCGGGAGAGGTCCGGGCGCAGGCGCTGATCTCGGTCACCGCGGAGATGCGGCAGTTCGAGCTGATCATCGCCGAGTTCCAGCCGGAGGCGGGCCAGGTGCCAGCGAGGATCTTCACGGCCGAGGAGGAGTTGCCGTTCGCGGGGCACCCGGTCATCGGCGCGGCGGCGGCGCTGCACGAACGCTGTGCCGCTCCTGAACCCGCACGATCATGGGTCTTCGTGATCGCGGGGCGCGAGATCGCCGTGCGCACCCGGCCGGCCCGGGGCTACTACGAGGCGGAGATGAACCAGGGCTCCCCCGTTCTGGATGCGCCGCTCGCCGGGCCGGACGCGGCCCGCTTCGCGGGCGCGCTCGGGCTCAGCGGAGATGATCTGCACCGGCTGCCCATGCGAGTCGTGTCCACCGGCCTGCCGTATCTGATCGTCCCGCTGGCGGGCGGCCTGGACCGGGCGCGCATCATGGTCGCAGACTTTGAGGACCGGCTGGCGAGTGTGGGGGCGAAATTCGTCTACGTTTTCGACCCCGCCACACGCGAGGGCCGGAGCTGGGACAATGCGGGGGCCGTCGAGGATGTCGCCACCGGCAGCGCGGCCGGCCCGGCCGCCGCCTGGCTCGCGGCCCACGGGCTCGCCGGAGACGGCGAAACGATCGTCATCAACCAGGGACGGTTCCTCGGCCGGCCGAGCAAGATCGCGGTAACCCCCGATAGCCAGGGTGACCTGTGGGTGGGCGGGCCAGTTGCCCCGGTCGCCCGCGGCGTGCTGGACCTGCCGCCGGATTAGCGGGCGGCGCCGCGGGTCCCTGGTGCTCCGGCGCGAGCGGCTGAACGCGATCGGTGTCATGCCGTTCTCACCGGGTTGTGTGCCGCGGACCGGGCCCTGATGATCGCATCCGCCGCGGCGGCGGGCGTACGGGCGGATGCGATCCTCTCGCCCCAGCTGAACCAGTACCACAAGTCACCAGCTGAGCCGCCGGGCGCGGCGATGATGTCGCTGCACTCGGCCTGGTCGTGCGGATCTAGCACGACCAGGGACGCCAGCCGCCCGGTTGGCGTGACGAGATAGGCCGTCCAGCCGCGGGTGCGCATCTGCGCCGCGAGCACGTCCAGGCACGCAACCGGGTCCCTCATCTGGGGAGCTCGGCCCCGGGCACCCTGCTTGCCCCCGTTCATCTCCGAACCAGGGCACCCGGGACCCGCGCCTGGCCTGCGGCGGGTACCAGGCTGATCTCGTACTCCAGGGTGTTGGACTCGCGGCCGACCAGCCGGGCGCAGGCGTTGCGCAGTAGCCCGCCGACCGCCACGTTCTCGGCCGCGACCAGTGCGGTGAAACGCCGGATGTTCTCCTCGCGGGCCCGATCTGAGAGCCGGGCCAGCAATTCGGTGCCCAGGCCCCGGCCTTGCCACTCGTCGACGATGGTGACGGCGACATCGGCGCCCCATGGGTCATCGGCCTGCCGGACGTACCGGGCGACACCCACTCCGCGCCCGTCACGGTGATCCAGTGCGCCGAGCGCCTCATGGTCGTGGTGGTCAACGTCGGTGAGGAAGCGCAACTCCGCGGGCGACAGTTCCTTTTTCGGGGTCAGGAACCGCATCCACCGGGAGCTGGCGCTCAGCCGGGCGAACCCGTCCGCCAGCAGCGGAGCGTCAGCGCTCTGCACCGGCCTGATCAGCACCCGCGACCCGTCGCGCAGTACTGCCTGCCTACCGGCCGGCCCGGGTGCGGCCCGGCGCGGCCGGGCCCGCCGGGCCAGGCGGGCGGCTGCCGCCTCGGCCCGCAGGCTGGCCTGCCGGTCCCGGGCCACGGCGGCCTGGATGTTGTCATTGATCATCATGCGGTTTGCTCCCTTGTTTCTGGCCAGCTCACGGCCACTCCGGTGAGGTTCGGCCGGACCACCAGGGGTGGCTCTTCGACCTCGACCGAAAGCTCGTAGATCTCCTGGGCCGGATGTCCGGCCCGGTCATGGACCCGGCGTACCGCCTCTTTGGACGGCCCGGATGACAGGCAGAACACCGTGCCTGACTCCGCATCGAGCCACGCGTGCTCGAAATGGACGCCATCAGCGGCCTCGACGGCGAGATCGCGCCCGACCGCCTCGCGGAGCTGAAGCTCGGTCACGCCGATAAAGCCGTTATGGATATCCATGAACTTCGCCACGTCAGGCTCCTCACCCGTCAGCGATCGGCATGACTTCAGCCTCGGTCCGCGCCCGCTGCGAAACATCGGGCAGTTGCCCTAATCAGTGGCGAACGGGTACTTACTTCTCAGGGGGAGGTGGCGCAGTGCCGGTTCAGGGGGTCATCCAGTCACCCGTTCTGGTCGGCCGGGACGCGTTCCTCACGCAGATGGAGAGCCGTCTCGCCGACGCCGCGGCGGGCGCTGGCTGCGTGCTGTTCGTGGCGGGCGAGGCGGGCATCGGCAAGACCCGGCTGCTTGGCTCGCTCAGGCGGCGCGCCCAGGCCAGCAGCTTTGGCGTCGCCCGGGCCGCGGCCTTTCCCGGTGACGTGCAGTCACTCGGCGGCCTGCTGCTCGACCTGGCCAGTGATCTGGTGTCCGCGCCCGAACCGGTCCTGGGCGAGCTGGGGCAGAGCATCACATCGCGGATCCGGGCGATCCCGGCCGACGCCGGTGACGCGCATCACCGGCGCCGCCTGCTGGTCCAGGACCTGGCCGACCTGCTGGTCACCGCTGATCCCGGCCTCCCGGTGCTGATCATCCTGGAGGACCTGCACTGGGCCGACGAACTTAGCCTCGACGTGCTTGGCCATCTGGCCGGCCGGATCGCGAACCGGTCAATGCTGATCGCGGGCGCGTACCGCAGCGACGAGCTCTATCCCAGCCTGCCGCTGCGTGACCTGCGGGCCCGGTTGCTGGCCCAGCGGCTGGCCGAGGAGGTCCGGCTGCCACGCCTGGGCCTGGACCAGACCGCGACCATGACCAGCGCCACGCTCGGCCGGCCGGTCCCGGCCCAGCTGGTGGCGGCGATCCACGCGCGCACCGACGGCATCCCGCTGCATGTCGAGGAGTTCCTGGCCGCCATCGACGAGCGCAGCCTCACCTCGCAGCCTGGTGCGGCGGTAGCAGCGGCGGCGGTGCCTGACACGCTGAGCGACGCCGTGCTGAGCCGGGCCCGCCGCCTCTGCACGCCTACTCGCACGGTAGCCTCCGCGGCCGCCGTCATCGGGCGCTCCTTCGACTTCGATCTGCTCACCGCGGTGACCGACGCGGGCCCGGATGAGGTGGCCGGCGCGCTCCGTGAACTGCAGGAGGCGTACCTCGTCCTGCCCGGCGCTGACGCGGTCACCTTTGATTTCAGGCACGCGCTGATCCGCGACACCCTGTACGCCGACACCGCTCTTCCCCTGCGGCGCCGTCTGCACGAGCGGGTGGCCGCCGCAGCCGCCGAGCGCGGCTACCGCGGTGCGTTCACCTCGGCCCACTTCGAGCAGGCGGGGTGTCCCATCCCGGCCTACGAATACGCCGTCGCCGCCGCCCGCGAGGCCAGTGCGGTATCGGCCCATGGCGAGGCGCTTGAGCTGTGCCGCCGGGCGGTGCGCAACCTGCCGGCCCAGCTTCCGGCCCTGGACCAGGCCGGGGTGTTCGCCGCGCTCGGTGACGAGGCCGCGGCGACCGACGACAACCTGGCCGCGGCGGAGGCGTACCAGAGGGCTCATGAGCTGATCTCGGCGGCCGGTGAGGTGCGCGGCGCAGCGGCGCTGGTCCCCCGCATGGTCGCGGTCGCGCACCTGCTCGGCGCTGGTCTCGATACCCGGGTCGGCACCCTGCAGCTGGCGCTGGACAGCCTGGACGAGGTGGCCGGCGCGGATCGTGAGCAGGCCCGGCTGCACTCCGCGATGGCGGCGGCCTACCTGGTGGACGACCGCCTCGACGAGGCCATCATCCACGGGGAACGTGGCCGGGCGCAGAGCCAGCGCATCGGGGATGACGAGGCGGCTCTCAACGCCGCCACCACGCTCGGATCGGTGCTGGTCTTCGCGGGCCGGATGGATGAAGGCTGGCAGTTGCTCGAAGAGGCGATCGCCAAGGCCGGCCAGACGTGCCAGGAAGCGGAGGCGGCCCGCGGATACCGCATGGTCGGATCGTCGGCGTCAGAACTGACGGAATACGACCGCGCCGAGCGCTGGCTCACCGAGGGCGTCCGTTACGCGGAGAACGCGGAGCTCTGGAATCACCGGCATTACATGGCGTCGCACCTGGCCCATGTTCAGTGGGCGACTGGTCAGTGGGATGCGGCGGCCCAGACCGCGGAGGGCGCACTGGCGGACGGGCGCGGGGGCATCACCACCCGGATCACCGCGCAGTACGTTCTGGGCTACCTCGCGATGGGCCGCGGCGACTGGGAGGCGGCCGACCAACTGCTGGCGGAGGCGCTCGCCGCCGGAGAGCGGATGGCTGAGTTGCAGCGGCTGTCGCCTCCGCTGTGGGGCCTGGCCGAGGCCGCGCGGTGCCAGGGCGACTATGACACGGCGCTCACCAGGTGCGAGCGCGGGTACCGGGCATCGGCCGAGGTCATGGACGCCGCCTCCCTGTTCCCCTACCTGATCACCGGCGTGCGTGCGTACCTGGCCCTCGGCGACGTTGACGCGGCGCAGGAGTGGTCGGGCCGGGTCGGCGCGGTGCTCACGGCCCGGGCTATCCCCGGCGCGCTGCCCGCGATCGGCCACGGCCAGGGACTCATCCTGCTCGCCCGGGGCGATACTTCTGCGGCGTACCAGGCGGTGGAGTCGGCCCGGGACGCATGGCGAGCCCGCCGCCGGTTCTGGGAGGGCACCTGGGCCGTGCGGGACCTGGCGGTGATCGCCAGCAAAGCCCGGCGCCGGGGCGAAGCCGCCCTGCTGCTGGACGAGACCCGCGCCCTCGCGGCGGCGGCCGGGGCCACCACGCTGGTCGGCGACGCTGAGCGGCTCGCCCGAGCGTGGGGTCCCGGCCGGCACGTAGACCCGTGGCACCCGCTGAGCGAACGCGAATTTGAGGTCGCCGAGCTGGTGGCGGCCGGGCTGACCAACCGGCAGATCGCGCAGCGGCTGGTGATCTCGCCGAAGACGATCTCGGCGCACATCACGCACATCCTCACGAAACTGGGTGCGGGACGACGCGCGGAGATCGCCGCCTGGTGCGCCACCATCCGGCGTGACACCCCTCCATAAGGCCTGCACGGCTCACGTCGGGACGGCTCAGTTCCCCGGTGCCCGGGCTCTCGCGCGAGGAGGCCGGCAACCCGGCCGGCCGCGAGCTTCCGCCGGCCGCTCAATCCGCTGGAAGGATGCCGGCCGAGGTGGCCTGTTCCGCGTCGAGCACGACGTACCCGCGGCCGGGTCCGCGCCCGTACGGGCGCCACCACACCGGGTCGCTGGTGTTCCACCGGTCGGCGGCCAGCACCCGGGTGAGCACCTTGAAGGTGGCCGTCCGCGGCAGCTGGCCCGCGACCCGGACGAAACGCGGATGCTGCCTGGGCCCGAGATCACTTTGTGCGCCGAGGAAGGGGCCAAGCTCCGCGGGGGTCAGCGACGCTCCGCCCCGGAGCACGATGCAGGCCATGATCTGGTCGCCGGCCACTGGGTCTGGCACGCCGTACACGGCTGTCTCCGCGATGGCGGGATGCCGGCCCAGGGCCCGCTCGATGGGTGCGGTACCGAGGTTTTCCCCGTCCACCCGCAGCCACTCACCGGCCCGTCCGGCGAACCAGCAGTATCCGCGGGCGTCCGCATACCCCAGGTCACCACTCCAGTACATGCCATCACGCATCCGGCTCGCATCCGCCTCCGCGTCGTCGTAGTAACCGGCAAACATTCCGGCGCCGCGCGTGTTCACGAACTCGCCGACGGCTTCGGCGGGATTGAGCAGCTCACCGCCCGGCCCGAAGCTGGCTGGCGGGCACCGGCGCCCGGTCTGCGGGTCCAGCACCGCCACCCCATCGGCCAGGCGGCCCAGCGCCCCGGGCGGGGTATCGGGGGTGCGGCCGATCGACACGCCACCCTCGGACGAACCGAACCCGTCGATCACCTGGCAGCCGAAGCGCCCGGCGAACCTGGCCAGGTCGCCAGGGGCGCCCTCGTTGCCGTAGGCGATCCGCAGCGGGTTGTCGGCGTCGCCGGGACGGGCGGGCGTGGCCAGCACATAGCTCAGCGGCTTGCCCACGTAGTTGGCATAGGTCGCACCGAAGGACCGCACATCCGGGAGGAAGGCGGACGCGGAGAACCTGCGGCGCAGGGCGAGCGCCGCACCCGCCGCCAGTCCGACGGCCCAGCCCGCCATGATGGCGTTAGAGTGAAACAGCGGCATCGACACGTACACCGTGTCCGCGGAGGTAAGCCCGAACCTGCTGGCGAGCATCTTCCCGGGGAAGGCGATCTTCCCGTGGGTGCATCTGACCGCCTTCGGCTCCCCGCTCGTCCCGGATGTGAAGATCAGCATGAGCAGGTCCTCGGCCGACGCCGGCGCGACGTCCAGCGGAGCGTGCTCGGGCCGCTCCAGCCCATCCAGCGGCAGGACCGGGATGTCCATCGCGGGCAGCAGCGCCGCGTATTGCGGTTCGGCCAGCACGTACTGGCAGTCGGTGCGGGTCACGTCCCGGGCTAACGCGTGACCGCGGCGGGTCGGGTTGAGCGCGACGAGCACCGCGCCCGCGAAGGCGCACCCGCCCAGCAGGAAGGAAAACTCGGGCACGTTGTCGGCCAGCACGCCGACGTGGAACGGCGCGCCGGGCTGGCGTCGCGCCCGTAGCGCCGCCGCGTAGCGCGCGCACTCACGGACGTGTTCCCGCCAGGTCCACCGCTGGTCCGCAAAGCACAGCCCTGGGCGCGAGCTGCCGGCCTGGGCCAGCAGCAGCCCGGTCACCGTCTCGGGCGCGGCCGGTGCACTCATGTAGAACAGGTTACAGTTCTGGCCTGCCGCCGCTCAGATGACGGGTGCGGCCCTCCCTACTTTTTCCCTAACGACCGTGGCCGCTCTTTCACCCCGGCCGCCAGCAGTTCCACGACCTCGGCGATGCGTGCTGCCCGCAGGTCCGGCCGGCGGGTTGTCGCGTCGATCCAGCGGAGGTAGGCCTTGCGGTAGAACTGCGCCAGCGTGTCGAAGAACGCCGCCGCGGCCGGGTTGGCCGCGAGCGCAGCGGAGATATCCTCGGCCAGATCACCACGTTGCGGACCTTCCGGCGTCATCTCGACGACCACCTCGCGGCCGGCCACCAGACCGCTATCACGCATCCTCGACGGGCTCACGGTGACCACCCATCCGCTGCCACCTGGCGAAACTGTCCCGCGGAACCGACTGCCGTCGATCGTTCCGCCGACCGGATGCGCGGCTTTGGCCCCCCATACCTCGTCGGGGTCAAACGGGACCACGACCACCCCGCTGCCACGAGGGCCAGCGGTGATGACGGCGCTGAATCGCTGAACGCGCATATCCCTCCAACCTAACGGGTAACCATCAGGGCTGTGGATTCGTTCACGGGCAAGCTCGCGGTGGTGACCGGCGGCGGCTCGGGCATGGGCCGTGAGCTTGTCCGCCAGCTGGCGGCGGAGGGCTGCTCGGTAGCGGCGTGCGACCTGAACTACGGCGCCGTCGCGGAGATCGAGGACCTGGCGCAGCAGGGCGCCCCGCAAGGCGTGCGGGTCACCAGCCATGCCTGCGACGTCTCCGAAGAGGCGCAGGTCCTGCGGTTCCGCGACGAACTACTCGAAAGGCACGCCAGCGATCACGTCGACCTGGTCTTCAGCAACGCCGGCATCGGCGGCGGCGAAAGCTTCGTCAACACCCGCCGGGAGACGTGGGAGCGCACATTCGCCGTCGACTGGTGGGGCGTGTATTACTGCGCTCGCGCCTTCCTGCCCCTGCTCATCGCGAGCGGCGACGGCATCCTGGTCAATACCAGCAGCGTGAACGGCTTCTGGGCTTCGCTGGGCCCCGGCATGCCGAACTCCGCCTACAGCACGGCCAAATTCGCCGTGAGAGGCTTCACCGAGGCGCTCATCGAAGACCTGCGCGCCCACGCGCCGCAGGTCCGGGTCGCCGTCGTGATGCCGGGGCATGTGGGCACGGACATCGTCGCTAACAGCCTCCGCGCCCGCGGCCTGCCTGCGCCAGAGCAGATGAGCGAGGCCCAGCTGGAGGAGCTGATCCCCCGCGCCGCGCAGGCCAGGCTGGTCAGCGCTGGCCTGCTGGCTGAGGGCGCGTCAGCCGATGACCTGCGCCAGATGCTGGTCCGGGCGAATGCCGACTTCCGCGACAAGGCGCCGGTCAGCGCGGGTGAGGCGGCGACCATCATCCTGGACGGGGTGCGATCGGGCGGCTGGCGGATCCTCATCGGCGAGGACGCCGCAATGATCGACGCCGCGGTGCGCGCGAAGCCCGGCGCTGCCTACGACTACGCCGAGCTGTTCGGCGGCGGCAACACCTGAGCGGTGGCCGCGCGGCACAGCCAGAACACCCCGGGTCCGCGGCTTCCGGGGCCGCTAGATCAGGGCGCCGGGGCCGCCTTGTCCAGGGCAGTGCGCACGCCGGGCCGCTATACGGTTTACACTTCCTGCACGTTCCATGGCAGGCTAGCTAGAGCAATAGTGGGACGCGGACCTCGCCGCGATGGCGGGGATCGCGTCAACACCGAAGAAGGTCAAGATGACGCAGGGCACTGTGAAGTGGTTCAACGGCGACAAGGGCTACGGCTTCATCGAGGTCGAGGGTGGCCCCGATGTGTTCGTGCACTTCAGCGCGATCACGGGTGACGGCTACCGCAACCTGGATGAAGGGCAGAAGGTCGAGCTCGACATTACCCAGGGCCAGAAGGGACCCCAGGCGGAGAACGTCAGGGTCATCGGCTAACTCATCAGCCGGGACCACCTGCCCGGGCGCAGGGCGGTCAGCGGCACGCTGGCGGCAGGTGCGCGGCAGCCCGGAAGGCTGGCTGCTGCGCACTTTTCGTCTGTCTGCCCGGCCGGGCGCCCTGGGGGCGGCCGGCCGGGCAGGGCGGCCGGCACGTCAGTGGCGGTGACGCCACCCGCCGGCAGTACGGCCGGAATGTGACGCCATCTGGCGGCATTACGGCCGGAATGTGACGCCATCTGGTCGCACGACGGCCGGAACGTGATGCCACCCGGCGGCAGTACGGCCGGAACAAGGAGGGGCAACGATGACCGCACCGCTCCAGGTGATCGCCCTGAGCTTCAGCCGCGACGCCGGTGCCGAGGACCGGATCCTGGCCGAGGTCGACCGGCTCCGCGGCCGGGGGGTTCTTCGCCTGCTGGACATGCTCTTCGTGGCCAAAAGCCAGGACGGCAGCATCGAACGGCTGACCATCGGTGCCGACGAGGACTTCGGCGCGCTCCTCGCGGCGATCGTTCCCGTGACCGGCGATGGTCCCGCCGCCCCGGCCCAGGCGGTCGACCCGGGGGTCTTTGACCCGGCCGGCGCGCAGGCTCTGGCCGATTCTCTCCCGCCTGGGACCGCGCTGGCCTTCCTGCTCGTCGAGCATCACTGGGCCGGCCCGCTCTTTGACGCCATCGCTGAGAGCGGCGGCACGCTGATCGGCGAGGGTTTCCTGACCTCTGAGGCCGGGCTGGTGGTGGGAGCTGAGGTCGCCGCCATGGAGGAGGCATCTCAGGTAATCGCCCAGGCTCAGGCGGCTGAGGCCGACGCCTTGCTCACGGCGGTGGCGGCCGGAGCCGAAGCCGCCGAGGCGGTGGCTGAAGCGGCCGATGCAGTGGCTGAATCGGAGCGGATCCAGTCCGCGGCGGCCGCAGCCGCGGTCCAGGCACTGATCGCCGCCGGACTGGTGGAGGAGGCGGCCGCCCACGAGGCGGTCACGGCATTGTCCGCGGCCGGCCTCATCACGGCCGCCGCCGGGCAGGCCGCCGCTGACGCCGTGACTGAGGATGCCGCGGCCGTGGAAGCCGCCGACGAACTGACCGCCGCGTCCCTGGCGGAATCCCTCGCCACCATCGCCGCGGCCGATGAGGTGGCCGGCGAAGCCACTAGCGAAGCCGAGGCCCGGGTCAGCGCGGCGTCGGTCACTATCGCAGAGGCCCAGGTGCTGCGCTACCTCGCCAAGCCGCTCCCCTTCTCCGTCATCGCCGACAAGCTGGGCATCTCCCGATCGGCAGCCAAGGAGCGCGCGTCACAGCTGTACAAGAGGCTCGGCGTGCACAGCCGGGATGAGGCGGTCACCCGGGCCCGCTCCCTCGGGCTCATCCGCGGCTAACCGTTGCGGGCACGGTCCGCGGTCCTCGTCTGTCCTCGTCGCGTCGGTAACATGATGGTGATCGTGCTTGCGCCCCTCACCAGCTAACTGGCGAGCACGATCCGAACCGCCAGGGCGCCTCACCAGAGGAGCGTCATGGCACCAACCATCCTCGCAGCCGCCGCATCGTCGTGGGCGGTCCTGATGGGCATCGCGCCCGCGCTGCAGATCCGCCGCATGCTCCGCGCGCAATCATCCCGCGACGTATCCGTGGCCTATTTCACGGTCCTGCTCATCGGATTCCTGCTCTGGATCGCCTACGGGGTGGCGGCCGGGATCCTGGCCCTGGTGATCCCCAACACCGTGGCCCTGCTCACCGGAACGACTGTCGTCATCGTGGCGCTCCGGCTCCGGAACCGCCCATCTGGAAAGACACCGTCACCACCGAACTAGGACTGAACCAGGGCGCCCCGGGCTCGGGGAGTGGGCGTTTATCGTCGTGTGCCCAGGGCGCGGGAGAGAACGGTGACCCGGTCGTGGGCACCGGTCTTGGTGAAGATGGATTTGAGATGGTCCTGGACCGTGTGTTCGGACAGTGACATGTGGCGCGCCATCGCCCGGGTGTCGCTGCCGGTGGCCAGTGGCACCGTCGCCGGCGGCCGCGCCGGGCCTGGGGCCGGAGGAGAGCCTGGCGGCCCGGAGGGTGAGCCAGAAGCCCCCAGCGAGATGCGTGCGAGCAGATGCCGGGTGGTCATCGATGCCTTCTTCGGTGGCCAGGAGCTGGGCGGCCACGTTATAGATGCTGGCCGGGATGGCTTGCTGGCTGGGCCCGGGCGGGAGCAGAACATCCAGCCATTCCTGCGAGGCCGCGGTCCGGCCGAGGATGTGCAGGTCGTCATCCAGCGTCAGCACGACCGGGCCGATGTCACGCCGTTGCGCGGCGGCTGGCTGCACGAAGGTTTGGGCCTGGCAGCGACGCAGCGCACCGGCCAGCGGTGCGGTGAGGCTGGCCATGAACTCGGCGTCCGCGCCGCTGTAGGGTCCGTGGGCTTCGTCCCGCCACAGGTCGAGAAAGCCCCAGCAGCCGTACTGTCGGTGAAGACGGCCGAGGCCACGTCACAGATGCGGTATCGGCTCATCACCTCGCGCCAGACGCGGCTTCGGGTGAGGTCGCCGCCGACTGCCTCGGTCAGCAATCCGACCGCGGAGGCCTGCCGCCGCAAGGTGGTCCACCGATTGACCGGCGTGGCGTATTTCGCCTTGATCAGGGCCGGCAACTCGGTCACGCAGGGCACGTCGGCAAGCGGTGCCGAGCCGACTTCAGTGACCGGGTCGGTGAGCAGCCCGGACGACCCGAAATACCTGACGCTGGACCTGGAATTCGCCACCGCCGGTCAGGCTGAGGCATTCGCCAGCTTCCTGCACGAGCATGTCTGGTCCTCGCCGGCGTCCTCCCCGGCGCCGGCCGGCCCGGCCCAGACCAGGATCCTCGATCTGCGGCCAGGCGGGCAAAGTGACTGAGTTGGCTTAGCGGGGCCGCTGCCTGAGCGTGTTCAGGTGTCCGGCAATGGCATCCCGGGTGCGAACCGACGACCACATCGCAAGGACGGCCTCCTCGTCGCCGCTCCGCGCAGCGATCCGCTCACGGGCCGGTCGCTGCAGCTGGCGCTTGCTGAACGCGAACACGTCGGCCGGGATCTGTGCCATCGCCTGGGCCTGGTGGAGCACCGAGTCCAGCAGTGCATCCGGCGCCTCGATGCCATCGATCAACCCGATCGACTGAGCCTGCGGCGGGTCGAGCAGCGCTGCGGTGAGCACTAGACGGCCGGCCGCCGGGCCGCTCACGTGCCGGAGGATTTCCATCGCGCTCGGCGGAAAAGGGACACCGACGCTCAGCTCCGCGAGGCCGATCTTCCCCGAAGACATCACCCGCACGTCACACGCCGCCGCGATCACGCAGCCCCCCGCGATGGCATGGCCGTTGATGGCGGCCAGCACCGGCCCGGGGCGGTCAAAGACCGCCATGAAGGCGGCGGAGAGCGCGGGCAGGAACTCCTGAACGTAGGATGGCCCGCCCGCCACGATCCGTTGCAGGTCGACACCAGCGGAGAAGGCGGTTCCGGTCCCAGTGATCACCACCGGCGCGCTCTCGTCCACATTGCGCACCGCGGCCGTGAGCGCCTGCAGTA
The DNA here is from genome assembly GCA_035642895.1 of Streptosporangiaceae bacterium. GTDB lineage: Bacteria > Actinomycetota > Actinomycetes > Streptosporangiales > Streptosporangiaceae > RYN-230. The sequence continues at coordinate 13,062 of DASQRM010000152.1, read as the reverse complement.
GCTCGAGGTCGAGTGCGTTGACCTTCCCGTGCCGGAGCCGCACGACCGTCACTCCGGATCGCTGTTCAACGTCCAGCATGGCTTCTCCTGCGCAGTGGATGAGCTAGGCAACGAGCGCGGGTTCCGGGCCGGCGGCGACCCGGGTTTCGTCGCTGGCGGTGACGAAGATGTGGGCCGCCGCGATGTCCCCGATTTCGATCCCGTCCTGGCCCGTGCCGATCTGCATGCGGCCGCCCGAGCGGCTGACCAGCACTGCGGTGTCCGGCCCGATTCCGGCGCGGTGCAGCCGGGTCAGCAACTCCGTGTCCGACTGAACCGGCTCGCCGATGCGCCGCACGACCACGTTCGTCGCAGTCTGCGGGACGGCACTCAAGGCGATCGTGTCCTGCGCAACGCCGCGGGTCTCCTCATCGCCGAGCTCGCTAACCCCCGGAATCGGGTTCCCGTACGGTGACTGGGCCGGGTGGCCGAGGATATCGAGGACCCGGCGCTCGACAGCGTCGCTCATCACGTGCTCCCACCGGCAGGCCTCGTCGTGGACGAGCTGCCAGTCCAGGCCGAGGACGTCGGCGAGCAGGCATTCCGCGAGCCGGTGCTTGCGCATCACCCGGACCGCCGCGGACCGGCCCTCCGGCGTGAGCTCGATCCTCCGGTCGGCGGTGACGGTGACGAGGCCGTCGCGCTGCATCCGGGCCACCGTCTGGGACACGGTGGGGAAGGACTGGCCGAGGCGCCCGGCGATCCGCGCGCGCAGCGGGATGACGCCGTCTTCCTCGAGTTCCATCACGCAGCGGAGATACATCTCCGTGGTGTCGATGAGGTCGTCCTCTCGGTGCATGTCTCCACTCTCCGCACTCTCTGCGCTCTCCGCACGATGAATCAGCCGTAGCTGATGCACCCCGCCGGAAAGCCGCGACACCATCCTGGCGCTTGACTAAGGATAGCCTTACCTTACATCTCAGCACCACCGGCGTCGGCAGCGCCCGGCTGTCGTACCCGGACGGGCCGGTCAGCTGCTTCAGCGAGATTCCCCCGCCCATGCGGATGCTGCTGGCCTGCCGGTGCCTGGCCTTACCGGACCGCGTAGCCCGCTGAGTTTGCGGCGGCGGCTTGACAGCCCAGCCGGGCGTCCTGTTAGGTAACCCTAAATTAGGTATGCCTAACCTTATTTTTGGTCAGGCGGCTGGGTGTGATGGCCGGGAACAGGAGGCGGGCGGGTGCTGCCCACATTTGTGATCGGGCTGCGTGAGGGCCTGGAGGCGGCCCTCATCGTCGGGATCATCGCGGCCTTCCTGGGCCAGCAGGGCCGCCGGGATGCCCTGCGGCAGGTCTGGGTCGGCACGGCTGCAGCGGTCGCGATCTGCATCGGCATCGCCATCGCCCTCCAGGTGATTTCCTCGGACCTGCCGCAGCAGGAGCAGGAAGGCCTGGAGACCGTCGTCGGCGCGCTGGCGGTGGTCATGGTCACGTACATGATCATCTTCATGCGCCGGCACGCGCGGGGGCTGAAGGGGGATCTGGAGGGCTCGGCCGCCTCGGCGCTGGCGTCCGGATCGAGCCGGGCGCTGGTGGTGATGGCGTTCCTGGCCGTGCTGCGGGAGGGCTTCGAGACGGCCGTGTTCCTGCTGGCTACCTTCCACGCCTCCGGGGATGCCACGACATCGTGGCTGGGCGCGGTGATCGGGATCGTGCTCGCGGCCGCGATCGGTTACGGCATCTACCGGGGTGGGGTGCGGCTGAACCTGGCCCGGTTCTTCAAGATCACCGGCATGGTCCTGGTGCTGGTCGCCGCGGGCCTGGTGATGACGGCGTTCCACACCGCCAACGAGGCCGGCTGGCTGATGGCCGGGCAGGGCCAGGCTCTCGACCTGTCCTGGCTGGTCCGGCCGGGCACCCCGGTGTCCTCCCTGCTGACTGGCGTGCTGGGGATCCAGCCCTACCCGGCGTGGATCGAGGTCATCGCCTGGCTCGCTTACCTGGTGCCGATGGCCGTGATCGTGGCCTGGCCTTCCGGGCGCAGGCGCCCCGGCCCGGCCGCAGTCAATGCGGCCGCCGCGACTTCATCAACGACCACCACGAGCTAAGGAGTCCCCCGACGTGAGCACCGAGGGTAACCGGGGAGCGCCGCCCCGGCGCACCGCGATGGCGGCCATCGTGGCCGCGCTCACGCTGGCCGCTGCGGGATGCGCAGCACAGGCACGCCCCCTCTGGTGGCGGCTCAGGCAGCGGCTCAGGGTCGGGGAAGGCGAGCACGGTCACGGTCGCCCTCACGCCGCAGGGCTGTGCGCCCAAGCCAGCCAGGATCCCCGCCGGTGAGGTCACGTTCAACGTGGCCAACAAGGATGCCGATGCGGTCTCCGAAGCCGAGCTGCGCACCGCGGACCTGACCCACATCCTCGGCGAGCAGGAGAACCTCACTCCCGGGCTGTCCGGGGGCTTCACCCTCGATATCCAGCCCGGGAGCTACAAGATCAGCTGCCCCGGCGCGAGCCAGGCGCGCTGGACCCTCACCGTCTCCGGGAAGGCCACCGGCGCCACCTGCCAGTCCAACGTTCAGCTCAGCGCGGCCGTGGCCGGCTACTCCAGCTACATCAACCAGAACGTGGCCAGCATGGTCTCCCACAGCCAGGCCTTCTGCCGGGCCATCAACGACGGCAGCAGGACCCAGGCCAAGCGGCTCTACCCGAAGGCCCGCGTCCACTACGAGCGGATCGAGCCGGTGGCCGAGATCTGGGGCAGCCTGGACACCAGCATCGACGGCCGGTGGGAGAACCCGGTCACCGTGGCGTCCCAGTTCACCGGGTTCCACAAGATCGAGCAGCTCCTGTGGGCGGACAACACCCTGGCCGGCGCGCCGAAACTGTGTGCCGGGCTGGTCAGGAACGAGCGACAGCTGCTCACCCTGGTGCGCAAGGCGCAGTACAACCCGCTGGAGATGGCCAGCGGCGCCACCGATCTCATCAATGAGGCCGCCACCTCGAAGATCAGCGGCGAGGAGGAACGGTACTCCAACACCGACCTCCCGGTCTTCGCGGCCAACGTGGACGGGGCCATGAAGGTCGTCGCCCTGCTCCAGCCCTACCTGCGGCAGAAAGACCCCGGCCTGCTGTCCCTGATCCGGCAGCGGGACGCCGCTATCACCAAACAGCTGGCCAGGTACCAGGCCAGCCCCGGCTACGACGGCACCGGCTACGTCGAGCACTCGACCGTCCTGGACGGCCAGCGCCGTCAGCTCGCCGGGTCGGTGAACGCGCTGGCCGAGGCCATGTCCAAGATCTCCGTCCAGGTCAGCTGACCACCACGCCCGGCGTGAGGACCCAGGCGGGGACACCACCAGCAGGCCGACGAGGAGGAACCTGAATGACGGGCGGCAGTACGGGCGGGCCGGCCGCCAGCGCGGAGCAGTCCCCACCGGACCAGTCCGCACCGGATGAGTCCGCACCGGATCAGGCGCGACCAGGGGCGCCGTCAAGGAGACAGTTCCTCGCGGGGGCCGGGGCGTTCAGCGCGGGAGCGGTGGCCGGTGGCCTGGCTGGCTACTTCACCCGGCCAGCGGAGGCCAGCCCGGCTGGTGCCGGTGCAGCAGGGGGCGAAAACGGCCAGACCGTCCCGTTCTTCGCCCGCACCAGGCCGGCATCGCCTCGCCAGCCCAGGACCGGCTCGCGTTCGGCTCGCTCAACGTCGTCGCCGGGGCCACCCGCGCCGATCTCCGTGACCTGCTGCGCGAATGGACGGCCGCCGCAGCCCGCATGGCCCGCGGGAGGCTGATCGGGGAGGTCACCTCCCCCTACGCGCCCCCGGTGGACACCGGAGAAGCGGTCGGCTCCCCGGTCTCACGGCTGACTATCACGCTCGGCTACGGGCCCTCCCTGTTCGACCACCGGTTCGGCCTGGCCGGCAAGAAGCCCGCCGCGCTGGCCCCGCTGCCGCCGCTGCCCAACGAGAACCTCGACCCCGACTACACCGGCGGGGACTTGTGCATCCAGGCCTGCTCCGACGACCCCCTGGTCGCCTTCCACGCGGTCCGCAACCTGGCCCGCCTCGGCATGGGCGTGGTCGAGCACAACTGGATGGAACTCGGCTTCGGCCGGACCTCTACCACCACCACGTCCCAGGCGACCCCCCGCAACCTGCTCGGTTTCAAGGACGGCACCCGGAACATCAAGGCCGAGCAGACCCGCACGATGGACGACTACGTCTGGGCCGGCCCGGAGACCGACCAGCCATGGCTGCGCGGCGGCAGCTACCTGGTAGCCCGCAAGATCCGGTCATCCCCCGCGATGCCCACATCCGGCTGGCCAGCTTCGAGCACAACGGCGGCACCCGGATCCTGCGCCGCGGGTACTCCTTCACCGACGGCATCGACCCGCAAACCGGAACCCTCCTCGGCGGCTTGTTCTTCATCGCCTTCATGAAGAACCCCGCCCAGTTCATCAAGCTCCAGAACGCTCTGGCCGCCGACGCCCTCAACGAGTACATCCATCACACCGGCAGCGCCGTCTTCGCCTGCCCCCCGGCATCCATCCCGGCCAGCGCTGGGGCGACGGCATATTCACCTGACCGGTAGGTAGTAGCCGGCCTGGCCGCGACCCTGCCGAACCGCGAAGACCCTGCTGAAGGCGAAGAGCTCAGAATTCACTGAGTGCGCGCTGGTAGGCCTGGACTCCTTGCTGTACCTCGGTGAGGGCCGCTCGTACCTTGTCATCCTGATGGTGCGCGAGCGCTGCGGCCAGCTGCCCGGCGAGCCGGTCGAGATGCTCGCCGACGATCCCGCGGATCTCCTCGCTGCTCGCGGCCCCGTACCAGTGGTTCGATGGCGGCCGGGCTGACCCGCTCGGCATGCTCGCCAGCGGCGACACGCCGAGCGCCTGGTCGGTGGCCGCGAGCAATTGGGCCCAGCTTCTCAGGTCGGCGAAGAGCTGATCGAGCATCCCGTGCAGGGCCTGGGTCCCGGGAACCCTCCGGGAGGCCTGCCTGACGTCCAGGAGCGCGTCAATGACCTCGTTGAGCACCTGGTTGAGGGCGGCAGCCGGATCCTCGGGCGGGGACGGGTTCACGCAGCCACCGCTGCGGGAGGACCGCCTGCGCGCGCTTCGCGCACGCCAGGCCGGGCTCCCGGGTTACGCCATCCCACTGGGGTACGCCATCCCACGAGGATCCACCCTAGCCGGTCGGCATGAGCCTGCGCGCGGACCCGGCAGGCCCGTCCGCACTAGTGGCTGCCCGGCTCTACCGCGCGTCCAGCCCCTCGGGTGCTGGCTTCAGCCAGCGGGATGACGAGGAATAGGTGCGTCGTTGAGCTGCTGGTCGATGTCGACGAGGATGGCGTCGTCTTCGACCTTGCAGGCGTACACCGGGATGGGGCCGCAGGCGAACACACCTACCGCCTCGCCCGTGGTCAGGTCGTAGCGTGACGCGTGCGAGGCGCAGACCAGCGTGTCATCGTCCTGGAGCGAGCCCTCGTGAAGGGGCTGCTGCTGGTGGGTGCAGGTGTTGTGGATCGCCCTGACGTCCTCATCATCGAGACGGATGAGGCAGACGGGTTCGCGCAGCTCCTCCACGAGCAAGGTGTCTCCGACCTCTAGATCGTCGAGGTTCGCGACGACTACGAACGTCATGGCTTTGTCCTTCCGGTTGCGGGGCGCCGGGGTGCCGGCAGGCTGCCGCGCACCTCTATCCAGCCGTTGCGGATTCGGGTAGGTAGCACGGGTTGCGGCTGGTTAGCCGGGCCGCGGCCGACACGGCCGTCGGCGAGCGCGAAGCGGGCCCCATGCAGCGGGCAGGTCACGGTCATGTCGGCGACCGTGCCCCGGCTGAGCAGGCCACCGGCGTGGCTGCAGATGTTGTCGAGAGCGTAGAGGGTGCCGTGGTGGCGGTACAGCATGATCCGCCGGCCCTCGGCCTCGACGGCCGTCGGCGTGTCGTCGGGCAGGTCGGCTTCCTGGAGGGCGCGGGTCCACCGCCGCGGCCCGATGGCCCACGCCACCCGGTTGACCATCACGCCTTTGGTGAATACAAGATGACCGCCGAGGTAACCGGCCGAGGCCGTGACCGTGAAGCTGGCCGCGGCCAGAGCGCGGGCCGTGCTGCGGTGGCCAGTCATCCGGGTGCCCAGGGAGGCACCTTGCAGCCCCAGCGCCACCGTGTTGAGGAGGCCGTGCATGAGCCCGACGCGGCGGTCCTCCTCGTTGCTGACGGTCCAGTCGCTGAGGCCGGTCACGGCGGTAGCGACCGAGGCGAGGATGCCGGCCGCGCTGAGCACGCCGGCCGCGTCGATTCCGCGCTGGGGAGCGGAGCCGCGGTCCGCGGCGTCCAGCACCAGGACGCCCGTCCACAGCCCGATGGGCAGGTCGCTGAGGGCTGGATGTATCGGATGGCCGGCCCATCGGCCGCCATGCAGCAGCTCAAGAAGAAGGTTGTCCTGATGCCGTTCACGGACTGGGTCGAGCGCGCCGGTCAGCCAGTCGCTCAGCGTCCGGAGCCAGCCGAGCCGGTCGAGCGAAGCCACGAGATCGCCGTGCCAGGTGACCAGCCGGGTGGCAGCGAACGGGGGGCTGACGGCCGGCTCGGCCTGCTGGACGGCTGCTGGCGGATCGCCGGCCTGGCCGCTCCCAGTTCCCATGAGGTTCCTCCACGGTGGCATTCGCTTGTTCGGATGGCCGCCAACGGCACGGTAATCGGAAAGGGCCGACGCTGAACGTGCCAGATTGACACAGTCGTGAGCGCCAGCCGCGGGTACCGTATGCAATCCCCGGTTTGGGCTGCAGGTACTCCCCCAGGCGCTGGTGCCGCAGCAGCCGTTTGCCCGGGTGGGTGTGGTGGCTGAGCTGTGCTACCTGAGTTGGATGTTGGATGGCGGTACCTTACGGCGGTTGCTTTCATCCCGGGCATAGGTTCCGCACGGTAAATAGCCAGAGCGAATACGTTACTCCTTGGTTAGTTCTTGCTGCCCGTTGACCAGCGTGTTACCCCAGGTTTACCTGACGCCAGATGCCGCCCATGCGGTGCCGGGCCTGGCCGCCGCCGGGGAGGGATGAGCGAGCCGAACCCCGGGTGCCGTCGGCGCTGGCTCGTGCAGTTTCCTATCGCCGGCCGGTCAGCGCCGGTCGCAGGGGGGTCGTCATGAGACGACGGATCGGTCTACTGGTAAGCCTGGTCGCGTTCTTGGCGCTGGGGGGAGGCGTGCTTGCGGCTGCGCCCGCCTGGGCGACGCCGCCGAAGCACTTCTTCCACATCCCGATCACCGACAGCGTTCGCGACGACGCCCTCAGCGATGCCTGCGGGTTCGATGTCTTCGACGTCTTCGCGGGGCACATCAACGTCACCCTGCTCTACGATCAAAGCGGCACGTTGATCAGGGAGATCGACACCTTCCCGGCCACCACGATCGGCTTCGCCGCCCCGTCGACCGGGAAGTCCATCGGCTCCGCCTCGCCCGCGGTCGGGCACATCGACTACACGGGCGGGGGTGCGGTGGGCACGCCTGCGGTTCTCACCATCACTGGCCTGCAGTTCATGCTTCAGCCCGGCGTGATATCCGCCGGGAGGCAGGTGTTCGATACCACGGTCGTGGACATCACCCCCGAGGGGATCCCGGTCACGCCGCCCACGAACTTGATCTCCCAGAGCGGGAACTTCTTCTCCGGTGACACCACGCCTTTGGTGTGCGCTGCGTTGTCTGGCCCCTAGCAGGGATGAGGGCCTGAAAACGGGGATACACCAGACGGCCCGCGCCGTTGCGTCCCCAAGTTGCGTCCCGGCAGACGGCGAGGGCCCGGACCCGCCGGCTGGGAGGGCGTCGCCGTGAGAGGGATGGTGCTAGCCGCCAGCTCGAACCAGCCCAGCACGTGGGGCAGCCTGGTGATGAGCAGGATGACGGCAATGAGCCCGGAGGGGATATCGCGGACGCCCTTGACGGACAGATAGGGATCAGCGTGCCGCGAGGCAGCCGAGCGATGCGTGGGCCAGGGCCAGGCCGGTCAGCACGCCGCGCTCGCGGCACAGGCCGCGCGCGCGCGACGGTGGCAGCGCGTGCCCAGGACCAGGGATGCGAACAGAGACTTGTCCGGGAGCTCACCAAGAAAGGTAAGGCCGAACGCGATGGCAGCAGCAGCCAGGTAGGACAACGCGGAAACCCCTCGGTCGGTCGCCTATCCGACCCGGGATTCTCGTAATGTCCCTTCGGCCGGATGCACTCAACAGCCGAAGGTCTCGTCCGCCACACCACTGTGACCCGGTGGCCGGGCACGCACCGCGCGCCAGCATGTCGACCAGCCGAAGAAAGGACTACTCCCCTTCGGCCTCAACATACCATCGGCAAGCCGGGCCAATGCCGGGATCTGTCAGTATCCGCCGACCCCGCCACCGCTGCTGCTGCTTGGGCTGCTGTGGACGGCGGCGGGCGCGGCGGCCCCGGTGACCGTCACCTCATGCCATACCCCTCCGGACAGGTTGACGCCGTTGCCCTTGGCCTGGCCCGGAGCGGTGTCGCTCACGTAGGTGTAGAGCGGGTGCCCGTCGTAGGTGACCTGCGTCGAGCCGTCTGAGCGGGTGATCGTGCCCAGCGTGCCGGTCACGCCGCTCCCCGCGGTCGCTGGACCCTTCACCGGCGGCCAGTACTGCGCGCACGAGCCGTTGCAGTTGGATTTGGTCGCCGTGTCCGGCGCGAACGAGTACACCGTGAAGCCTTTGGCGTTAGTCAGCACCTTGGTGCCGCTGATCGTCGCGGTCTTCAGGACCGTGCCGGAGGCGGCGGCTGGCGAGGCGGCCGCGCTGGAGGAGCTGCTGGGCGCCGTGGCCGAACTGCTGTTGCCGCCCGCCGAGGTCCCACAGGCCGCCGCGATCAGGGCCAGCCCGGCCAGGCCCGCCGGGGCAAACCATCGGTTACGCATCGCAGTCCCTACTTGCTGAAGAATGGGTTGTCTTTCCCCAGCACGTAACCTGTCGCCGGTCCGTTCATGACTATGGCCTGTTCAGCGAATTTAGGGCCGACCTGAACCGCCGGGCCTGCGCGGACGTATCTGCCCGTAGGGATCCGACGGGGAGAGTTGCGTGCTGGGCAATCTGATCAACAGGCATGACGCGGTGCGGCTGTACCGATACGCCAAGGACATCTGCAGCAGATCGCAGACAAGGTGCGGACCCCAGGACCACAGCGGGTCAGGGACTTCTGGTCAGCGCCCGGACCCGGGGCAGGCCAGGTGCAGTGGGACGACATACCGGCGGTACGCCGCCGCTGGCACACGTTCGGCGGCCTGGAAACCAGGTTCGCCGAGCAGGTAACCCGCCGCTGGCTATCCGGCCGGTCAGGTCTGCGGGCCCTGTCCTTGGGATGCGGTCCGGGAGACCGGGAACTCGAGTGGGCCCGGCTGGGCGTGTTCGCGCAGATCACCGGGGTGGACATTGCCCTCGAGCAGATCGAGCGCGCCACCAGGAACGCCAAGGAAGCGGGCCTGGGCGATGCGCTGAGCTTCCACGTGGCCGACGCCCGCGCGACCCTGCGTGAGGCCACGGGCCAGTACGACGTGGTGCTCGGGCTGGATTCACTGCATCACTTCAGCCATCTCGAGGAGATCACCCGGCTGACCGCCCGGGCCCTCGGCCCGGGCGGCCTGCTGATCATGGACGAGTACGTGGGCCCCTCACGGTTCCAGTGGACCAGCGGGCAGATGCGGGCCGGCAACGCGCTGCTCGGGGCCCTCCCTGAAGGGCACCGAACCCAGCGCGACGGACAGGTCAAGCGCCGGGTGGTCCGCCCGAGCCGGTTGTCCATGCGGCTGGATGACCCGTCCGAGGCCGTGGAATCCAGTGACCTGATGCCCGCCCTGCGGCGGCATTTCGCTATTTTGGAAGAGCACCCCTACGGCGGCATCTTGCACCTGGCGCTGCACGGGATCGCGCACAACTTCCTCGCCGAGGATGATCCCCGCACCGTCCAGGCCCTGCGGCTGTGCCTGTCCGCCGAAGACCAGGCTCTGGCCCGCCTCGGGCACGACTTCACCTACGCTGTCTGCTCTCCCTCGCCGCTTCGGTGTTGACCTGATGCGCAGATGCGCCACTTTCTAACCCGAAAACATATGTCTAGCGGGTTACATCGTGGATGGGTTATCCTCTAACTGACTCAGCTTCGAACAGGGGTTAGAGATACCCGAAGGGACGCTGGTATGAACGGGGCGCTGAAAGACCAGACTGTGCTGGTCATCGGGCGGGGCAGCGGGCTCGCCCGGGCTAGCGCCCTCGCCGCCTTGGACGCCGGGGCGCGGGTCGTCGCCGCCGGCCGCGACCAGGAAACCCTGGCCGCCGCCTACGCCGGCAAACCCGGGGTCAGCACCGAGACCGTCGACCTCACCGACGAAGCCCTCTATCGCCGCTCTCGGCGACCGGCTGGGCACGGTCGACCACGTGGTCCCCACCGCCTCCGCGCGCGCCCGCGGCGGGGTCGCCGACCTGGACCGGGACGCGATTAGGCTGTCCTTCGACACCAAGGTGATCGGCCCGCTGATGCTGGCCAAGCATCTGGCTCCGCGAATGAATGAGGGCGGGTCGTTCGTCCTATTCTCCGGAGTCGCCGCAGCCAAGATCGCAGTCGGCACCCTCGGCGTGGCCATCACCAACGCCGCGGCTGACACGCTGGCCCGCTCCCTGGCCCTGGAACTGGCCCCGATCCGGGTCAACGCCATCTCCCCCGGCGTGATCGACACCGGGGCCTGGGACGCCTTTGGTGAGCAGGGCAAGGCGGACTACTTCGCCGACATCCGCGCCCGCAACCCCGCCCGGCGGATCGGCACGGCCCGGGACATCGCCGAGGGCGTCCTGTTCGCCATGACCAGCACATTCCTCACGGGCCAGACCCTGCACATCGACGGCGGCGAGCCGCTGACCTGACCACCCCGGCATGCCGCCAATGCCGCACCGACGGCCGGGCCGGGCCGGAAGCCGGCGGTAATGATCCTTGGAGGAAGAAAACATGGTGGCTTGGGATCGCGTGACCGAGACTGACGTGCTGCGTGCGATACAGGAGTACGACCGGCTGGGCCCGGAGCAGTTCTTCGCTGCCCATGGCTTCGGCCCCACCACGACATATGACCTGATCCGGGACGAGCACCGGTACCCGCCCAAAGCCATCCTGGGCGCAGCGTATGAGTTCGCCACCGGCCAGCGCCTGGCCTCCGGCGATTTCGAGGGCGGAAAGACCGGCGCGGTCGCGGTGCTCGGAAAGCTGGGATTCACCATCCAGCACAAGCAACGACCAGCCAGCTAAGGCAGGTCATCCTGACCGGGGTTATGGCGGGACCGCCCGGGGCGGTTGGCCGCTAGCCGAGGGCCCAGAGCAGCCGGTAGTAGCGAGTGCGCTCTGCGTCCAGATTGATCCCGTAGGCGTCGAGCAGCACCTGCTCCCAGCCGGGCCCGTAGTTCCATCCGGTGCTCCAGGTGGCGATGGCCAGGTCGGCCCAGCGGTCAGCGACTCCGAGGTCGCCCAGGTCGACATGGCCAGACCATCGCCCGTGGCCGGCGATCAGCGTGTTCGGCGCGCAGGCGTCCCCGTGGCAGACGACGAGTTTGTCGGCCGGCGGGAGGTCCTGGACCTGGGCGAGCACACCCTCGATGCCCAGTTCCAGGTGTTCTGGAGCCCAGTCCGAGGTGTCGAGGCGCCCGGCCGCGGCCGCCTGCTGCGCGGCGGTGATCCGGTCCTGCGCCATCCAGGAGAATGGGCAGGTCGTGACCGGCAGGGCATCGTGCATCGCGCGGAGCCCTTCGCCGATGGCGATCACCGCGGCTCGCGGGTCGGCCAGCCAACGCTGGGAGACTGCGTTGTGACCGGGCAGGGCCGCCGTGACCAGCCAGGAACCCGCACCGTCGGAACCCAGGCCGAGTACGCGCGGGACGGGGGTGTATGGCATGGCCCAGGTCATCCGGGCTGCCTCGGCGGCCAGGTCCAGCGGGGAACCGGCAGGCGCCCATTTGACGAAGTTCCGGTCCGGGTCCTCGCCCACCTCGAAGGTCAGCGCGTGCTCGTTCTCCCAGGCCAGGCATACCTGACGGGCCTGGGCGAGCTCTCGGACCGCCGCGGGCGGCGTCGCGGATCGCCGGGGCCCCTCGGTGCGCACCCGTTCACAGTGCCACACCGGAACTCAGCCCGGGAACTTCGGTGAGCACGCCGGATCGCTGTCCCGCCACCACGCCGTCAGCGCCGGTTCCTCAAGGCCTGCCTGATTCAGCTGCCAGTCAGCTGAGAGTCCGTTTAGTGTCAGCGGAGCTTCAGTTTGCCCTGAGCTTTTCCCCAGGTCCGTATCCGACAATAAATCGTGTACACCTGTTCTGGCATATCCCGCGGCCCTGAGGCTTCCGGTCCTCTCCATGACCGACACCCGGCCCGGTACGCGGCGCTGCCGGCCACCGCGCAGGCACCCGGTCTGGCCCGGCAGGCCATCCGCGAGACACTCCCCTCATGGCAGCTGGCACAACTGGAGGAGACGGCACTCCTGCTCGTCTCCGAACTCGTCACGAACGCCGTCCGGCATGCCCGGAATGAGGGCCGCATGATCGGGTTGCGACTGGAGACCACGCCGGCCGGCCTGCGGATCGAAGTTCACGACGGCGACTCCCGCTGGCCACAGCCGGGGACCCCGGACAGTCTGGACGAGTCGGGATTCGGATTCGTGCTTGTCGATGCGCTGGCCTGCACCTGGGGCGTGACCGACCTGGCCGTGGGCAAGGTCGTGTGGGCCGAACTGGACAGGCGAGAGCCCTAACCGACTCCTCGTCCCACTCCTTGGCCTACGTTAGCGATCGAAAGCCAAGCGCCCGGGCCGCCCGGTCCCGGCACCGTGGAGGATCTGGATGAAGGTCGACGGCAAGCTCGGGGCGTGGCAGGCCGCAGCGGTCATCGAGGAAGCCAGGCGGCACGAGAACGCCGGTTATGACGGCCTGTGGGCATCGGAATCGGCGCACGACCCGTTCCTGCCGCTGGTGCTGGCGGCCGAGCACAGCGAGCGGATCGAGCTCGGCACGGCGATCGCGGTCGCCTTCGCCCGGTCGCCCATGCAGCTCGCCTACACCGCT
>DASQRM010000151.1:0-5797 GCA_035642895.1 Streptosporangiaceae bacterium | reverse complement strand
CGACCGGCTGGTCTGCCCGACCCCGGAACGCAACTACCAGCGGGTCGCGGGCAGCCATCCCGATCACCGGGCCGTGGGCGCTGCCGCCCTGGACGCGGTCTACCCGGATGCCCGCAACCCCTTCGCCTGGCCGGAACTGCTCGGCGGCGAAGGACTGGAGCCGTGGACGGTCCGCGAGGTCTGGATCGTCGCCGCCCCCGGCACCGACCACTATGTGGACGTTACGGACACGTTTCCCCGGAAGATCGCCGCACTGCGGGCCCACGAGAGCCAGACCGGGCACGTGGATGGACTGGAGGATTTCCTCCGGGCCTGGATGGCCAGCACGGCCGAGCGGGGCGGGCTGCCCGAGGGCCGCCTGGCCGAGATGTTCCAGGTTCTCGACACCACCTGACCAGGCCGTCCCACGGCTTGGGCCGGTGAGCTGTCCTTAGCCCAGCCGGGAGGCACCCCAGGCGGCTGCCTTCCCCGGCTGGTCCCGCCCGGGATGCCCTTTTAGTCAACGTAGCAGAATTCGAGCGTATGTTCGATAGCCCCTGCTCGGCCGTTGCCTCCCGGCCACTCGGCGGCCTTCAACGAGCAACCTGGCCGTGACCTGCTCTTTTACACCCTTGAGTATGATCCCCCAGACGGGACGGCCCGGGGAATGGGTAATCACGCGGAGGGTTCGGGGGAAACCCCATCGCGGCACCGGGCCGTCCCTCTTAGTAAGCTACCGCTCGGTAGTTCATGCCTTAGCCACTCAAACCGTGCGCTAAGCCACCGGCTTAACGGACGTCCCCCCGGCCGTGAAGTCCGGGAGCTAGACCCCGGGATGTTCCAGGTCCTCCACACCGCCTGACGGCCCCCCTGAACACCGCCTGACGGCCCCCCGCAGCGCGATCGCGGCCGCCCCGTCCACGGGACGCTACTGAACCTGTCTTCCGCGTCGCCGTCTTGTATCAGGATGAGCCGGGGCGGGTACTGGTGCGCCAGGGGCCGGCCAGCCTAGGTTGGGCACCAGGAGCCACAGCCGTCTCCACAGGAGGAGCTCGGATGACAAGAATCACCGTCAAGGTCGATGGCGTCAGCTATGAGGACGACGTCGAACCTCGCCTGCTGCTGGTGCATTACCTGCGGGAGCGCGTCGGGAAGACCGGCACGCCCATCGGGTGCGACACCTCTAACTGCGGCGCATGCACCGTCCACCTCGATGGGGTCTCGGTCAAGAGCTGCTCCGTCCTGGCGGTCCAGGCCGATGGCAGCGAAGTCACCACCATTGAGGGCCTGGCGAACGGCGAGTGGCATCCGCTGCAGCAGGCCTTCCACAGCGAGCACGCGCTCCAGTGCGGGTACTGCACGCCCGGAATGATCATGGCCGCCGCCGACCTGCTGCGGGAGAACCCGGATCCGAGCGACCAGGAGATCCGCGAGGGCCTGGAGGGCAACCTCTGCCGCTGCACCGGCTACGAGAACATCGTCCGCGCGGTACGCCGCGCGGCTGAGACGGGGGTGACGTCGGCATGACCGCCGAGACGCAGGCCAAGCCGGCGACCGAGCTCGGCCGGGCCCGGCTGCGCAAGGAAGACGCCCGCCTGGTCACCGGGAAGACCAACTGGACCGACAACATCGTCCTGCCCGGGATGCTGCACGTGGCGTTCCTGCGCAGCCCCCTTGCGCACGCCAAGATCACCCGGGTGGACGTGAGCCGGGCGCTCCAGTCCCCCGGCGTCATCGCCGCCTTCTCCGGCGCCGATTTCGCGGACGAGCAGGGCAGCCTACCCTGCGCCTGGCCGGTAACGCCGGACATCGTCATCCCCGCCCACCCGCCGATGGCCACCGACGAGGTCCGTTACGTGGGCGAGGCCGTGGCCTGCGTGGTGGCCCGGGACCGTTACGAGGCCGCGGACGCGCTTGAAGCGATCGACGTGGACTACGAACCGCTCCCGCCGGTGCTGGACATCCGGACCGCGCTGGACGAGTCCTCCCCCAAGGTCCACGAGGCCGGGAACAAGAGCTTCGAGTGGGTATTCGGCGGCGGCGACATCGACGCGGCGTTCCGTGACGCCCCGGTGGTGCTTGAGCGGAACTACCGCCAGCAGCGCCTGATCCCCAGCGCCATGGAACCGCGCGCGGTGGTGGGCTGGAACGAAGGCGAGGAGTTCACGCTGTGGTCGGCGACCCAGATCCCGCACGTGCTGAGGGTCATGCTGGCCCTGGTCACCGGCATCCCGGAGCACAACCTCCGGGTCATCGCGCCGGACGTGGGCGGTGGCTTCGGCTCCAAGCTGCAGGTGTGCGCCGAGGAAGTGCTGGCCCTGCTGATCTCCCGCAAGGTCGGGCGGCCGGTCAAGTGGACCGAGTCCCGCAGTGAGGGCAACCTGACCGTGCACCACGGCCGGGACCAGTGGCAGCGGATCAAGGTCGCCGCCGACCGGGACGGCCGCCTGCGCGGGCTGTCCGTGGACCTGCTGGCCGACATGGGCGCGTACCTGATGCTGGTCACGCCGGGCGTGCCGCTGCTGGGTGCGTTTATGTACAACAGCATCTACAAGATGGACGCGCTCTCGTTCCGCTGCACCGGCGTGTTCACGACCAAGATGCCGACCGACGCCTACCGCGGCGCCGGGCGCCCGGAGGCCACGTTCGCGATCGAGCGCATCATGGACGACCTGGCCTTCGAGCTGGGCATCGAGCCGCTGGAACTGCGCGAGCGGAACTGGATCAAGCACGAGGAATTCCCGTACACCACCATCGCCGGCCTCACCTACGACAGCGGCAACTACGAGGCGGCCACGGCCAAGGCCAAGGAACTGTTCCGCTACGACGAGCTGCGTGTCGAGCAGGAGCAGCGGCGGGACAGCCATGACCCGATCCAGCTCGGCATCGGCATTTCCACCTATACCGAGATGTGCGGGCTGGCCCCGTCCCGGGTGCTCGGCTCGCTGGCCTACGGGGCCGGCGGCTGGGAGCACGCCTCGATCCGGATGCTGCCGACCGGCAAGGTCGAGGTGGTCACGGGGTCGAGCGCGCACGGCCAGGGCCACGAGACGGCCTGGAGCCAGATCGTCGCGGACAAGCTGGGCGTCCCGTTCGAGGATGTCCGGGTGCTGCACGGCGACACCCAGGTCTCACCCAAGGGCATGGACACCTACGGGTCCCGGTCGCTGACCGTAGGCGGGGTGGCGGTGCACGGCGCGTGCGAGAAAGTGATCGTGAAGGCCAAGGTGATCGCCTCGGCCATGCTGGAGGCACCACCCGAGGAAATCGAGTTCGCGGCGGGCACGTTCAGCGTCCGCGGCAGTGACGGCGTGGGCAAGACGATCCAGGAGATCGCGCTGGCCACGTTCGCGGCGCACGCCCTGCCGGACGGCGTCGAGCCGAACATCGACTCCGACGCTACCTACGACCCGGACAACTTCTCCTACCCGCACGGGACGCACCTGTGCGCCACGGAGATCGACACCGAGACCGGCGAGGTGAAGATCCGCAGCTACGTGGCCGTGGACGACGTCGGCAACGTGGTGAACCCGCTCATCGTGGACGGCCAGGTACACGGCGGGCTGGCCCAGGGCATCGCTCAGGCGCTGTTCGAGGAGGCCATCTACGACGACGAGGGCAACCTGACCACCACCACCATGGCCGACTACCTGCTGCCCAGCGCGGCGGACCTGCCGCACTTCACCACGGACCGGACACAGACGCCGGCCACCACGAATCCGCTCGGGGTCAAGGGCGTCGGGGAGGCGGGCACGATCGCGTCCACCCCGGCCGTGGTCAACTCGATCATCGACGGGCTGCGGCACTACGGCATCCGGGACATCGTGATGCCGTGCACGCCGGAGCGGGTCTGGCGGGCCCTCAAGGCCGCCCGGGACAGCGGCCCGGGCACCCAGATCATCGGGGACTCGGCCACCGACTCTCATGGGACCGTCGGGCATGTGAGCGGCGAAGACGCCGCGCAAGCACACGGCAGCGATGCCGCGCCATCAAACGGTGGGCAGGCACTCGGAGGTGCGGAATGATCCCGGCGGCATTTAGGTACATCCGGCCGTCGTCGCTGGACGAGGCGGTCCAGGCGCTGGCCGACGGCGGCGAGGACGCCAAGGTCATCGCGGGCGGGCAGAGCCTCCTGCCGCTGCTCCGGCTCCGGCTCGCCTACCCCGACCTGCTGGTCGATCTCGGCCACGTGGACGGCCTGCGGGGCGTCCGGGACGAGGGGGAGACGCTGTGGATCGGCGCGCTGACCACCCACGCCGAGGTGGTCCGCGACCCGGTGATCCGTGCGCACTGCGGGCTGCTCTCCGAGGCGACCGCGACGGTGGCCGACCCCGCGGTCCGGCACCGGGGCACGCTGGGCGGGTCACTGGCGCACGCCGACCCGGCCGGGGACCTGCCCGCGGTGGCGGTGGCGCTCGGCGCGACGATGATCGCGCGGAGCCCGGGCGGGGATCGGGAGATCGGGGCCACGGACTTCTTCGTGGACTACCTGACGACCGCGCTGGCGCCGGGCGAGGTGCTCACCGGGGTCAGGGTGCCCAAACTCGGCCCGGCATGGGGCTATCGTTATGAGAAGTTCCACCGGACGGCCCAGGCGTGGGCGACCGTGGGGGTAGCCGCTATTGCCCGGCGTTCCAATGGGCACGTGGCGGAGGCCCGCATCGGGCTCACGAACATGGGCCCTGTTCCGGTGCGGGCCCGGGCGGCGGAAGAGGCGGTCGCCGGGGCCGAGGCCGACCGTAGCGCCCTGCGGGCGGCCGCAGCGCACGCCGACGAGGACACGCAGCCGCCTGCAGATTTGCACGGCGCGCCCGACTACCGGCGCCACCTGGCGCGGGTGCTGACCGCTAGGGCGTTGGCGGTCGCGGCTGGAGCTTAGCGACATGGATCTGGAGCACTCGTTCATCATCCCGGTCCCGCCGGAGCAAGCCTGGCAGGCCTTGCTGGACGTCGAGCAGGTGGCGCCGTGCATGCCCGGCGCCACCGTCGACGGCTTCGACGGTGAGAACATCTCGGGCAAGATCAAGATCAAGGTCGGCCCGGTGCAGATGACCTATGCGGGCAAGGCCCGCTTCACCGAGAAGGACGAGGCGACCAAGACGGTCGTGCTGGAGGCGTCCGGCAAGGAGACCCGGGGCAGCGGCACCGCCTCGGCGACGATCCGGTCCTCCTTGCAGGACGAGAACGGCCAGACCCGGGTGCTGGTCCGGACGACCATGACCGTGACCGGGCGTCCCGCGCAGTTCGGCCGGGGCGTGATGGCCGAGGTGGGCGGCCGGATCATCGGGAAGTTCGCCACCAACCTGGCCGCCCAGCTGTCCGGTGAGGGTGCCGCGGCCCCGGCGGCCGCTTCCGCCGGCGAGGTCCCGGGCACTCCGGCCCCGAGCACGGGGGCCACGAGCACTCCCGCCGCGGGCACTCCTACCGCGGGCACGGGGGCCACGGCCGCTGCGGCCGCGGGCACCGGCGACGAGGGCGGGGTGAAGGGGCTGGCCGCCGACGCGGCCCAGCTGCCCATCGAGGAGCTGAACCTGCCGGTCCGCTCGTTCAACAGCCTGCGGCGCGAGGGCGTGCACACGGTCGGCGGCCTGGCCGCCCGCACGGAGAAGGAACTGCTCGCCATCGACGGCCTCGGGCCCCAGTCGATCAAGGAGATCAAGAGCCGGCTCGCCGACCACGGGCTGGCTCTCACCACCCCCGGCGTGACCGCGGCCGAGACGCCCGCCGACAGTGTCGCGGCTGGCGCCGCCGCGCCGGGCGCCGCGGCCAGCGGCGCCACGGGTCCGGCTCCGGCGGACACCGCTCCGTCCGGCGCAGC
>DASQRM010000150.1:0-22119 GCA_035642895.1 Streptosporangiaceae bacterium | reverse complement strand
TGCAGCACCTTGGTCGGCACCCCGAGCTTGCCCACGTCGTGCAGCATGCCCGCGTACCGGATGGCCTCGACCCGCTCCGCGCCCATGCCGATCTGCCGGGCCAGCAGGGTGGCGCCCCGGGACACCCGCTCACTGTGCCCGCGGGTGTAGAAATCCTTCGTCTCCACGGCCTGGCACAGCGCGGCCATCGTGGCCGAGTAGGCCCCCTCCTGCGCGGCGAACTGGCCCATGGCCCAGCGCGCGACGAACAGCGGGATCAGGACCAGGACCGCAGCGAAGGCCCCCACCAGATCCCACAGCGCCGCGATGAGCAGTCCCAGGGTGGCGTAGCCCAGATCGGACACCAGCAGCAGGGAAAGGTGCAGGTCAAGGCGGCCTCTCGGGGCGCTGACCCCGCCCGGGGGGAGCAGCAGCAGCATGCTCCACAACAGGCCGTGATTGACCGCCACGTGCACGGCGGCCGCCACCGCGAACGGCAGGATGATGCCCGGGAACGCGTCCGCCGCGGGCACGCCGATATGGCCGCCGAGCGCCAGATAAGCCTCGCCCGCGGCAAAAGCGCTCAGGGCATACATTGCGCCGTTAAAGGCCCGCTCGCGCAGGCCGCCGCGGCGCAGGCTGATCAGTGAGGTGGCGCCGACCAATGCCGCCCCGCCCGGGCCGAGCAGCACGACCGCGGCCAAGGTGGCCGCCGAGCTGGGCGACCAGGCGGACTGGCGGGAGGTGAGGGTGGTGGGGGTGGAATCACAGATCATGAACAGGACAGCCAGTACCAGCAGCATCTGTGATTCCTGGTAGCTCAGGCCCCGGCTCAGGTCCTGCACCAGCACGTGGGTCAGCAGCAGGACCGCTGCCGTGACCACCACGGCCATATAGAGCCACGCGGCCCGCGAGAGCCTGCTCAAGACCCCCCCTCGCAGTCAGTCCGATGGGCTACCGGGTGGTCACTCCCTCATGGGCGCACGCCGGCCGCAAACCGGTAACTGCCGATCTCCGGCCCCGATGAAAATGACCCTGCCAATAGGTCCAGCTCGCCACTCAGGGTAACGCCATCACCCCTGATCGCGTAGCCCACACGTCTGATATCTACAATCTGTATATACGACCTGACAGAAAGTAACAATGGCTAGCGGCGGAGATGTTCACGCAGGTCAGCAGGCTGATCGTTTTGGCCGGCGGCCCGGCGGGTGATTTGGCGGGTAATGGGCCGGCTGAAGGCGGGCTATTCGCCCGGCAGTTCGGTGATCCCGATCTCGATGGTGGCCCGCACTTCCTGGATCCGGGTCAGCACCTTGACCCGAAGGTCACCGGGAACCTCGTCGTGGCCGCAGGACTTGTGCACCAGGCGCTTGACCGCCTCTTCCAGGCCGTACTCCCGCAGGCACGGGCCGCACTCGTCGAGATGCTGGCGGATCTCCGCGTTACCCGAGGAGCCGAGCTCGCCATCCAGGTAGGAGTAGACCCGGTCGAGTACCTCGCTACACGGAGTCTCGTGGGGTTTCCCGCAGCTCATGATGCGTCCCTCCCCGACTCCGCGGCCTGGGGCTCCGGCCCGTCTCCGTTATCTGCCGAGGCCGGACGGGTCACGCCCCGGTCGGCCGCGTAGTCCTGCAGCATGTCGCGCAACTGACGCCGCCCGCGGTGCAGGCGCGACATGACGGTGCCGATCGGCGTGCCCATGATGTCGGCGATCTCCTTGTACGCGAACCCCTCCACGTCGGCGAGGTATACCGCGATGCGGAACTCCTCCGGAAGGGCCTGCAGCGCCTGCTTGATGTCGGAGTCCGGGAGCCGGTCCAGGGCCTCCGCCTCCGCCGATCTCAACCCCGTGGAGGTGTGCTCGGCGGCTCGGGCCAGCTGCCAGTCCTCGACCTCTTCCGCGCCGGACCGCTGCGGCTCACGCTGCTTCTTGCGGTAGCTGTTGATGAAGGTGTTGGTCAGGATGCGGAACAGCCACGCCTTGAGGTTCGTCCCCGGCTGGAACTGGTGGAACGACGCATAGGCCTTGGCGAACGTCTCCTGGACGAGGTCTTCGGCGTCCGCCGGGTTGCGGGTCATGCGCAGCCCGGCCGAGTAGAGCTGATCCAGGTAAGGCAGCACGTCGTGCTCGAAGCGCTCGCTTCGCTGCTCGAGTGTCTCGGTTACCGGACCCACCCCCTCGGAACTCTCCTGCGACGGCCGGAGGTAACGGCCGTATGGGCGGGAGGATACATCCCCGCTCGCCCTCGGCTCGAAGCGAGGCAGCTTTGAGGCGCTCTTAGGAGTCGCGTATTCGGCTACAACCACGTCGTCTGGAACATGCGACCCGCCGGCTTCATTCCGTCATCCGCCCAGGGCCGGATGACGTTTTGTCCCGCCAGGGACCGGCGGGCCCGGCCGCAGGGCCCGGCGGGGGCACGCTGGCGGGCCCGGCCGGGCCCGCCGGCGGGGTCACTCGCGCCCGCTGGGCGGTCGGGCCGACCGCGCCCCCGGGAACACAGCACGACCTTCCCGTCAAGTCAGGTGAGAAAGACCCAGGTGGGGGAAGATTTCAGGAAATAGGGCTGCGCGGGCTCCCCGTCTTCGCGGCGGCGTTTCAACTCTGCCACTTGGGCAGGCCGCCGGCCGCATTGCGTGCAGCCCGGCTGCTGGATGGAGTCATGGTGGCGGCAAGTACGACCAGCCCGCTGACCGTTCTCGGATCGGGCTCGCTCACGGCCTACTGGCGGTTCCAGCGCGCTGTGGTAGCGGCGCAATTGCAGGCGTGGCTGCCGCCGCGGGGCCGGATCCTGGTCGATATCTCCGGTCCCCAGTCCAGCGTGGCGTCCCAGGCGGCCGCGGCGGGGTATGCGGTGCTGCAGGTCATGCCGCGCCTGCCTGGTGCTGCTGAACGCCGGGCCGGGCCGTGGGCCGCCCGGCCGGAGATGCCCCGGGGGCCGGCTGCCCGCAGCATGCACCGGCGCCGCACCTCATCCGGGCGGCTGGTCCGCGTGGTGGCGGACTACGCGAACCTGGCCTTCCTCGCCGACGGGTCGGTAGACGGGGTCATCGCCGACGACGGGGCACTGTCGCGGCACCTGATGGCCGAGGATGTCGCCGCGGAGATCGCGCGGGTGCTGCGGCCGGGCGGCCAGCTCCTAGCCTGCGTCGACTCACTCGTCCTGGGCATGTCCATCCTGGCCGAGCAGCACCACTGGGCCGAGCTGACCGATTTGCCGCAGGCCGAAGTGGTCCTGGTGCCCTGGCCAGATGGCCGGATCACCCGGTGTTTTGGCCCCGAGCAGCTGGTCGACCTGCTGACCGAGGCCGGGCTGGAGGTCAGCTGGATCCGGCCGCGCACCGTGCTGTCCCCGTCCATGGTGGATCATGTGCTGCGCAGGGACCCGAGCGCCATCACGCGGCTGGTCCGGGCCGAGCTGGCCGCGGGCGCGGAGGACGCCGGGCCGGCCGGGGCGGGTAACGGTACCGGGATCGGCGGGAACGAATCGTTCGGTATCTACCTGCTGGCCGCGGCCCGCAAGCCCGCGGCCCGCAAGCCCGTCGACCGCGGGCCGGCGGTCCGCAGGCCCGCGGCCCGCGCGTCCGTATCCGGGGCCGACGGGCCCGCCGCCGCGCCCCAGGCGGTTGGCTAGCGCCGCATCCGGTCCCGCTTCGACTGGCAGGCCACGCACCGGGAAGCCTCCGGGCGCGCTTCCAGACGGCCTTCGGGGATCGGCTTGCCGCAGTCTGCACACTTGCCGTAGCTGCCGTCCTGGATGCGCTGCAGCGCATCCACGACCTCCGTACGCTGGGACATGGCCGAGGCCAGCACGGCGTCGGCCCGGTCCGCTTCGGACAGGCTGGTCCCCACGTCCGCCTCGTCCTGGGGGAAGTCCGCGCTGCCGGACACCGGCCTCTCGCCGCGCAGGACCGCGATGGAACGGTCCAGGTCGTCGCGCGCAGACTCCAGGCGCTTGCGTACGGTGATGGTCTCCACGGATCCTCCTGCTTTATCGGGGCACCAGTGGCGCAGCAGACCACGGTCCTGGGAGGGGCCGGCCGCGCTCAGGGGCCTCAGAACAACGTGCTGGGGGCACCACGGGAGGCGTCGCTGCGCCCCCCCGCCCCATCCCGCGGGGACCCCGCGGGATCAGAATCACCCTCCATGGGCTCGATCAGCCCCGGGCCGTTGTGCCGGACCGAGTTAACTTCCGTTGACACTGGATAGGTCGTCAGGTGGACCGAGGCGGCGGGCGTCATCAGGCCGTGCAGCGCTTCGGCGCTGGTCGCCGCGGGATCCAGCCAGTCCGCCCAGCGGGCGGGCTCGATCACCATCGGCATCCGGTCGTGGATACGGCCGACCTCGTCCTCAGCCCGGGTTGTGATGATGGTCGCCGTCCAGAGCCAGGAATCGGGATCATCGTCGGGCCGGTCCTTGTCGCGCCACAACTCGTAGAGGCCGGCGAAGGCCAGCACGCCGCCGTCTTCGCGGCGGATGTAGTATGGCTGCTTGCGCGAGCTCTTTCCCTCCCCGGACTTCTCCCACTCGTAGAAGCCGTCCGCGGGGAGCAGGCAGCGATGCCGGGCGAACGCGTGGCGGAAGGCCGGCTTGCTGGCCACGGTCTCGGCCCGGGCGTTGATCAGGCGGCTGCCGATCGAGATGTCCTTGGCCCAGAAGGGCACCAGCCCCCAGCGGACCACCCGGAGTTCCCGTACGCCCTCGGGCTCAGCCGCCTGGTGCCCGGCCGCCTGGTCCTCACCCGCCTGGTGCCCGTCCGCCTGGTGCTCGGCTGCCCCGTCCGGCCCGGCCCCGTCAGGCCCGGCCCCGTCTGACCCGGCTCCGTCCGGCCCGGCGCTGCCCGGCCGCGCACCCTGCTCTTTCGCGGGGTCTTCCGGGCGCCTGGTGACCACGGCGTACACGGGCTTGGTGGGCGCCACGTTGTAGTCAGGCCGCAGCGGCTCCGCCACCCGATCCCGCTGCACGCCAAACTCCTCCAGGAGCTCCTGGCGCTTCCGCGCCGACGCGAAGCGGCCGCACATATCGTCACCTGATCACTACGTAGCTGGGACTGCTGGGGGCAGCACCGGAGAAGCACAGAATGTGCCACTTAATAACCAAAAATCTTGATTACCAAACCTCGGCCACCGCACCGATAGCCCGCGAGCCGCTACCGGCCGGCCGCCAGCCAGCGGCCTCACCCGGCGAGCCGCCGTCATCCAGGTCCCGGAGGACATAACGCTCGCTGGTTCTTCCCCGATTCCGGTGATTCACTCCAGGCCAAGCGCTCAGCACACGCATTACGCTCACAGCATGGACATCCCCCGCCAGGATCCCGGCCGCGCGGCCCGGCCCTGGCCCGCGCCGCAGGCCGACGGCCCGCTGCGGGCCCGGCTGCGGGTGCCCGGGTCGAAGTCCATGACCAACCGGGCCCTCGTCCTCGCCGCCCTGGCCGCCGGGCCGACCGACATCCTCAGCCCGCTGGAGGCCCGGGACACGCTGCTCATGGCCGGTGCCCTCAGCGCGCTCGGGGCCACGGTGGTCACCGGGGATTCAAGCGTCACCGGGAATCCCAGGGTCACCGGCAGTTCGGCGGTCACCGGCGGTTCCGCGGACGCCGGGACCACGGCCTGGCGGGTCTCCCCTGGCTGGGCCGCCAGCGACGCCCGGGTGGACGTGGGGAACGCCGGCACCGTGATGCGGTTCGTGCCGCCCGTGTCCGCGCTGGCCAGCGTGGCCACCGAATTCCACGGCGACCCGCGGGCCTCGCAACGGCCGGTGGGCGCGATCATCGCCGCGCTGCGTGAGATCGGCGCGGTGATCGACGATGGGGGACGCGGCGCCATCCCGTTCACCGTGCACGGCACCGGGTCACTGGCCGGCGGCGCGGTGACCGTAGATGCGTCGGCCTCCTCGCAGCTGGTGTCCGGGCTGCTGCTCGCCGCGCCTCGCTACGACAAGGGACTCGAGGTCCGGCACCGGGGCGGCCGCGCGCCCTCAGCCCCCCACATCGACCTGACCGTGCAGATGCTCCGCGATGCCGGGGCGACGGTCGAGACGGCGGCGGCCGGCCAGACCGCCGCGGACGCCTGGCCCGATACCTGGTACGTGCACCCTGGCGTGCTCGGCAGTCACCCGATCACCGTCCAGCCCGACGTGGTGAACTCGATGCCGTTCCTGGCCGCGGCCATGGTCACCGCGGGGACGGTGACCATCCTTGGCTGGCCGGCGGTGACCGCGCAGCCCGCCGGCCACATCCTGCGCGTCCTGCGGGACATGGGAGCGGACGCCACGGCGGGCCCCGACGGGCTGACCGTCACCGGCCCGTCCGCGCTGCGCGGGATCACGGCCGACCTGACGGACTGCAGCGAGATCTCGATGGTGCTCGGCGCGCTCGCCGCTCTGGCCGGCTCGCCTTCGGTGCTGACCGGGATAGGCCACCAGCGCCACCAGGAGACCGACCGGCTCGCCGCCCTGGCTACCGAGATCAACGCGCTGGGCGGCTCGGTCACCGAGCGGGCGGACGGGCTGGAGATCCGGCCGCGGCCGCTGCGGGCCAGCCGCCCCTTCGCCACCTACGACGATCACCGGCTGGTGATGGCCGCGGCGGTGCTCGGCCTGGCGGTGCCCGGCCTGCAGGTCGAAAACGTGGCCACCGTGGGCAAGACATTCCCCGGCTTCACCGGCGCGTGGGCGGCGATGCTGGAGCGCGCTCCCTGAACCGGCAGCCGTCCTACTCCCACCTGGACGAAGATGACGTCCGGGTCCGGCCCGCGAAGAGCACGCGGCCACGGACCCGGCGCCGGCCCGCGCACGAGGACGCGGCGGAGGCGTTCGTGGCGGCGGTCGACCGCGGCCGGTACGGGACCCTCGTGGGGGACCGCCCGGTGACCGCGATGCGGGCTCGTGAGCTGGGTCGCCGCAGCGTGGTTGTGGGCGACCGGGTCGCGCTGGCCGGGGACATCTCCGGCGAACCGGGCACCCTGGCCCGGGTGGTCCGGGTCGAGCCGCGCACGTCCGTGCTGCGCCGCTCGGCCGACGACACCGACCCGGTGGAGCGGGTCATCGTGGCCAACGCCGACCAGCTCGTGATCGTCACCGCGCTCGCCGACCCCCCGCCCCGGCCCCGGCTGATCGACCGTTTCCTGGTCGCCGCCTACGACGCGGGGCTGTCGCCGCTGCTCTGCCTGACCAAGTCCGATCTCGCGCCGCCGACCGCCATCCTCGATGCCTACGGCCCGCTCGGCATCCCGTACCTGGTACTTGGCCAGCCGCTCAGCAGCGCCCGGCTCGACCCGGTCCGTGACGCCCTGGCCGGCCGGATCAGCGTGCTGGTGGGGCACTCCGGGGTCGGTAAGTCCACCCTGGTGAACGCGCTGATTCCCGGAGCGGACCGGGCAGTGGGCGCGGTCAGCCCGGTGACGGGGCGGGGCCGCCACACGTCCTCGTCGGTGGTGGCGCTGCCACTGCCCGGCGGCGGCTGGCTGATCGACACGCCGGGGCTGCGCGGCTTCGGCCTGGGCCTCGTGGCCCCGGACCGGGTGGTGGCGGCCTTCCCTGACCTGGCCCCCGGGACCGCGGCCTGCCCGCGCGGCTGTACCCACCTGGATGCCGACTGCGCGCTGGACGACTGGGTCCGCGACCAGGGTGGCGACAGCCGGCTGGTCACCCGGCTGGACTCGCTGCGCCGCCTGCTGCGCAGCCGCGAGGGCGACGACCCCACCCCCGTCCAGCCCGATGACTACTCCTCAGAACCATCGGCCACTCAAGCCACACCCGCACCAGACGACGGTTCGTGATCAACTGATTAGTGCTTCCCGGGCAGCACCAATCAGTTGATCACGAAGGCTCCGGCCCGCAGGAGGCCGGGCGGGATAACGGAGAGTCAGCCCGGCCGGGCACGCGATTACCACGCGCAGGCTTCGGGGGCCGCGCCGCCCGGGCCCGGGAAGATCTCGTCGAGCCGCCCGAGGGCCTTCTCATCCAGCGTGACCTCCAGCGCCCGCAACGCCCCGGTCAGCTGATCCATCGTCCGCGGCCCGACTATCGGGGCGGTCACCGCGGGCTGTGCGCGCCGAAGTTCATGGTGCCGAGGCAGAGCCTGCTCACGGCCACGCCGCTGCGGCCAAGATGCGTGTATTGCATGCCGTAAACGCTACGGCAGGCACCCCCGGGGACGCCGCGCCCGGCCGGGCCGGCCGGCCGGACATGGCCGCGGCCGCCGCGATCCGATACCTTCAGCGCCATGGCGGGATACGACGACGATCTGCGTTTCGCCCACGTCCTCGCCGACGCGGCCGATGACATCACCACGCGCCGCTTCCGGGCGCTGGATCTCCGGGTGGAGTCCAAGCCCGACCTGACCCCGGTCACCGACGCGGACAAGGCAGCCGAGGAATCGCTGCGTAACGTGCTGCGCCGGTCCCGGCCGCGGGACGCCGTGCTGGGCGAGGAGTTCGGCCGGGACGGCGGCGGCCCCCGGTGCTGGGTGATCGACCCGATCGACGGGACCAAGAACTATGTCCGCGGCGTCCCGGTGTGGGCCACCCTGATCGGCCTGATGGACGGCGACCAGGTGGTGATGGGCGTGGTCTCCGCGCCCGTCCTCGGCCGGCGCTGGTGGGCAGCCAGCGATAACGGGGCCTGGACCGGCAAGAGTCTCACCAAGGCCTCCCGCTGCCGGGTGTCGGATGTAAGGCGGATCGAGGACGCCTCGTTTTCGTACTCCAGCCTGCATGGGTGGGAAGAGCGGGGCGTCATGCCCGGCTTCCTGGACCTGGCCCGGTCGGTGTGGCGGACCCGTGCGTACGGGGATTTCTGGTCCCATGTCCTGGTCGCCGAGGGGGCGGTGGACGTCTCCGCCGAGCCCGAGGTGAACCTATGGGATGTCGCGGCGCTGCAGATCATCGTGGAAGAGGCGGGCGGCGTGTTCACCGACCTGGACGGGAACGCCCGACCGGACGGGGGCAGCGTGGTGTGTACCAACGCCCGCCTGCACCAGGAGGTACTCGACCGCCTGGCTAACCCGGAGACCTGACCTGAGGTGCTGATATGCCCAGCCAGATGGGCCGGGCATAAGGGCTTGCCCTCGCGCGGGCATGCGCGGATGCTGGAGGGACTAGCTCGTCACAAAGGCACAAGCGCATCCACAATGCGGCGCCATCCCCGGCCGGCCCGGGGCGGATAGTGTCCCGACCACAGCCCGGGGAGTGATCGACCGTGAAGGTGCGAGACGGCATGACCGCGCTGGTGCTCACCATCGGCCCCGCGCACACCCTCCGCCAGGCCGCGCGCCTGATGTCGGCGCGCCGGGTTGGTGCGGCCGTGGTGACCGACGACCAGCACGCGGGGGTCGGCATCCTGACTGAACGCGACATTCTGGACTCAATCGGCGCCGGGCAGGATCCGGACGCTGAGCTCGCCGCGGGGCACCGCACCGTGGACGTGGTGTTCGCGTCGCCCGAGTGGACCCTGCAGCAGGCCGCAGAGACCATGGTGAGGTCCGGCTTCCGGCACCTGGTGGTCATCGAGGGCGGCGAGGTCATCGGGCTCCTGTCGATGCGCGACATCGTGCGGGTCTGGGCCGAGACCGCCCGCCCGGTGGCTCAGACGCAGGCCCCCGCACCGGCCTGATCCGGACCCTGATACCGCGCTGACCTGCGCGAGCCCGGCCGCGCCGGGCCACGGCAGCGGCGGGGCAGCATGCGGCCGGCCAGCGGGCG
The DNA here is from genome assembly GCA_035642895.1 of Streptosporangiaceae bacterium. Classification (GTDB taxonomy): domain Bacteria; phylum Actinomycetota; class Actinomycetes; order Streptosporangiales; family Streptosporangiaceae; genus RYN-230. The sequence continues at coordinate 12,441 of DASQRM010000150.1, read as the reverse complement.
CATGAGACGGTAGCGACATGCGGCTCCGTGGCGCAGTGACCCTGGTGACCGGCGGATCGTCGGGTATCGGCGCTGCTACGGCACGAGTGCTGGCCAGGGCCGGAGCCCGGCTGCTGATCGCCGGTCGCGACCCGGCCCGGCTGGACGCGGTGGCCCACGATACGGGTGCCCTGGCCCTGAAAGCCGATCTCGCCGACCCGCAGGGCCCGGCCGAACTTGCGGACGCGGCGCTGCAGGTCGCGTCCGCCGACGCGCACGCCCCGGGCATCGACATCCTGATCAACAACGCGGGGGTCGGCTGGTGCGGCCCGGCGGGCGAGATGTCCGGCGACAAGATCGCGGAGATCCTGGCCGTCAACCTGGCCGCGCCGATCGAGCTGACCCGGCGTCTGCTGCCCCGGATGACCGCGCGGGGCAGCGGCCGGATCGTGTTCGTCTCGTCCATCGTGGGCGCGACCTCAGTTCGGGACGAGGCGGTGTACTCGGCGGCCAAGGCAGGCCTGGGCAACTTCGCCGAGAGCCTCGCTCACGAGCTGGAAGGCTCCGGCGTGGGCATCTGCGTGATCGTGCCGGGCGTGATCAACACCCCGTTCTTCGAGCGCCGGGGCCGTCCCTACGGCCGCAGTAAGCCGCAGCCGCTGCCGGCCGAGCGGGCCGCCGAGGCGATCAGGTCCGCGCTCGAGCACGACCGGCAGGTGGTCTACGTGCCCCGCTGGATGAGCTTCCCGGCCCGGCTGCACGGCGCGGCCCCGCGGACGTTCGCACTGCTGGCCCACTGGTTCGGCGATCATGGCTTAGCTGGACCGCCCGGGTGGAACTCGGGACTGCCCGGTGGACCTTCGCCCGTGTAGCCGCCCGGCTGCAGGCGGGCCGTGGCCGGTGTTTCATTCGCCGCAACGAAAACCGTTCCGGCCGTCTCCCCCGAACCGGTGTGAGGGCCCCGTGCGCCTCCCCAGCCCGGCACACGAGGCCCTCAGCCCCCCGAGTTGGCCCGGTACCGGGGGCCGCCCGGTCCGTTGCCATCGGTCATATTTCATCAGCCCGAGAACTGTAAAGGTCAGGGCCGAAAGTCCTATTTTCGGGCAGGAAAGTCTGCTATGCTCCGCGCCGTCACGGGGATGACCTGCGATGACTCCGGAGCGTAACTCCCCACTTGTCACACGAGCGACATACAGGCAGACGCCTGAAATCCCGGTGGGACAACGTTTCCGGGCCTGTGTGGCGGGGCGCTTATCCGGTGGACAGGTCAGTAGCCGGGTCGGTACGCAGGACGCTGTACCAGATCCCGTCCCGCCAGGCGCCGTCCCGCCAGCCGATGCCGCGCAGCAGGCCCTCCCGGGTGAACCCGGCCTTCTCCAGGGCCCGCTGCTCGGCGACGTTGCCCGCCTCGGTGGCCGCCTCGATCCGGTGCACCGGGGTGTGCGCGAACAGGTAGCGCACCAGCAGCCGGTGCGCCTCAGTGCCGTACCCGTGGCCGCGGGCCTCCGGCAGCAAGGCAATGCCGATCTCCCAGTGGTAGGCGGTCGGGGTGGCCCGCTTGATCCGCCAGTTCATGAACCCCAGCCGTTCCCCGCCGCGGATCACGATGAGGGAGCCGCCGTCGTCGCCGAGCAGGCCTTTCTCTGCCCAGCGCCGGCGCCAGCGGTCGCGATCCTGCCACCCGTACCAGCCGAACGCTCCCGCCTTGACCGGGTCACCCCCACTGAGTTCCTCGAGGATGGCCAGATCCTCTTCCACGGCCGGCCGCAATGCGATCTGATCCTCCATAGCCAGCATCCTGCCGCACCGGCCGGACCCTCCCCGGCCCAGCCGCCCGGTCGTCCGCACCGCCCGGGCCTGACCCCCGGCGGGCCGCGCCGAACCAGGCCGCGCCGACCGCCGCGGCCAGGGCGGCGACCGCCCAGGCGATACGGGGCGGGGGCGTGTCCGGCGCTGGCGTCCCGCTGGTCGCCGCGGCCACCAGGAGCAGCGTCGCAATGCCTACCGCGGTACCGAGCTGGGCCGCGGTGTTGATGATCCCGGACGCGCCGCCTCGCCAGCGTGGCTCCACATCGGTGCCCAGGCCGGTAGCCGCGACCGAGGAGAGCCCGATGCCCGCCCCGGCCGCAGCAGCGCACAGCGGCACCGCCCACGCCCGCGCCGCCAGCGGGATCAGCGCGGCGTCAGCGACCGCGATCAGCGTGAGACCGGCGGCGATCAGGCGCCGGGCAACCGTCCGGGGTGGCCCCGCGCGGCGCTGCACCCTGGCGGCCAGGATGGACGCGGCGATCACCGCCAGGCTGAAGGGCAGCAGGCTGGCCGCCGCCTGCCAGGGAGTTCGCCCCAGCGAATCCTGCAGGTACAGCGTGACCAGCGTGATGACGGAGCTGGTGGTCGCGGTGTTGAGCAGGCCGCCGAGCGCCCCGAGCCGCAGCCATCGGGACCGGATCAGCTCCAGCGGCAGCAACGGCGCGGCGGCGCGCCGATCGACCAGGACGAAGCCGCCGGCCAGCAGGAGGCAGGCGGCCAGCAGCAGGACGCCGGTGACGCGGCCGCCGGGCTGGGTGATCACGGTGGTGCCGACCACGAAGGCCATGACCGCCGCGGTGAAGATCGCCGACCCGGCCAGATTCAGCGACCGCGCCTGCCGCCGGGCCCCGTCTGGGGGCACCGACGCCGCGATGACCGCGGCCAGCGCGGCGGACAGCGGCAGGTAACCCCAGAAGATGAAGCGCCAGCTGGTCAGGTCGGTGACAATCCCGCCGACCACGAAGCCACTAGCGCCTGCGGCGGCACCCGCCGCGCTCCAGGCGGCGATGGCCCGGTGCCGGGCTGGTCCTTCGGAAGTGAGCGTGGTCAGCAGGCGGAGCGCGGAGGGCACCGAGGCCGCGGCCGCCGCCCCCTGCACACAGCGCCCGGCCGTGAGAGCGAGGATGGATGGCGCGGCGCCGGCCACTGCGGCCCCGGCGGCGAATACGGCCAGGCTGACCAGGATCGTGCGGCGGTGGCCGTAGCGGTCCCCGAGCCGCGCGCCGAGCATCAGCAGGCCGCCGAAGAACATGGCGTAGCCAGTCGCGATCAGGCTGCCGTAGGAGTCCGGGGCGTGCAGGCTGGCCAGCATCGCGGGCAGCGACGTGACCACCACGGTCACACCGAGAACGTCCATGAACTGCACCAGGCACAGCGCGGCCACCGCCACGCCTGCCCGGCGGGCGGACCCGGCGGCAGGAACACCACGGGACTGGCCCATAACCCCTTTAACTTCCACCACCGGTCGCGGCAAACCTGAGGCGGCGGCCGGAGGTCAGGCGACGGGCGAAGGCGGGCGGGCGATTCGAGTACCGGGGGGCGGTGCGTTGCGGCCGGCGAACCCCACGGAAGACCAGGCGCTCGCCGAACAGGCGCTCCAAAGCGCGTCAACCTTTTGGTTGTGCTTTCCGCTGGCGGTGGGGTCCCGTCCCTGGCCGCCGACGGCCAGGCCAGAATCTGCGCATGGGCCTTGCACGATCGGTTGCGTTGTTCATAGCCGCAGGTCTGGCCGAGATCGGCGGGGGGTATCTGGTCTGGCGCTGGCTCCGTGACGGTGCGCCGCTCATTGTCGGCATCCTGGGCGCGGCCATCCTCGTGGTCTACGGGATCATCCCGACCCTGCAGAAAAGCAGCGATTTCGGCCGGATCTACGCGGCGTACGGCGGCGTGTTCGTGATCGCGTCGCTGCTGTGGGGCTGGGGCGTCGACAAGACCCGGCCGGACCGGTTCGACTGGACCGGAGCCGCGGTGGTCCTGGCCGGGGTGGCGATCATCTACTTCGCGCCGCGCCGTTGAGGCGGCGCCGTGGAGCCGTCACCCCGGAGCCGGCGAGCCTGGCCGCTAAGCCTGGCCGCTAAGCCTCGGCCGCTGAGCCCCTGGTCAGCCAGGCCGCGTAAGCGCCGGGGAGGCAGACAGCGCAGGGCCGGTAGCCGGCCGCGACCGCGGCCGGCTCGTCGGCGAAGAACACCCGGTGGGCGACGTAGCCGCCGCGGGCGATGGCGCGCCGGGCCGACGGGCAGTCGAGGCGGCCGTAGATCCTGCTCCTGCGGTGGCCGCCGAATTGCCCCGGCACCGCGCTCTGGTACGGCCGCCGGTCCGCACCGAGCAGCGTGTACCCGGGGCGGGCAGGGGCCGGGCCACCCCCGGTTCGGGCCATCAGGCGGCGTCGTGGAAGACGAGACCCAGGCTGAACCGCTCGCCGGAGCGGATCACCGACACGCCGTGCCGGACCGGCGCCGCGGACCAGCCCCGCCGGGATTCCACCGGGCGGTCGCGGGTGGTGAACACCAGGCCGTGGCCGTGCGGGATGAGCGTGGCCGTGGCCCGGGACTGAGCCCGGGGCCGCTGCTCGTAGAGCAGGAACTCCCCGCCCGAATGATCAACGCCAGGCTGGCTGAGGTTGATCACGACCTGCAGCGGGAACACCAGATCGCCGTACAGGTCGCGGTGCAGGGCGTTCCAGTCCCCGGCCCGGTAGCGCAGCAGGATCGGGGTGGACTTGGTCTGCCCGGCGGCGTGGCACGCCGCCAGCCAGTCCTCCAGGCGGTCCGGCCACGGCGCCGGGCGGCTGAGCCGCTGCCACCAGTCGCGGGCGATCGGCAGCAGCTTGGGGTACAGGGCCTGCTTCAGGGCGGTGACGGCCTCGGGGAACGGCTCGGCGAAGTAGCGGTACTCTCCCTCACCGAAGCGGTACCGGGCCATGTTGACGGTGGACCGGAACCGCGCGTCATCAGGGTAGAGGGCAGCGATCCCGGCCGCCTCCTCGCTACTCAGCAGCGGCCCGGTCAGGCCGCAGCCGTAGCGGTCGAGGTCGGTGCGGACCGCGGCCCAGTCGGTGGCGTCGACCCGGTCCTCCCAGGTCACCAGGCTCGTGCTGGTCATGCTGCGGCCTCCTCCAGGGTGAGCAGGGTGCGCTTGGCTTCGGGGCCACCGCGGTAGCCGCCCATGCTGCCGTCGGCGCGGACCACGCGGTGGCACGGCACCACCAGCGGCAGCGGGTTGGTCGCGCACGCGGTGCCGACGGCCCGGACCGCCCTGGGGTTACCGGCCAGCTGAGCGACGGCAGAGTAGCTGGCGGTGTGCCCGTAGCCGATCTCCGGCAGGTGGTTCAGCACCGTGCGCCGGAACCCGGCGGACAGCCGCCAGTCCAGCGGCAGGTCGAACGCGTGCCGGCGGCCCGCGAAGTACTCGTCGAGTTCCCGGGCGGCCGCGTCCAGGCGGCCGGGGGCACTGAGGATACGCGGGCTGACCTGGTCGGCCAGTATCTGCAGCACGGCGTCGTGACCCTCGAGGGCGAAGGCCACCCGGATCAGGCCCTGGTCGGTGGCGGCCAGCAGCAGCGGGCCGACGGGGCTGTCGATCACGCGGTAGGCGACGTCCAGGACGCCGTCCTGCTGCGCCGCGGTCGCCAGCCGCTCGCGCAGGCGGCTCAGCTGGGCAGGGTTGTCGGGGAAGGCCCGCGTCAGAGCCGGGGACAATTCGTCGGCGTTCATCGGGGCGCTCCTTTCCGTGCGGTGGTCCGGGCTCTGGCCCGTGTGGCGGTCTGTGGTGTGGCTTGCGGTGCGGCGCCGGGATAGAAGCGGCGCAGGGTGGCGACGCCGTCGGCGGCAGCGCGGCGGGCGGCCTCGGTGCTGCCGCCGAGGATGGCGGCGACGTCGGCGTAGGGCAGCCCGGCGAGGTAGTGGTAGGCGACGGCCTGTTTCTGCTTGGCGGGCAGCCGGGTGATGGCCTCGGCCAGGTCGTCGTCGGCGACCAGGCCGGCGCCACCGGTGTCCGGGCCCCGGGCGTCCGCGGTTCCGGGCGGAGGGTCCGGGGTCTCGGCCACCGGGATGGCGCGGCGGGCAGCCGCCCGGGTCACATCGATGGCCTTGCGGTGGGCGATGGTGACCAGCCACGCCTCGACGTTCGCGTCGGCCGGAAGGTCCGGGTAGGCCTTGAGTGCGGACAGGAACGTTTCCGACCAGGCGTCGTCCGCGTCGGCGGGGCCGAGGATGGCCCGGCAGACCCGGAGCACGGTGCTCCCGTGCACCGAGACGACTCTCTCGAACGGTGGCTTGCCTGTCATGACCTGAAGACGTCCTGGCTCCGGATTTCGTGAGATGCCCTGGGATGGAATTGGGCGGGGCCTGTGCTCCGGGCCCATGGCCAGGGCCCGGAGCACAGCTCCCGGTGATCTGGAGCTGATCAGCTGCCGGTGATCAGGCCAAGCTGCCGCAGCGCCGTGAGGCCGTCGTCGAGACCGATCTCCTCGGTGATGAGGCCATTCTCGACCCTCAGCACGGTAGTGCCAGTGAACCGCATCGTCTTCCCGGTCGCGGCGGGCAGGGAGCCGACGGGCATGTCGTCGAAGGCCGCACCGGTCTGGGTGCCGCCACCCTCCCACTGGCCGACCACGTAATCACCCTCGGCGATCAGGTCCGCGGTTCCCCAGAAATTCAGGTCAGGGAACGCCGCCCGGAACTTGGTGGCGAACTCGCGCACCGCGTCCCGGCCGCGCACCGGGGCGTGCAGCGAGTACTCGAACCGGATGTCTGGCGCGGCCAGCTCGTCGATGACCGCGGGGTCGAAGTCCTTGCCCCAGAACCGGTCGAACCAGCGGGCGACGATGGCCTTGTTGGCTTCGGTGGACATGGATCATCCCTTTCCTGGCGGTGGGTCGGTCGCTCCCGTCCGGGTGCGCATGCCAGGAAGACGCCGGGCAGGGGCGGGACGTGAGCCCGCAGATCGGCGCCCCGGAAACCTCACGAAACACCGGGCCGGTGCGTCTTCGGGGCACAAGACGTGACCGAAGGAGCAGATGATGACGACCGACACGAAGGCCGGACGGCGGACCGAAACGCTGCACACGGTCCTCGCCACCCGGCTGGGTGATCTCACTATCGTGCGCGACGGCGAGGTGCTGACCGGCCTGTACTTCCCGCACCACTGGTACCGGCCCAACCACGCCACGTTCGGGCCCCGCACCGAGCAGGGCTTCGCGGATGTCACGCGCCAGCTCGGGGAGTACCTGGACGGGAGCCGGACCGAGTTCGATTTGCCCCTCGACGCCCGGGGCAGCGATTTCCAGCGGTCAGTCTGGGAACTGATCGCGGAGATTCCGTACGGTCATACCACCAGCTACGGGGATCTGGCCCGGCGCCTCGGCGGTCACGCGGACCCCAGGGACGTGGGCGCCGCGGTGGGCCGCAACCCGCTGAGCATTCTGATCCCGTGCCACCGGGTGGTGGGCAGTACCGGCAAGCTGACCGGCTACGCCGGCGGCCTGACCCGCAAGCGGGCGCTGCTGGACCTGGAGCAGGCCGGCTCCCCCGGCCTGTGGTGACCAGGCCCGGGTCCCGCCCGTGCGGCGGGCCCCGGGCCATCGCACCTGGATCAGCGCTCGTAGCTACCAGGCGTCCAGGCGTGCGTGGCGACGCCGATGGCGTTCCAGGCGTTGATCGTGGTGATCAGGGCGAGGAGGGCGGCGACCTCGTCTGGGCTGTAGTGGGCCGCGACGGCCTCGTACGCCGCGTCGGGGACATGATCATTGGCCATCAGGGTGACGGCCTCGGTGAACGCGAGCGCGGCCCGCTCCCGTTCGGAGAAGTAGGGCGTGTCCCGCCAGGCGGAGATGCCGTACAGGCGCTGCTCGCTCTCCCCCACCGCCCGGGCGTCCTTGGTGTGCATGTCGATGCAGTAGGCGCAGCCGTTGAGCTGGGAAGCCCGGATCCGGACCAGCTCGCGCAGCCGGGAGTCGAAGTCCACCCGGTCCAGTTCCTTCGTGGCCGCCTGGTCCAGGTGGGCCAGGGCCCGGGCGAAACCGGCCGCGTGGCTGTCGAAGTCCAGCCGGACGGGGATCGTGAACGCGGGCTGCGAGGTCGTCTCTTGGTGGGTGTCTGTGAGTGCCATAACTCCAATCTAGGAGGCTGCCGGCGCACCGGTAAGCTCCACTTTCATGCCAGAAACGTGGGCCAGTTCCGGGGTCGACCTGCACCTGGACCGCACCGGCCCCAGGGTGCGATCAGGCCTGGAGACCCAGCTCCGGGAGGCGGTCCGGTCCGGCCGGCTAGCGCCGGGGCTGCGCCTGCCCTCATCCCGCTCACTGGCCGCCGACCTGGGGGTGGCCCGCAACACGGTGGTCGACGTCTACGGGCAGCTGGTCGCTGAGGGCTGGCTGGTCGCCCGCCAGGGGTCAGTCACCCGGGTCGCCGGGCGGGCGCCCGTGGCCGAGGCCGGGCCCGCACCGGCGGACGAGCCGCGGCAGCCGGGCTATGACCTGCGCCCCGGATCGCCCGACGTGGCCGCGTTCCCCCGTTCCCGCTGGCTCGCGGCGGCGCGGCGCGCGCTGAACGGCGCCCCGGCCGAGGCGTTCGGCGACGCCCCGGACGCCCGCGGCCGGCCCGAACTGCATCAGGCCCTGGCTGGGTACCTGTCCCGGGCGCGCGGCGTGCGCGTGCGCCCGGACCGGATCGTGGTCTGCTCCGGGTTCACCCAGGGTCTCGGCCTGATCTGCCGGGCACTGCGCGGCCGGGGCGCCGCGACCCTGGCCCTGGAGGCGTACGGCCTGCCTCACCTGTACGGCATCGCCGCCGCGCACGGACTGCGGACCCGCACGCTGCCGGTGGACCGGAGCGGCGCCGTCCTCGACGGGCTCGGCGACGCGGAGGCGGTGCTGCTGACCCCCGCCCACCAGTTCCCGCTGGGCGGCGTGCTGGCGCCCGGGCGGCGAACCCGGGCCATCGAGTGGGCCGCGGGGACCGGCGGGCTGCTCATCGAGGACGACTACGACGGGGAGTTCCGCTACGACCGGCAGCCGGTCGGGGCCATGCAGGCGCTCGCCCCGGAGCACGTCATCTACGCCGGGACGGCCAGCAAGAGCCTCGCGCCCGGCCTGCGGCTCGGCTGGCTCGTCGTGCCCAGCCACCTCGTGAACGAGGTGACCGCGGCCAAGGCCCTCACCGACCGGTATTCCAGCAGCTTCGACCAGCTCACGCTGGCCGAGTTCGTGACTTCCGGGGCCTACGACCGGCAGGTGCGCCGCGCGCGGCTGGCCTACCGGCGCCGCCGGGACCACCTCGTCGCGGCGGTGCGGCGCCACGTCCCGCAGGCGCGGGTGACCGGGGTCGCCGCCGGGCTGCATGCGCTGCTGGAATTGCCGCCCGGCCTGGACGAGGACGAGATCATCGCCCGGGCCGCGGCCCGTCACGACCTGGCCCTCGGCGGGCTCCGGCCCTACAGCGCCGCGTCCGGCCCGCACCGGCCCGCGCTGGTCATCGGGTACGCCACCCCGCCCGAGCACGCCTTCACCGGTGCTGTCGCCCGGTTGATCGCCGCGCTCACCGGGGCGGGGCATGGCCCGGAGTGAGGCGTTAGGGATCGTCGGGCTCGGGACCGGTGTGGAAGATCGGCCAGCAGATCTGCGTGCGCCACTGCGCGGTGTCCGGGGTGTCGTGCCGGCCGGTGAGGTAGTACTCCCGGATCGGCCCGTCGATGGCCAGCGCGTGCTGGGTGACGTAGGTGGCCAGCGAGCCGTAGGCACGGTCGATGCCGTTGTCCGGGCCGGGGTGGGTGATGGTGGCGAACTCCCCGGGCGGCACGACCAGCGGCGTCACCCGGCCCATGGGCCGCAGTGGCCCGGTGCAGGGCACGAAGATCGTGGCCTGGCCCAGTCCGTGGGAGAACAGCTCGGTCGCGTAGATGCCGCCGCTTGGGCCATCGGGGCTCTGGTCCTGGGCCTCGATCGTGGCGTAGAGCTCGCCGAGCGCGCCCTGGTACCACGGCCCCGCGTCCTCGATGTCCAGCGGCTCGCTGATCGCGGCGGCCGGGGTGGCGTCCACCCGCAGGCGGCCGATGTCGGCCAGTTCGGGCGGCGACGGGCGGGCCAGCAGGTCGCGCAGTGAGGAGACCGCGTCCTGCGTGCGGGTCAGCCCTGCTTCCAGCCGGTTCAGATGGGCGGCGATGAGCTCGTTGCGCTTCTCGATATCCGGCGCGGCCAGGACCTGCTTGACCTCCTCGACCGGCATGTCCAGATTCCGGAACCGCCGGATGATCTGCGCGGCCGGTATCTGGTCGGTGGTGTACCGGCGGTAGCCCGTGTCCGGGTCCACATCGGCGGGCTCCAGCAGGCCGACCCGGTGGTAATAGCGCAGCGTCTTCACGCTCAGATGGGTCGCGCGGGCGAAGTCGCCGATCGCCAGGCCGTTCTGCATGACACGAGTGTGCATCCTCCCCCGGGGGGAGAGTCACGTCGCGTTTGCGGTGTTGACCATCCCCTGGCGGCAGCCGCGAGGGTGGTTGATGTCCGGCCGCGAGGGCCGGGCCACCGACGTGAGGAGAACACCATGCACGCCACCGAGCTGACCGGGGTCGTCGCCGCTCACATTGCCGGGGTCAACGCCCTGGACACCGACGCCATCGTGGCAACCTTCGCCGACGACGCGTACGTCAACGACGCCCGCCGCGAGTTCACCGGCACCGACGCGATCCGCCGCTGGGTGGAGAAGGAGATGGTCGGCGACAAGGTCCAGATCGAGGTCCGCGAGGTGCTCGACCACCACGGCGACACGATCGTGCGCGGCTCGTACACCGGCGAGTTCGACAAGACGAACCTGCCCGACGAGCTCGTCCTGTCGAACTACTTCAGCGTCCGCGACGGCAAGATCGTCAGCCTGGCCGTCATCTTCAACCGGCCTCCCGAGTACTGAGGCAGGCGCGCCCAGCGCCGGCCTAGCATGGCAGCCGAGGGAGGTCGGCGGATGAGTGCTGGTCTTATCGGACCTGGTGAGGGACAGAAGCGTTACACCGCTCGCGGCAGCGTGATGTTCTTCAAGGCGCTGGCTGAGCAGGATGACGGCGACCTATCCCTGATGGAGCGCACCCTGCCCCCCGGCGGGCGCCGCCCGCCACCGCACCGTCACACGAACTGCTCAGAAGCGTATTTCGTGCTTGACGGCCTGGTGTCTGTGGTCGTCGAGGGCGAGGAACTTGCCGTTGGACCCGAAGGGTTCGTGCTGGTGCCTCGCGGGACGGCCCATACCTTCGGCAACGCCGGGGACGATGAGGCCCGGCTCCTGGTGATCCACGCTCCCGCCATGGACGCGTACTTCGCCGGCCTGCATGAGCTGTGGAACCGCCCGGAGCCGCCGACCCCCGATGAGGAACGGGCATTGATGGCCCGGTTCGGCATGGAAGCGGTCTAGAACCTGAGCCCGCGGGCGATCTCACTCCCCGTCGGGCCCGCTCCACGCCCGGTTCGTGGCGATCGGTGTAGGCGAGAGGTGCCCGGGGTCTATTTCCCGCATGTCCGCTGGCGCGCCGACGATCAACGGATCTGGATGCCCGACGGCATCGTGATCCTTGCGGTCGTAGTCGATGGCGGCGAGCAGGCTGCGCATGGCTTCCAGACGCGCGCGCTTCTTATCGTTGCTCTTGACCACGGTCCAGGGCGACTCGGGCGTGTGGGTTCGGTGGAACATCGCGACCTTGGCCGCGGTATAGGCCTCCCACTTGTCCAGCAACGCGATATCGGTGGGGCTGAGCTTCCACTGCCGCACCGGGTCGATCTGGCGGATGGCGAACCGGGTGTGCTGCTCGCCAGGGGTCACCGAGAACCAGAATTTCGTTAGCGAGACACCATCATCCGCGAGCAGTCGCTCGAACTGAGGTACCTGCCGGAGGAAAGTCTCATACTGCTCGTCGGTGCAGAAGCCCATGACCTTCTCAACCCCGGCACGGTTATACCACGAGCGATCGAACAGGGTGATCTCCCCGGCGGTCGGCAGGTGCGATATGTAGCGCTGGAAATACCATTGCCCACGCTCGCGCTCGGTGGGGATATCAAGGGCGACAACCCGCGCAGCCCGGGGATTCAGGTGCTCCATGAAGCGCTTGATGGTACTTCCCTTACCAGCAGCATCCCGGCCTTCGAAGATAACCACAAAGCGGCGGCCCGAATCCTGCATCCAATACTGCAGCTTGAGCAGTTCGACCTGGAGCAGCCGTTTCTCGTGATCGTATTCCTCACGGCTCAGCCGTTCAGCATAGGGATAATCTTCCCGCCAGGTGTCCACCAGGCTTCCGTCAGCGTTACGGAGCACCGGGTCATCCTCGTCTGAGTCATCCACCCACACGCCGGGCGGAACCACACTCCTGCGGTCCGAATCATCCTCGCGCAAGTAACCCGCGCCGGCTTCCCGCCTGTCACTCATATCAGTCCCATCCACGCTGCGCTTCTATTCCAAGCATCGGGCCAACTCCGCCACTCTGCGGCCTCGAGGACCGGTTTCACCAGGAGTTCATCGCTATGGCTACGCTGCGCTCCGGGATGCTCGCGGTAAGGAGCGATATCTGGCCAGGTCATCCAGCGAGGCCGACGCGGTCCACCGTGATCAGATCATCCCGCGCCGCCAGAGACCACTCGATCGTGGCCAGATTTCAGGACTTGCCGGACTCATA
>DASQRM010000149.1:0-23258 GCA_035642895.1 Streptosporangiaceae bacterium | reverse complement strand
TCCGCATCGCACCCCGCCGCGACCGTACCCGGGATGTGCCCATCCCCTCACCACGCTACATCGGCTGCGGATCCGGGACGCCGGACGCGGCAGGCCCCGTCCGCGGGTGCGGACGGGGCCTGCGTGAGCCCGGTAGATGGTCCGGGCTACCCGGTCAGCCGATCGTGGTCAGGGGTAACTGACGACGTAGCTGGGACCGGGGTTATCGGCGGTTACCGCGGCGCCGACGTCGTTCACGACGTGGTCGATGCTGCCCGAGGCGTTCAGGAAGCGGGTCAACACGTCGTTCAGCTGGACACCGGGGGTGTCGGGCACCAAGAACGCGGTAGCGGACTCGATCGGCACACCCTGGTTGAAGAAGCAGTAGCTGCCCAGGCCGTAGCCGGAGAAGCTGGTGACCTTAGGTGAGATGACGAAAGCCGGGTAGCCGTCTGCGGAGCCGGACATCCAGGCGGCCTGGTTGGGCGGGTCATAGGGCATCTCGTTCTGGAAGAAGATGTCCTGGCCGCCCTGCCCGTTCCAGATGACCTCGTTCTTCTGGTAGTGCTCCACGGCCAGGCCATAAGCGGTCACGTCGTTGCCGTTGACGATGAGGCCGGTGTCGGCGGTGTTGCTGGTCCAGCCCACGCCCGCGCCGTGATCCGCGCGCCAGGCCCAGATGTCGTCGAGGATGACATGGGAGCTGTTGACCACCAGGCTGTTGGTGGCCGAGCCCGCCGTGGCCCCGCCGATGCGGAAGAACACGTCCTGCACCAGCGTGGGATCGGCGGCACTGCCGGTCCCCGCGGCCAGCGGACCGCCGACCTGAAGCAGCACCGGCGAGTTCTTCGGCCCGGCGTCGAAGATCATTCCGGAGAGCTTGACCCCAGAGACCCCCAGCACCTGCATGGCCGCGGTGCCGTTCTGCGGGACCAGGGTCGGGAAGCCCAGGCCGAGCACGATCGTGTTCGGGTGCGTGACCAGGATCGGTGCCTTCAGGTCATAGACGCCGGGGGTCAGGAGCAGGTTCTTGCCTAGGGCCAGCGCGGCGTCGATGGCCAGCACCGACGTGGACGGTGTGGCGATGAAGAACTTGCTGATCGGGACCGACGTGCCTGCGGCGGCGCCGCCCTGCCAGCTCGTGCCCGAGGAGTTGTGCTGCAGGGCCGGCACGAACACGCTGTAGTTCCCGGCCGCGTCGGTCTGCAGGAACGGTTCCTCCTGGGTCACCGGGCTGGTGGGCAGCGTAGTGTAGGGGCCCCCGGCGGCCGTCGGCGGGAAGATCGTCGGCGGGGCGCCGATGTCCCCGGAGAAGACCTGGTTCCAGACGCCGTTGCTCCAGCCGTCCATGCTGCTGTTGCGCACGATGAACTGCTGCTGTGAGCCGTTGATGACCGGGCCGCCGCCGGAGAAGGCCGAGTCGGCGATGAACCCGCCGCTGGCGTAGTCCGGGCCGCCGTTGCAGTAGTCCATCAGGGACAGCTTGCCGTTGACGCTGACCCGGCGCATCGGCGCGGCCTGGGACACGGCCCAGAAGTCGGTGGCCGCCTGGCAGCCGGTTCCGCCAGCCACGTTGATGGTCAGGTTGGACATCGAGCGCCAGAAGTTGTCCAGCGCGATGCAGTTGTTGCCGGTGAAGCACTGGTTGTACACGTCGATGGAGCCGTTGATCGTCACGTCACCAGGCGAGCCGCCCAGGCCTGCGACCTCGGTGTAGTAGCCCACCTGGAAGATCAGCGGGTCCGCGGCGGAGCCGTAGGTGCCCGGCTCGAACAGCAGCGCGTACCGCTGGGTGCCGAACTGGTTGGAGACCTGCTGGTTCGCGATCGAGTCCACCGTGTCCTGGATCTGGCTCTGCGGCATGCTCGGGGTGAAGACGTACACGTTCGGGCCGAGGCTGGGTTCGCCCGCCAGGTGAACCGCGGGGCTGACCGTGGCCGGGGTGGCCGCCTGGGCGGGGGCGGCCGGCTTCGCGGAAGCGGCCCAGGCTGGTGCGGCGGACAGTCCCGCGGCACTGAGGAGGGCCGTGGCCAGGATTGCGCCGCGGCGGAGGCGGCGGGCCGGGCCGGAGCGGCTCCGCTGCCGCCTTGGGCCGGTAGCGGTCCCTGTCTCGCTGGTTCCTGTCGTAGCGCTGCGGGGGGGTCTCAGGTTCATCAGCGGTCCGTTTCTGCCGGTGACACCAGTGCCACCGCGCTCCGTCCGACAGCATCTCCTAGGGGAGACGGACCTCCAAGATCTCCATAACGGTTTTTACGACTTTTAAATAAAGGCCTGAACTAGAGGGACGCCCAGGTGGCCTGAGGCGCAGGGGGTGAGCGTGACCGGGGAGTGCCGGGCGTCTGAGGGGTAGGGTGAGCGTGACCGGGCGCCGGAGTGGCTGGGTCGGGAGCGCCGGCGCCGTGGATGGCCGAGCCTAGAGGGCGACGGCGCTCAGTGGTCGTGCAGGAGCTGCTCGAACGGAGTCACGGACGCGTACGGGTCCGCTTCGGTGGCGGGCTCCCGGCGCTCGATCAGGCTGGCCAGTTCGGCGCCGGCCCGGCCGATGCGGGCGGTGAGTGCCTCGCCGGACCCGTCGGCCGCGCCCCAGTCCTCGGTCGCCGCGAAGACCGCGGTGGGGACCGTGACGGCACGCAGGTAGGTGAACAGCGGGCGGATCGCATGCTCCAGCGCGAGCGAGTGCCGGGCCGTGCCGCCGGTCGCCGCGATGAGCACCGTCTGGCCCGCCAGCGCGCCCGGGTCGAGTACGTCGAAAAACGACTTGAACAGGCCGTTGTACGAGCCGCTGTACAGCGGGGTGACCGCGATCAGCCCGTCCGCGCGGAGCACCTGCTCGATGGCCTCGCGCAGCGCCGGGCTGGGGAACCCGGTGAGCAGGGCGTTGACGATGTCATGGGCCAGATCACGCAGCTCGATGGTGATCACCTGCGTCCCGGCCGGAAGCTGCCCGGCGGTAGCCGCGGCCAGCTTGTCGGCCAGCAGCCGGGTGGATGACGGCTGGCTGAGCCCGGCCGAGACGACGGCGATGGTGCGCGGGGTCATCGGCGGCTCGCCGCGGGCGCGGTGCTGGTCTCGTCCGGACTGGCCTCATCGGATGCGGCTTCGGCCACGGACGCCGCGACCAGGGCTTCGTGCGTGGGGCCGTCGGGCACGCTGTCCGGACGCTGGGCGTCGAGTTCCCGGCGCAGCACCGGCACTACCTCTCCGAGCAGGTCGAGCTGCTCGAGCACGGTCTTCAGCGGCAGGCCGGCGTGGTCCATCAGGAACAGCTGCCGCTGGTAGTCGCCGAAGTGCTCGCGGAAGGTGAGCGTCTTGTCGATGACTTCCTGCGGGCTGCCCACGGTGAGCGGCGTCTGCCCGGTGAACTCCTCCAGCGACGGTCCATGGCCGTAGACCGGCGCGTTGTCGAAGTAGGGACGGAACTCCGCCACCGCCTGCTGAGAGTTCCGGCGCATGTAGACCTGGCCGCCGAGGCCGACGATCGCCTGCTCCGGGGCGCCGTGCCCGTAATGCGCGAAGCGCTGCCGGTAGAAGTTGACCAGCCGGACGAAATGGTCCGTGGGCCAGAAGATGTGGTTGGCGAAGAACCCGTCGCCGTAGTACGCCGCCTGCTCGGCGATCTCCGGGCTCCGGATCGAGCCGTGCCACACGAACGGCGGCACGCCGTCCAGCGGCCGCGGGGTGGCAGTGAATCCCTGCAGGGGGGTGCGGAACTGGCCTTCCCAGTCGACGACGTCCTCACGCCACAGCCGGTGCAGCAGATGGTAGTTCTCGATGGCCAGCTCGATGCCCTGGCGGATGTCCTGGCCGAACCAGGGGTACACCGGCCCGGTGTTACCGCGGCCAAGCATCAGGTCGACCCGCCCGTCAGCCAGGTGCTGCAGCATGGCGAAGTCCTCGGCGATCTTCACCGGGTCGTTAGTGGTGATCAGCGTGGTCGCGGTGGACAGGATCAGGTTCTCGGTCTGGGCGGCGACGTAGCCGAGCATGGTCGTAGGCGAGGAAGGGACGAACGGCGGGTTGTGGTGCTCGCCCGTCGCGAAGACGTCCAGGCCGATGTCCTCGGCCTGGCGGGCGATGGCGACCATCGACTTGATCCGCTCGTGCTCGGTGGGGGTCCGGCCGGTCGTGGGGTCGGTGGTGACGTCCCCGACGGTGAAGATCCCGAACTGCATCGCTGCTCCCTGCTGCGCGAACTGGCCGTTGACCAGTCTGAGCGCTGTCCGACCTCATCTACTTGAACGTGCAACTACTTTGAGGTGGCCGGTATTCCGTGCGCGGAGCGGGCGGCCAGCGCCGCACCGCAGTTGGCGGACAGATGCAGCAGGACCGGTGCGGCCAGGCTTCCGGACCGCTCGCGCAGCCAGGACAGCAGCAGGCCGGCGGCGGCCGTTCCCGCGACGGTGGCGGCGACGGAACCCGCGGCCGCCCGGCGGCTGGCCGCCATCTGGTTGATCGCCAGCGCCTGAACCGTGGGCCGGACGTGCCAGAGTCCGAACACCCCGCTGGTCACGCCCACGGCCGCCGGCCGGGGGAGGACGCGGCGCAAGGCGGCCTGGAGCACCCCGCGGAACGCCACTTCTTCCCAGAGCACGGTGCCGGCCGGGATCCGGACCGTCACCTGGTAGACGACCTCGGGCCAGGTCAGGCCGGTGATCCGCTGATCGGCGAGGGCGGGCCGGGTGGCCGGGACCGCGGCCAGGAGGATCCAGCCCGCGGTGAGGGCTCCGGAGGGGACGGCGCCGCAGCGCAGTCCCGCGCCCAGCCGCCCGCGCTCCAGTCCCAGGTCGGCGGCGGTCAGGCCGCTGGCGGCGGCCGCGGCCAGGGCGGTGCCGGCGGCGCCGAGGTTGGCCAGCGGGTACCACCTCTGATGCCAGCGCTGCCGTCCAGCCAGGTTGTTGTAGGCGATGAGGGCGGCCGACCAGGTGGCGGCGAAGGCGGCGTCCCGGCGCGGCCGGGGGGTGGGCCCGCTCATCCGCCGGGCTGGACGACGCCGGTCTCGTAGGCGAGGACCACGGCCTGAGTGCGGTCCCGCAGACCCAGCTTCATCAGGATCCGGCTGACGTGTGTCTTCACGGTCTGCTCCGCGACCACCAGGCGGACCGCGATCTCCGCGTTGGACAGGCCCCGCGCGACGAGCGCCAGCACCTCGGTCTCCCGTTCGGTGAGATTCTGCAGGGTCTTGCGGCTAGGGCCGCGGGGCGCCCCCATCCGCGCGAACTCGGCGATGAGCCGCCTGGTCACGCTGGGGGACAGCAGCCCATCGCCCGCCGCGACGACCCGGACCGCCTCGGCGAGTTCCCGGGCCGAGGCGTCCTTGAGCAGGAAGCCGCTCGCCCCCCAGCGCAGCGCCTGATACACGTAGTCGTCCAGGTCGAACGTGGTCAGGACCAGGACCCTCGGGCCGCCGTCCATCGCCGTGATCTGACGGGTCGCCTGCAGCCCGTCCATGACCGGCATCCGCACGTCCATCAGGATCACGTCGGGCCGGAGCTGGACGGCGCGGGCGACCGCCTCCTGCCCGTTCACGGCCTCGCCGACGACCTCGATGTCGGGCTCACTGTTCAGCAGGGTGGTGAAACCGGAGCGGACCATGCCCTGGTCGTCGGCGATCACCACCCGCACGGTCATCGCCCGCCTCCCTCGCGGTCCCCGGTATCCGGCAGGACCGCGGTGACCAGGAAACCACCGTCCTCGGTGGGGCCCGCCTCCAGGTGACCACCGAGCATGCCCGCCCGTTCCCGCATACCGATAAGGCCGTGGCCAGCGGCGTCCCCGTCCCCGGCCCCGTCCTGAGCCGCGTAGGCGTCGTTGTGCACCTTGATCACCAGAGCGCTCGGGGCGTAGGCGAGCTCGACCAGCACCGTGGAGCCGGGGGCGTGCCGCATGGCATTACTCAGCGCCTCCTGCAAGATCCGGTAGGCGGACAGGTCGATGCCCTGCGGCAGGGCCCGGGCCGGGCCGCTGACCGACGACGTTACCCGCACGCCGCCGCTGCGCGCGGAGTCCAGCAGGCCGTCCAGTTCCGCGAGGCCGGGCTGGGGCGCGGTGTCCGCGCCGCTGCTGCGCATGACGCCGAGGAGCCGGCGCAGCTCGTCGAGGCCGCTCAGGGCGCTCGCCCGGATATCGGCGAAGCTTTCCACGAGTTCCGGCGGGGGGTCGGCGACCTTGCGCGGGCCGGCCTCCGCCTGAATAGCGATCACCGACATGTGGTGGGCCACGATGTCGTGCAGTTCGCGGGCGATCCGCTGGCGTTCGGTGAGCAGGGCGCGCTCGCCCTCGAGGCGGCGGGCCTGCTGGGCGAGCGCGGTACGGCTGCTCCGCCGGGCCCGGACGATGGCCCCCATCAGCAGGGGGATGGCGGCCAGGATGGCGACCGCACTGGTCCGGGCGTCCACGACGAGGGCGCCCAGCACGGTGACGGCGGCCACGCAGAGCACGAACCAGCTCTTGCCGCGGACCCCGACCGCGTACAGGCACAGGCCGTAGACGAGCACGCCCGCGACCGGGTAGACACCGGTGAACAGGGTGTGCGAGCCGATCGCCACGGACACCCAGATCAGGCTGACCGCAGACGCGGCCCAGGCCGTGGCGGGGAAGCGGGTGCGCAGCACCAGCGGCGCGGCCAGCACTGCGGCGAACAGCAGGAGCGTCTCGGTGCCGAACGGGTGGCCATGCCGACCGTTCTGCGTGTTCAGCCAGGAATCGGTGGCGCCCCAGAGGATGAGCGCGAGCGCGACGTCGGCCAGGAACACCAGATCCACCCGGCCAAGCTGGAGGCGCTGCCGCCAGGCTGGAGGAGGCGACGGGGGATCGGTGGTCCCGGTCGCCACCGCCGCCCGGAACACGGACGCAACCCAGGCCGCGGCCGTGGTCACGGACGTGACGACTGCCTCCCGGCGCGAGACTCCGGAACTCATGACCTCAGCGTAAGGGCGAAGGCCCAGGCCTTTCGTGACCCGTGCGGGGGATCTGCCTGCCCCTACTCAGGTAGGGGGCAGACCCGCGCGATAGCCCTTCCGGGGACGGCCGGCAGTACCTGAGGACCAGCCTCCAGATGGGCTCCGCAGCGTGACGCCGGCTACCCGGGTGCGTCCGTAGCTTTCTGCCCAGTACACCCGCTGGACCAGGAAGGACACGCCATGAAACTGCGCCGCGCCGCCGCTCTCGCGGTGGCTGCCGCTGCCGCTGGCCTCACGCTGACGGCGGCGGTGAACCCGCAGCCCCCACCCGAGCCGCCGGTCTCGCTGCCCGCGCTCACCCCGGCGGCGCTGGCCGTCCGCTACGCCGCCAGTTCGGCGGCAGCCGCCCGGGCGGCGAGCGCCGCGGCCCGCTCCGGTAACCCGGCGCTGGCCGGCACCCTGGCGGCCCTGAGTCACCAGCACCTGCTCGGGTTCGACCCGAACGGCCCGGGTGAGGCCGTCGAGGTCCTCGGGAACCTGGCTACCGCCCGCCGGGTCGTCATTCTCGTACCGGGCTCGGATACGTCCCTGGCCACGTTCGCTTCCCGCGGGAGCGCCTCGCCGCAGGGCGGCGCCCGCGCGCTGGCCGCGCAGGCCCGGCGGCTCGATCCCGGGACCCGGCTCGCGGTCATCGCCTGGCTCGGTTACCGCACCCCGAGCCTGCTCAGCCCGGCCGTCCTCACCTCGGGAAACGCGGGCCAGGGCGCCCAGACCCTGCGGCCCCTGGTGATCAGCCTGGCCGGGCACGGCGACCAGGTCGCGCTACTGTGCCACAGCTACGGATCGGTGGTGTGCGGGCTGGCCGCGCCGCAGTTGCCCGTGACCGACATCGCGGTGTTCGGCAGCCCGGGCATGGACGCCGCCTCGGTGCGGTCCCTGCACACGACGGCCCGGGTGTGGGCCGGCCGCGACGCCGGCGACTGGATCCGCGACGTGCCGCACGTCCGGCTGCTGGGGATCGGGTTCGGGGCGGATCCCACCGCGCCGTCCTTCGGCGCCCGCCGGTTCGGCTGCGACGACGACGGTCACAGTGGCTACCTCCAGCCCGGCAGCGTGTCGCTGCGCAACCTGGCCTACATCGCGCTCGGCGAGCCCGCAAAGGTCACGCCATGACTGTGCTGACCCGGGGAGACGACGCCCCGGTGCGGTCGCTGGCCACGAGGGGACGCGCCTTCGCGCCCCGCCTCGCCATCCGGAACATGGCGGCGCGCATCGACGCGGCCACCCCGGCCGGGCGGGACCGCAGCGTCGACGCGCTCCGCGCGCTGGCCATCGCCGGGGTGATCCTCGGCCACTGGCTGGTCACCGCGCTCGTGCTGACCCGAACCCCGTCCGGGGCCCGGCTGCACGACGCCAGCCCGCTGGCCGCCCTGCCCGCCCTGGCCCCGGCGTCGTGGATCTTCCAGACCCTCGCGATCTTCTTCTTCGTCGGCGGGTACGCGGCGGCGCGCAGCTCTGCCAGCCCGGGGGGGCGACCCCCCGGACCCCCCGAGCTGGCCGGCTCGGCGAGGACACGCCTCCGGCGCGCCTCCCCTCCCCGAGCCAGCGGTTATCTGACCTGGCTCCGCGGCCGCCTGTCCCGGCTGGGCCGCCCGGTGGCGGTGCTGGTCGCCGTCTGGGTGCCGCTCACCGCGACGATGGCCCTCGGCGGCGTCAGTCCCGGGACGATCCGGACCCTGGTGACGCTGGTCCTCGACCCGCTGTGGTTCCTGGGCGTGTTCGCCGGGCTCACCGCGCTGACCCCGCTGGCCGAGGCGCTGGTCCGCCGGTGCGGCGCCGCGGCCGCGCTCATCCCCGCTGCCATTGTCGCCGCGGCAGACCTGGCCCGGTTCGGCCTCGGCGCTCCCGGCTGGATCGGCTGGGTCAACGTCGGAGCCGGCTGGCTGGTCCCCTACCTGCTCGGGATCGCGTGGGCGCGCGGGGCGCTGCGCGGCTGGAAGGTCCCGGCTGTCATGCTCGCCGCCGGGGCAGCGGGCACCGCGGTGCTGGTCACCTGGGCCGGCTATCCGGCGAGCATGGTGGGCGTGAACGGGGCCGCCATCTCGAACCTGAACCCGCCCACGCTGGCCGCCGTCAACTTCGGCGTGGCCCAGGTCGGCCTCGTGCTGCTGCTGCGGCCCGGGCTGGCCCGGCTGATGCGCCGCCCGCTGGCCTGGGCCGCCGTGGCCCTGGTCAACCTGTCCGCGATGACCCTGTTCCTCTGGCACCAGTC
The DNA here is from genome assembly GCA_035642895.1 of Streptosporangiaceae bacterium. Lineage (GTDB taxonomy): Bacteria > Actinomycetota > Actinomycetes > Streptosporangiales > Streptosporangiaceae > RYN-230. The sequence goes on along the minus strand of DASQRM010000149.1, from coordinate 14,108 downwards.
CGCGTTCCTGGCGGTCACCATGATCGGAGCGCTGGCCGGGCGCGTTCCGGGCCTGCTGACGCCGCCGTCGGGTGCGGCCTGGATCGCGGAACGGCTGGCCTGGCTGCCGGTCTTCGCCGCGACCCTGGCCGTGGCCTGGCTGCTGTTCCACCGCTTCGAGCGGCGGCGCCGCGCCGGCCCACGCCCGGCTGGCGAGCGCCCGGCCGGCCCACGCCCAGTTGGCGAGCGCCCAGCTGGCCCGGCCGGGGGCGAAGTCAGCCCTCGGCCGTCTTCAGCCGCTCCAGCAGCCCGTCGTGCTCATCCCACAGCGATTCGGGCAGGTGGCTGCCGAACGTACTGAAGTACTCCCGGGTGTGGTCGGCCTCGTCCTGCCAGGTGCCGGCGTCTACCGACAGCAGCAGGGCGAGGTCGGCGTCGGTGACAGTCAGGCCGTCGGTGTCCAGGGACTCCGGGGTGGGCAGGTACCCGATCGGGGAGGCCTGCGCCGCAGCGTCCCCGGACAGCCGCTCCGTGATCCACTTGAGCACGCGGCTATTCTCCCCGAAGCCGGGCCACGCGAACCGGCCGTTTTCGTCCTTGCGGAACCAGTTGACCGCGTAGATGCGGGGCAGCTTCTCCGGGTCGGTCATGCCGCCGATCTTCAGCCAGTGGCCGAAGTAGTCGCCCATGTTGTAACCGCAGAACGGCAGCATGGCGAACGGGTCGTGGCGCAACTGCCCCACCTGGCCGGTGGCCGCGGCGGTCGTCTCCGAGGCCACGGTCGCCCCGAGGAAGACCCCGTGCTGCCAGGAGTAGGCCTCGCTGACCAGCGGCACCGCCGTGGCCCGGCGGCCGCCGAACAGGATCGCCGAGATCGGCACCCCGGCGGGGTCGTCCCACTCCGGCGCGATCGACGGGCACTGGGCCGCGTCCACGGTGAACCGGGAATTAGGATGCGCGGCCGGGCGGTCCGACGCGGGCGACCAGTCGCGGGCCTGCCAGTCGGTCAGGTGCGCGGGCGGCTCGTCGGTCAGGCCCTCCCACCACACATCGCCGTCGTCGGTCAGCGCGACGTTGGTGAAGACCGTGTTGCTGGTCAGCATCTTCAGGGCGTTCGGGTTGGTGACCGCGCTGGTCCCGGGGGCGACCCCGAAGAAGCCCGCCTCCGGGTTGATCGCGTACAGCCGGCCGTCCGCGCCGAACCGCATCCAGGCGATGTCGTCGCCGACGGTCTCCACGGTCCAGCCGGGGATCGTGGGCTGCAGCATGGCCAGGTTGGTCTTACCGCACGCGGACGGGAACGCCGCCGCCATGTACCTGGGCTCGCCCTGCGGCGGGGTGACCTTGAGGATGAGCATGTGCTCGGCCAGCCAGCCCTCGTCCCGGGCCATGGCCGAGGCGATCCGCAGCGCGTAGCATTTCTTGCCCAGCAGTGCGTTCCCGCCGTACCCGGACCCGTACGACCAGATCTCCCGGGTCTCGGGGAAGTGCGAGATGTATTTAGTGTCGTTGCAGGGCCACGGCACGTCGGCCTGGCCGGACGCCAGCGGGGCGCCGACCGAGTGGACGGCCCGGACGAAGAACCCGTCGCCGCCCAGCTCCGCCAGGACCGGGGCGCCCATCCGGGTCATGATCCGCATCGAGGCCGCCACATACGGCGAGTCGGTGATCTCCACGCCGAGCTGGGAGATCGCCGAGCCGAGCGGGCCCATGCAGAACGGCACCACGTACATGGTCCGGCCGGCCATGGCGCCGTCGAAGATTTCCGCGAACGTCCGGCGCATCTCGGCGGGCGCGACCCAGTTATTGGTCGGCCCGGCGTCCTCTTCCTTCTCCGAGCAGATGAACGTGCGGTCTTCGACCCGGGCGACATCCGACGGGTCGGAGCGGGCCAGGAAGCTGCCGGGCCGCAGGTCGGGATTGAGCGGAAGCAGCGTGCCCTGCTCCACCAGCAGGCTGGTGAGCTCGTCCCACTCCTGCTGCGAACCGTCACACCACTGGACGCGCGCGGGCCGGGTCAGAGCGGCGATCTCGTTTACCCATGAGATCAGGCCGCCGTGAGCCGTTGGAGGCTGATTGAGGCCTGGAATAGCGTCACTCACGGGATGTCCCTTCCGATCGCCGGCCCCGGTACCCGCAGCTCGATTTGCGTCGGGTCCGTAGAGAAACCGAAAACCTATCTTAACAAGGTGCACTCAAAGCCAGCACAGTGGTAGACCTGCATGTGTGGAGGTTTGTGGCGCTCAAACTGCGATTCTGTAACTCTTGTGAAGACGATCAGCGATGGTCTAGACCGATTAGCGCGGGCAATACCCTGCGGGACCTGCGAGAGTGGCCGGCGCCGGCTGGGAAAACGTCAGCCAACTCGCGATGAGCTGTTAACCGAACCTTTGAAAGACGGGATGTGTGATGCCGGTCACGAAAGCGCGGGTAGGTGTCCGGCTGCGCCGGTTCCGCGAAGAACGCGGCCTCACCCAGGCGGCCCTGGCCAGCGCCCTGGGCATCTCGCCCAGCTACGTGAACCAGCTGGAGTCCAGCCAGCGCCCCATGACGGCCTCCGTCCTGCTCAAGCTGGCCAGCGTGTTCGACGCCGATCTGCAGCAGTTCTCGGCCGAGGACGCCGACCGCCTCGTGGCGCAACTCCGTGACGTGCTGACCGATCCCTCCGTCGGCGAGCAGATCTCGATGGCGGAAATCCGCGAGCTGGCCGCGACCATGCCCGCCGTCGGCCGGTACGTCATCGAGCTGCACCGCCGGTACCGGCACGGCCGCGACGTCAATGAGACGATCATGACCCGCATCGACGCGGGCGAGCCGGGGTCGATGTCGGTGCCGCCGCCCATGGCTCAGGAGGAAGTTCAGGAGCTGTTCTACGCGCGGCGGAACTACTTCCCCTCGCTCGACCTCGCCGCCGAGCAGATCTTCGCGCAGGCCGACCTGAGAATCGGCAACACCGAGGCGGGGATCACCGAGCGGCTGGCCCGGCGGCACGGCCTCCGGGTGGCCGATCTTCCCGATGGTGACCAGGGCGTCAAACGGCGGTATGACCCCGAGGCCCGGGTGCTGGCCCTGTCCCCGCTGCTCAACTCCGGGCAGCGAGGGTTCCAGCTGGCCACCCACCTGGCCTCGGTCGAGCTGGCCGGGGAGATCGATCAGATCGTCGCCGAGGCTAACCTGTCCGGCGACGAGGCCCGCATGCTCTGCCGGATCGGCCTGGCCAGTTACTTCGCCGGCGCGCTGGTCCTGCCCTACCGGCCGTTCCTGGACGCCGCCGAGACGGTGGGGTACGACATCGCGCTGCTGCAGCGGCGGTTCGACGTGGGTTATGAGACGGTGGCCCACCGCCTCAGCACGCTGCAGCGTCCCGGGGCCCGCGGGGTGCCGTTCATCTTCGTCCGGGTCGACCGGGCCGGCAACATCTCCAAGCGCCAGTCGGCCACCAGCTTCCACTTCTCCCGGGTCGGCGGGTCATGCCCGCTGTGGAACGTCTACGAGGCCTTCGTCCACCCGGGCGAGATGCAGACCCAGCTGGCCCAGATGCCCGATGGCCGCAGTTACCTGTGGGTGGCGCGGACGGTGGCCCGGCGCTACGGCGGCTACGGCACGCTCGGCAAGACGTTCGCGGTCGGCCTGGGCTGCGATCTGCGGCATGCGCACCGGCTCGTCTACTCCCACGGTCTCGACCTGGCCAGCCCGTCCGCGCTGGTCCCGATCGGCCCGGGGTGCAAGGTGTGCGACCGGACCACCTGCCCGCAGCGGGCCTTCCCCGCGCTCGGCAAGCCGCTCGACCCGAATCCCCATCACGGCAGCTTCATCCCGTACGCCACCGGGGACAGCGTGCTGGCCCGCCTCGAGCCCCCGGCCTTCCGGGGCCGCCCTTACTGAGGCACCTTCAGGAGTCCGGCGCGGTCAGGGCCGGCGGGACAGCCACCAGAACCTGCTGCCCAGCCCGACCCCGGCGCCGATGAGGATGGCGGCGGCCGCGCTGGCGGCCCCGTGGATGTCCTGATGCCAGCCGAACTCCACCGCCCCCACCAGGATGGCGCCCACCGGCAGCCAGATGATGCCGCGCACTATCGCGGCCGCATGCAGCTCCGGGCTGAAGACCCGGCGCCAGTGCGCCGCGGCGGCCAGCGCGAGGAGCGGGATGAAGACCACGAGGGCCACCGCGAGCACCCAGCCCTCGGCGCGCTGGCGGCCGGAGAGCGGCAGGATGGTCAGCGGCACCGCGGCCAGCAGCAGGACGCCGGTCACGCTGGCCACGGCGACGCGCGGCAGGCGTGGGTAACGTCTCATCTCACTATCCTTCTGATGTCCGACCCCGATGCTTTTGTCCCCCGGGGTCAGCGAGATCACGCCTGCCGGTGTCCACGAGATCACGCCTGCCGGTTTCCACCGGTGTGGCCCGGCCCGGATTCCTCACCCGGGCCGGGCTGCGCGGCTCCATTGTGCGGGTCCGCGCCGGGGCGGTGCTCCAGCTAGCTACAGGACCCGGAACTCCCACAACGAGTACCCGTACTGGGTGGCCCGGGCGGTCCCGTACATCCGGATGTAGCGGCCGGTGCCGGTGACGTTGAGGGTCTGGGTGCCGCCGGTGCCGGTGGTGGTGGAGTAGATGGTGGTCCAGGTGGTGCCGTCGGCCGAGGTCTGGATCTGGAATGCGGTGGCGTAGGCGGTCTCCCATTGCAGGACGACCTGGCAGATGGCCTGGGACGAGCCGAGGTCGACTTCGAGCCATTGCGGGTCGGAGAACGCGCTGGACCACCGGGTGCCGGTGTTGCCGTCCACCGCATCGGCCGCCGGTGTGCCGGCGTTCTCAGTGGACGACGCGGTCGCGGTCTTGTTCAGCGCGAGGTTGGTGGTGCCGCACGTACCGCCGCCGCCGCCACCCCCGCCGCCACCGCTCCCGGTCGGCAGGGTCCATTGCTGCTGGGCGGAGTCCGTGCAGGTCTCGATGTCCAGCCGCGCACTGGTATTACCGCCGGGATCGGTGAGGCACAGCCCGGAGCTCGGGTTGACCAGCTCACCGTTGGCCTGGTGGGTCCAGTTCTGGGCCGCGGTGGCGTTGCAGGGATACCAGTCCACGTTGGTGCCGCTGGAGGTCCCGGCGCTGACCACGTCCAGGCAACCGCCCTGGGTCCGCAGCGTCCCGTCCGAGTACGGCGACCACTGCTGGCCCGCGCTGCCGTTGCAGCCGGTCACGCCGATCGGGTTGCCGGAGGTGTTCAGCGAATTCTGGTTGGCCAGGCACAGCCCGCTCAGCCCGGTGACCGTCCCGGTCGCGGTGGCCGTCCCGGCCGGGGTGGAGTTGCCGCCCTGCTCGTACACGGCCACGTAGCCCACGCTCATCGATGCTCCCGATGACGTGGCCGACGTGGGGGTGGTGGTGCCGGAGATGCCGTCCGGGTAGTTGCCGCCCATGGCCAGGTCGAAGATGATGAAGAACCCGTGATCGACGGCCGCCTGCCAGGCGGCCGTGCCGACCGAGGCTTCGGTGATGGTGCTCTCGACCACGCCGTCCATGAGGAACTGCATGGTCTCCGCGCTGGTGTTGGTCCGGTCGACGATCACCGTGTAGGTGTGGTAGCCGGTCTGGCAGCCGGAGCCCGCGCCCGGGCAGGCGATCAGCGGGTGGCCGGGGCTGTTGGCCGAGTTGTGGAAGGTCTGGGAGGCCTCGTTCAGCCCGTTGACGTCCTCCATCATGTCGATCTCGCCGGACTGCGGCCAGCCGCCGCCGGTCCGCATGGGGGAGCCCAGGGCCCAGAACGCCGGCCAGTAACCGAGGCCGTTGGCCGGGTTCGGCTGCTCGATCGACGCGGTCATCTCGAGCTTGCCGCCCGGCGGGGCCGCGAAGTCGTCCCGGGTGCTCTCGATCCGGCCGGACGTCCAGGTGCCGCCGTTGTTGATGGCCTTCAGGACCAGGTGGCCGTTGCCGTCGATGTAGACGTTATTGGTCGAGTTGGTGGTCTGCTCTTTCTCCCCGGTCCCGTAGCCGGTCCCGATGTCGTAGAACCAGTTCGCCGCCGACGGCGCCGATCCCGCCGCGCCCGCGAAGTTGTCGCCGAACACCGTGGTCCAGCCGGACGGCGGCGGTGGCACGGTATCGGCCCGCGCGGCCGGCGCCCGGACCAGCCCGGTGCCCACGACACCGGCCAGACCACTGGCCAGCAGGGCTAACGCGGTGAGGACCGCGCGTGGCCCAGCCAGGCTCAGCCGTGGCCAGGTGCGCCGGGGACCCGATCCCGCGGCGGCATTCGTCCGATGCTTCATCTGCCTACCTCCAGCCTGCGCCCCGTCATTGGGGTAGCCGGACCATCACCTCGTGCCGGGGCGGGGGAGCAGCGGGTGATGGTGGTCGTTGCGGAGAATTTTGCTCTTAATACAAGGCTTTTATGAAGGTGTAACGCTAGGGGCGCGGGCCGTCAAGTACGAGTGGCCGGCCCGGCGCGGCCCAGCCGCCGGCCCCGGGGAATCCCGGCCGGCCGGGAGTGCTTAATACCGCCATGAAGAGGATTGGTTTCCTGTCGTTCGGTCACTGGCGGGCGGCTCCGGGGTCGCAGACCCGGACCGCCTCCGACGCGCTGCTGCAGACCATCGAGCTGGCCCAGGCGGCCGAGGACCTCGGGGTCGACGGGGCGTTCGTCCGCGTGCACCACTTCGAACGGCAGCTGGCCTCCCCGTTCCCGCTGCTGGCCGCGATCGGGGCGCGGACCAGCCGGATCGAGATCGGGACCGCGGTCATCGACATGCGGTACGAGAACCCGCTGTACATGGCCGAGGAGGCCGCGGCGGCGGACCTGATCAGCGGCGGGCGCCTGCAGCTCGGCGTCAGCCGGGGATCGCCGGAAACCGTGCTCCGTGGCGCCGAGTCGTTCGGCTACCGGCCCGCGGAGGGGGAGAGCGACGCGGACGCCGCGCGGCGCAAGACCGAGGTCTTCCTGGCCGCTATCGGCGGCGCGGCGGTCGCGCGCACCGACCCGGCCCGGACCGGGGTCAGCGGTGGCCTGGCCATCCAGCCCCAGTCGCCGGGCCTGGCCGACCGGATCTGGTGGGGCTCCGGGACCCGCGCCACGGCCCAGTGGGCCGCCCAGGCCGGGATGAACCTGCAGAGTTCCACGCTGCTGTCCGAAGACACGGGCGTCCCGTTCGACCAGCTCCAGGCGGAGCAGATCCGGCTGTACCGCGAGGCGTGGGCCGAGCGCGGCGGGACGCGGGAGCCGCGGGTCTCGGTCTCGCGCAGCGTGCTGCCGATCACCGAGGACATCGACCGGATGTACTTCGGCGACCAGGAGCACGAGGACCAGATCGGGCTGCTGGGAGGCGTCCGGTCCCGGTTCGGCCGGACCTACGTCGGGGAGCCGGACGCCATCGCCGCCGAGCTGGCGGCAGACGAGGCCGTGCGCGAGGCCGACACGGTACTGTTCACCGTGCCGAACCAGCTCGGCGTGGCCTACAACGCGCGGATCCTGGCCACGATCGCCCGGCATATCGCGCCTGCCATCGGCTGGACCCCCGCCGTTGCCGCGGGGCACCTGACGTAGACTGCGCTGTCGTTGTGGCTGACGCATCACGTTCCGTATGGAGAAGCGACCATGAGCACTGACAAGCCTGAGATCGATTTCCCCGGCGGCGAGCCGCCGGAGAACCTGGAGATCACCGACGTCTGGGAAGGCGACGGCGCCGTCGCGAAGGCGGGCGACACGGTCGCTGTGCACTATGTAGGCGTCGCGTACTCCACCGGCGAGGAGTTCGACGCCAGCTGGAACCGGGGTGAGCCGCTGCAGTTCCGGCTGGGCGTGGGGCAGGTCATCGCCGGCTGGGACCAGGGTGTGCAGGGCATGAAGGTCGGCGGCCGCCGGCAGCTGATCATCCCGCCGGACCTGGCCTACGGGGACAGCGGGGCCGCCGGCGCGATCGCGCCGGGCGAGACCCTGATCTTCGTCTGCGATCTGGTCTCGACCTGATCCAGTGCGCCCTGACCCGGGGCAGCTGCTACCGGGGGGACAGGACGCAGAACTCGTTGCCCTCGGGATCGGCCAGGACCGTCCAGGACACGTCGTCGCCCTGGCCGACGTCCGCGAGGGTCGCGCCCGCGGCGCGCAGCCGCGCCACCTCGGCGGCCGGATCCTCGCCGCGGTAGGGCGCCACGTCGGGGTGGATCCGGTTCTTGACCGTCTTGCGGTCGGGGACCCGGAGGAATTCCAGGTAAGGTCCCACACCGGCGGGAGAGCGGAGCCCAGCGAGCTGCTCCTCGGAGCGCATGACCGGCCAGCCGGCCGCCCCGGCCCAGTACCGGGCCAGCGCCGCGGGATCGGCGCAGTCGGTGACGATCGCGGCGACCGGGCCCGTGTCGCGGTAGGTGTCCCGCGGCTCCAGCACGCAGAACTCGTTGCCCTCCGGGTCGGTCATCACCACCCACGGCACGTCGCCCTGGCCGATGTCCACTGGCCCGCCGCCCAGGTCCCGGGCCCGGCTGACCAGCTCGGCCTGATCCGCGGCTGACCTGCTGGCCAGGTCGAGGTGGACCCGGTTCTTGCCGGTCTTGGGTTCCGGGACCGGGACGAAGACGATCGGCACGGCGACCGGATCGGGGTAGCTGTAGCCGGCCGGCCAGACGTCCACCTCTTCCCCCGTTTCGTCGGCGATCTGCCAGCCCAGCAGGGCGGCCCAGAACCGGGCCAGGCGGGCGGGATCATGGGCGTCGGCCACCACGTGGACCAGTCGGGTCGGCATGGACCCCAACCTTCCCCGAAAGGGGGCCCGATGTCCACGCGCGGCGCCGGTGGACGACGTCAGTGAACACCGTTAGCAGACGCCGTCGGCCGGGAACACCCAGGCCCGTGCGGGTGCTGTTAATGGTGGGCCACCCTCGCCACCAACGAGGACCCGGTCCAGCAAAGGAGCTGACATGCCTGAGAATTACCGCAAGGACCCCGAGGCCATCTCGCGGCTGAGCAAGGACCAGTACCGGGTCACCCAGAAGAACGCCACCGAGCCGGCGTTCCGCAACGAATTCTGGGACAACAAGGAGCCCGGCATCTACGTGGACATCGTGTCCGGAGAGCCGCTGTTCGCCTCCGTGAACAAGTACGACAGCCGCTCCGGCTGGCCGAGCTTCACGGTGCCGATCGAGCCGCGCAACGTAGTCGAGAAGAAGGACATCGGCCTCGGCATGATCCGGACTGAGGTCCGGTCCGCCCACGGGGACAGCCACCTCGGCCACGTGTTTCCCGACGGGCCCGCCGACCAGGGCGGGCTGCGGTACTGCATCAACTCCGCGGCCCTGCGCTTCATCCCGCTCGATGACCTGGAGAGCGAAGGGTACGGGGAGTACCGCACGCTGTTCGGGCAGACCGGGCCGACCGAGGACGAGCAGACCGACGAGACGAGGAGTGCATCACGATGACGGGCCACACCGAGAAGGCCATCCTGGCCGGCGGCTGCTTCTGGGGTGTCCAGGACCTCATCCGCAAGCGCCCCGGCGTGATCTCGACCCGCGTCGGCTACACCGGCGGTGACGTGCCGAACGCGACGTACCGGAACCACGGCACGCACGCGGAGGCCATCGAGATCACCTTCGACCCCGACCAGATCTCCTACCGGGACCTGCTGGAGTTCTTCTTCCAGATCCACGACCCGAGCACGCGTAACCGGCAGGGGAACGACATCGGGGCCAGCTACCGCTCGGCCATCTTCTACACGAGTGACGAGCAGAAGCGGGTCGCCGAGGACACCATCGCCGACGTGGACGCCTCCGGCCTGTGGCCGGGCAAGGTGGTCACCGAGGTCGAGCCCGCCGGCCCCTTCTGGGAGGCCGAGCCCGAGCACCAGGACTACCTGGAGAAGTACCCCAACGGCTACACCTGCCACTTCGTGCGGCCAGGCTGGAAGCTGCCGCACCGCGCGGACACCGTTACCCAGTAACGGACCGGCACGCGGAGGCCCGCAGGGACGGTATCGATCCGTCCCGGCGGGCTTTTTGCGTCCCTAGGACTGGTGTCCGGGCGAAAGCGGGCTGCCGGGTGGCAGCGGGGTGACGGGCGGCAGCGGGATCACGGTCGGGAGCGGGGTGACGAGAACGTCGGCCACGGGTGAGCCCGGAGCGGGATCACGGGTCCGCGCGACCTTGCTCCAGCCCCAGGCCCGGAAGGCGTGCTGCGCCGGGGTGGCGGATGGCAGGACGGTGAGCGTCGCCCGTTCCTCGGGCCGGTTGGCCAGGACCAGGCCATGCAGGGCGGCGCCGATGCCCTGGCGCCGCCACGACGCGCGGACCAGCAGATCGACCACGGCGAAGGTGCGCCCCGGATGCTCGGCCGTCATCTCATCCGGCAGCGGGGTGGTCAGGTGCCGCCACCAGGAGGTGGATGGCCGGAGCGGGAATCCGGCCGCGTAACCGACCAGGTAGCCGCCCCGGCGGGACTCAGCCAGGACGTAGCCCGGCTGGCGGCGCTGGACCCGGAAACGGCCGGTGAACCGGGCCGCCTCCTCGTCCCGGCCGTGCGGGCCGGCGTGCACCTCGGCGTACAGGGCCTGCAGTTCGTCCGCATGCGCGCCGGCTGCCGCCCCGTCGAGCACCTCGAAGGTCATGTCGGGTGGGGCCTGGCTCATTTCCGCTTACTCCCCGAGGGAGCGGCGGCCGTCGGGCTCGGGCAGGAGCCGCTCCAGCACAGCGGGGTCCCCGCTGATCTCCAGGCCGCGGGCCGCGGCTTCCTCGATGGGCAGCTTCGCGGCCAGCGTGGCGAGGATGAGCGGTGCGGTTCCCCCGAGGACGAGGTCGGGGTCGGCTGCGGGACCGGGACGGGTGGTGACCGAGCCGCCGGACACCTCGATCACGGCGGGACGATCGGCCGTGCGCAGTTCGATGGTGACCGGCGGGCCAGCCGGATCACGGTCGTGCAGGAAGAACGAGGCGGGGAAGGCGAACCAGTGGCTGCGGAACTCGTCGCCCTCGTTCGGCTGGGCCATGTACCGGACGCCCCAGCCGCCGAGGGCATTGAGCACCGGTTCCAGGTCACGCCCGGCGCCGGTCAGATGGAAGAGCGCGGTGGCCACCGGCGGCGGCGCCTCCTCGCGGCGGATCAGGCCCGCCCGCTCCAGTTCCCGGAGGCGGTCCGCGAGCAGGTTGCTGGCGATGCCCGGCAGCCCGCTCTTCAGGTCGGTATAGCGGCACGGGCCCTGCAGGAGAAGCTCGCGGATGATGAGCAGGGTCCACCGGTCGCCGACGACGTCGAGCGCCTTGGCTACCGAACAGTAGTGACCGTAGGTCCGCATCACCCCAGGGTACCCGAGGTCTGGTTGAGTGCCAGCACTTAGTACTTGACTTTCGTTTTCTTAAGGTTGAATATTTCAACCATGCGATCTAAACCCGTGATTCTCGCCGCGCTGCTGCTCGCCGCGTTCGCCGTCAACCTGGACACCACCCTGGTGAACGTGGCCCTGCCCAGCCTGGTGCGGGAGCTGCACGCCACCACGACCCAGCTGCAGTGGGTGGTGGATGCCTACAACCTGGTCTTCGCCGCGCTGCTGCTGACCTTCGGCAGCCTGTCCGATCGCTTCGGCCGCAAGGGGATGCTGCTGGCCGGGCTCGGCGTGTTCGGCACAGCCAGCGTGGCCGGCGGCTTCACCACGAGCCCGGGGCAGCTGATCGCGGCCCGGGCGGTGATGGGGCTCGGCGCCGCCATGACCTTCCCGGCGACGCTCTCGCTGATCTCCAATGTCTTCACCGGGCGGGCCGAGCGGGCCCGGGCCATCGGCTTGTGGGGAGCGAGTGCGGGGGTCGCGATCGCGCTGGGTCCGATCGTCGGCGGCTGGCTCCTGGAGCACTTCAGCTGGGGCGCCATCTTCGTGGCCATGGGCCCCGTCGCGGCCGTGGGCGCCATCGGCGTGGCGGTGAGCGTCCCGACCTCGAAGGATCCGGCGGCGCCCCCGGTGGACGGGCCCGGGCTGGTGCTGTCGGCCGGGGCCATGGCCCTGCTGGTCTTCACGATCATCGAGGCGCCCGGCTACGGGTGGGGAAGCGCCCGGACCGTCGCCGGGTTCGCCGTGTCCGCCGCGCTGCTCACCGCGTTCATCGTGGGCGAGCAACGCTCCCGGCACCCGATGCTCGATGTACGGCTGTTCCGCAACCTGCGGTTCAGTGCGGCCAGCGGCGCGGTCACGGTGGCGTTCTTCACCCTGCTCGGCTTCATCTTCCTGATGACCCAGTACTTCCAGTTCATCCGGGGGTACGGGCCACTATCGACCGGCGTGCACCTGCTCCCGGTGGCGCTGGCGGTCGGCGTCGGCTCCGTGGCCGGAACCCAGCTGGCGGTGCGGGCGGGAACCAAGCTGGTCGTCGCGGCCGGCCTGGTCGCCATGGCGGCGTTCTACGGGTGGGTCGCGGCGGTGACGTCCGCGACCACGAGCTACGGCGTCATCGCGGTGCAGATGGTCGTGTACGGGCTCGGCATGGGGCTCACCTCGGCGCCGGCCACCGAGTCCATCATGGGCGCCGTGGCCCGGCGGCAGGCCGGCGTAGGGTCGGCGGTCAACGACTCGACCCGCCTGCTCGGCGGCACGCTGGGTGTCGCGGTGATCGGCAGTATCTACGCCTCTGTCTACGGCTCGCGGCTGACCAGCAGCCTGCCCGTGGCCCTGCCCGGCCACCTCTTCGCCCTCGCCCATCAGTCGGTCGGCGCGGCGTACGCCGTGTCCGGCCGGGTCAGTGCGGCCGGGCATCCCGCCGCCGGCCAGGCCATCCATCTCGCCGCCACCAACGCGTTCCTGCATGGCCTCAGCATCGGCTGCGTGGTGGCCGGGAGCGTCGCGGCCGCCGGTGCCGTGGCCGCCGCGGTATTCCTCCCCGCCCAGCCCCCGGCGGTCGCGACCGCCCCCGCCGAGGCGGAGGCCCGGCCCGCTCAGCTCACCCGGTAACCGGCCCGGGGCTGGTTCAGGGTTTGCGGCCCATGCCCGCGTAGGCAGGGATCACTAGCGGGTTCGGCAGCGTGCGCCATTGCGGCATGGGCACGATCCCCGGGTCAACGAGTTCCAGGCCGTCGAAGTAGTGCGCGATCTGGTCGCGGCTGCGCAGCGTGGACTGGGCCGGGCCCAGCCTGGAGTTGAGCCGGGCGGTACCGTCGGTGACCCGTTCGGTGTCGATGTCGGTCGTGGTGTCCGAGATCGTCAGGTAGCTGCCCGGCGGCACCGCGTCCATCAGCCGGGAGACGATCTGGTGCGGGTCATCCGGGTCCGGGACGTACTGCAGGACCAGCAGCGCCATGACGGCGACGGGCTGGCTGAAGTCAAGGATCCTGGCCGCCGCATCGAGGATCTTGCCGGTGTCGCGGGCGTCGGCGTCCACGTAGGCGGTCGCGCCTTCGGGAGTGCTGGTCAGCAGGGCCCGGGCGTGCGCCAGCACGATCGGGTCATTGTCCACGTACACGATCCGGGACTCGGGCGCGATCGCCTGGGCCACCTCGTGCGTGTTCTCGGCGGTCGGCAGGCCGGTCCCGATGTCCAGGAACTGCCGGATCCCGGCCTCCCCGGCCAGGTACTGCACCGCGCGGCGCAGGAACGCCCGGTTGGCCCGCACGCCGGCCAGGATGCTCGGCATCACCTGGATGACCTGCTCGGCCGCTTCCCGGTCCGCTTCGTAGTTGTCTTTCCCGCCGAGCCAGTAGTCGTAGACCCGGGCGGGATGAGCGCGGGTGATGTCGAAGGACGGCGGTTCGGTGGCCCGGGTGTCACCGCCCTGAGAGCCGGAGACGTCCTGCCTGCTCATCGGCTGGTGCCTTCCTCGCTAGGTGCTTGGTCGCTGCGGTCCGGGCCGCGTGGGTCCCGGGTAATGCCTGCGTCTACGCCTGTAGTTGGCGGCTGATGTCCTCGAAGAAAGGTATCGTCTGCGCCGGGCTCAGAGAGGTGGCGCTCAGCCGGTTCATAATGTCGAGGTAATTGTCGGTGGCCGTCGGCTTTTCGAGGTAGATGGCGCCTGTGAGCTGCTCGATGTAGACCACGTCGGGGACGTCGGGCTCACTGAAACGCAAGATCGTGAAGGAGCCGCCGGCGGCGTCGTGGCCGCCGGCCTGGAACGGCACGACCTGCAGGGTGACGTTGGGCAGCTCGGCTACCTCGGCTAGCCGCCGGAGCTGGGC
>DASQRM010000148.1:0-2091 GCA_035642895.1 Streptosporangiaceae bacterium | reverse complement strand
GGGACTGTCCGGGACGATCTCATCGGCCGGGTATCCGGGCATGGGGGTGGTCCAGTCCGGGTCGGGTGGCGGCGGGATCGCCGCACCCGGCGGGATCGCCGCACCGGGCGGTATCTCCCGAGGCGGCCACTGCGTGCCGGGGAGCTGGCTGCCGGACCTCTGGCCGCCGGAGTTCTGGCCGCCGGAGTTCTGGCCGCTGGAGCGGGCCGCGTCGGTCATGCCCCGGGTCAGGCGACCCGCGGCCAGGCCCGCGGCCACGGCACCAGCCAGGAACACGCCCGGGCGACGGCGGGCGAAGTTCCTGACCGCCTGCAGCAGGTCGGCGGGCTCGCGCTGTTCGAGCCAGGAGGCGGCACCGTGGATGCGCTCGGCCGCCTGCTGCGCGACCTCGGTGGCCACGCCGGACTGGCCACCCTTGGCGGCCATCTCCTGCAGTTCGTCCGCCACGGAGCGAAGCTGGTGAGCGGCCCTCTGCTGCTGGACATACGCCTGGTCGCGGGCGTGCCCGCCGGCCTCGCCGGCCAGGTCACGCGCCTGGCGCGCGGTCTCCGATACTACTTCCCTGGCCTGATCGGCGGCGGTCTGCGCGACGCGGCCGCCCGCCTCGCCCGCGGACCGGCCGACGTTCGCGGCCTCGTCCCGCGCGACGGAAGTGGTAGACGGCTGGTCCTGCGGGCCGGGACCCGGCTGAGGGTAAGCCCTCACGTTCTCGGGCATGGTGGCCCTCCTTCTTTCTGGTTATCAAGTCGCGGGTCGCTACCCGGGAGCAGGTGCGTCACTCCTGCGCACGCGATCTTCTAGGTAAGAATTTCCTAGCAGGGAAAACAGGGTTTGGCGGCCTGGACGGGGGCAGGGAAACGCGCCCGGGCTGTGACTGGTGAGGTTCCGGAGGCGGTGCGCTAGCCGAGGGCATTAGGCGAAGAGGTCTTCACCTCGCCGCGTGCCACCACCTACCGGGCCCGCTTCGCGACCGGCGCCATCCACCTGGCGACGGCCGAGCCGGGCTGGACGACGTCCAGGATCAGAGCCAGCCCGCATACCGTGCCGATACCGACGGCCGCGCCGGCCACCGTGTCGGTGAAGTAGTGGAAGCGCACCGCGATGACGCCGATGACGACGGCCACGCAGACCAGGTACGCCACGGCGAGGATCAGGACGCGCAGCAGGCGCGCCATCTCCGGCCGTGGCGGCGCGAGCAGCAGCACGGTAGCCGTGGCCGCCAGCGCGGCGATCGTCGCGGTGTGCCCGCTCGGGTAGACGACCTGGCCGATGTAGGTGCGGTGGACCAGCGGCTTGAGCAGCCCATCGGTTATCACGGCCGACACCGGGACGGCCAGGATGGCCAGCACGGCTCCGCGGCGCCGCCCGGTGAGCAGGCAGCCGAGGGTGAGGGCCGCGGTCAGCGCGACGGCCGGAATCGTCGTGCCGGGAAAGGCGAGCCACAGGGCCAGGGTCTGATGGCCGGCGAACCAGGTGATGATCGGAGCGTCGACGGCATGGTCGAACCGGTCCGCGGTGTTCTGGCGGGCGAACACGGCACCGAGCACGGCGACGATGACCACGCAGCCGGCCAGCAGGACACCAGCGCGGGGGCGCGCGGAGGCGGCTAGCAGCGGCAGGCCGGTCCGCGTGCCTTCCATGCGCCCCCCTCTGGCGGAAGTTCCCCCACCCTATCCGGGCAGGTCCCGCTGTCTACATGGGCAGACAACGAAACAGCCATGGGCCTGCTTTGGGGCGTGGCCCAAGATCTGGCCGGGCGAAATGGTTGCATATGCCATTGATCCGGCTGTCCCGCTATGCCAGCGTCGGCGGTGCGGACCTGCGCAAAGAGGCGTGACGAGGAGGGCTTTGATGGACCCGAACTCTGCTGGCCTCGGGGGGACGCCCCCCCTGGTACCCCCCGAGGGCGAGCCCAGGTTCCCGCTTCCCTCGGAGATCGCGGACGCCCCCGGCGCCGAGGGCTGGCGGTCCATGTACCCCTACTTCACCCGGTTCCAGCCGGACGACGACAAGCGCTTCTGGTTCTACAACTCCATGCACTTCCCCGAGCCGATGCCGGCCTTCGACACGATCACGGCCGAGGTCCCGTAC
>DASQRM010000147.1:0-38780 GCA_035642895.1 Streptosporangiaceae bacterium | reverse complement strand
CGTCAACGGGACCGCCATCCTGCGCCAGGCACTGGTCTCCGGCCCGGGAGTGTGGCCGTAGTACCGGGCCCGGATCAATGCGATCAGCCGCACGGTCCGGTCGGAGGCCGTGCCAGGTCCCCACATCCAGTAGGCGTTGTGACCGGACAGCACCGGGGGCAGGTGGTCGGCGGCGCCCAGGACGTCGAGGGGGGCGGCTTCTCCGTAGTATCCGGTGAAGATCGAGGTAGGCGGGCGGCCGGCCCGTACCAAAGCCGCGTCCTGCGCTGCGACAGCGCCGGCGAGCTGGGGCCAGCCGATGGTGTCCCCCAGAGTCCCGCGCTGCTCACCAGCGGGCAGGTCGTGCACGTCTCCGATGGGCACCACCGGCAGGAGACCCGGCAAGATCAGGGCCAGGCCCACGAGAGGCGCCACGAGCAGTCCTAGGTAGAGGAACTGAGCGGGCAGCCCGGCTGCGTAATCGGCGGGGCTGGTGTTCTGCTGGTGCAGGGCGGAGGCCATGGCGAGCTGCGGCCACCCGTGCGTGGCCTGCCAGATCAGGTTTGGTGCCCAGATAATGGCCGCGAGGCCGGCCGCGAGCCAGGGCCATCTTGTGCGCGGAGCAGGGCGGTGGTGACACAGAGCAGCACGGCTGTCCAGGCCAGCAGGTCCAGCGGCGTGGTGTTGCCGATGTGGTCGGCGCCGATGAGGACGGGCGTGCACGCCGTGATGAGGGCGGCGAGTACCCGGCTGGGCCGGCCACCGCCGAACAGCGCCGCGAACCTGGCCGCCATGACCACGACCGCCCCCCCGGCCAGCGCCGGGATGATCCGGACCGTCGACGGGCTGACCCCGAGTAGGTCCGTGACCCGGGTGAGCAGCGGCCGATCGGCGGCTGGTCCACATAGCCGAACGCGAGATGGCGGCCGGCCTCGATGAAGTACAGCTCGTCCTGTAAAAACCCGTAGCGGTCGCTCAGCGCGAGCTCGACCGCCACGAACACGGCGGCAATCACCCACGCCGGGGCAGGGACTCGATCCGAAGGGACCTCAGGTCCCGGCTGCGCGGCCGGTCCAGCCTGGCCGTCACGAATCGTCACCATGGCCCCTCAATACCTGCGTTAGGGTGCCAGCCGGCCCGTCCGCCGGGGGTGCGGCGGGGGCCGCAGAACTCAGGGCCTGCGCAGCAGCTGGTTCAGCTCACCGTCGAGATTGATGTACTCACCTTCCCGCCCGGCCGGGATCACCTGGAACGTGCGGAGCAGGAATCCGGCCAGCGCGGTCAGCGGGGCCTCGAAGTGGGCCTGGCCAAACGGCGAGGACAAGGAGATGTTCAGCACCCGCTGCCCGGTCGGCGTGTCCGCAGGCCACACGCGGACATCACCGTCGCCGGCCGGCTCGGTCATCCCGCCTGCCAGCAAGTCGCGAGCGAAGATCCACTCAACGGGCTCGTCCATACCCACATGAAACGCCATGCGGATGGCGTAGGGATCCTCGGCACGGTAGTGAAGACTCGCCGTGAGAGGAACGCCATCGTGCTCTGGAACCACGAGTCTGAGGCCGAGCTCGGCTGCGACGGTGTTGATGCTGTTCATTGCCTCGCCAAACCTTTGCCTTGTCTCATCCCGGAACGCCGGGCTTCATCCATCCAGCGATGCCGTCCCACGGGGTGACGAGGCACGCAGGCACGTAAGTCTTCAGTAGGAGGATTCCGCGAACGCTGCCACTACTAACCTCGGTCACTGCGGACCATATCAGCCGTGACCTGGGCAAACGCTTCTCGCGTCTCAACGCAATCATGACCCAGCACTGTTCCTGTGACCAGGAACAACACGCTGTGATCTAGCTCTCAGTAGCGGTAGGCCCAAATTTTCGCTTCGCATCCCGTGCACACCTCCGGGTTTGCGTTCAGATAGCGAACAGTCGTGCTTTGTCCGATGCGGAAGCATACAGCCTTCCGGGTTGGGCGCACTACCCGATGCCGCGACTTTCGTACAGCCTTGTCCGTAATCACCACAATCACTGACTTAATTCCCAGGCAGCGGCTATTCGTATTCAACGGGACAAGCGCCCGCCGGGCTCCGCCGGCGGTTTCCGCCAAGGGTGCCCAGCAAGGGCTCCAGAGCCCTTATGCGTCCCTGAACTGATCTTCTTTGGCCCGGGGCCCCGGGCGGCCCCGGGTGCCTGTCCTGGCCGCTCAGAGCCTTCCGCACGGGGGCTGGCCAACGGCCGGGCAGCTGTCCCGGCGGCGCTGCGGCGATCGGAGATCGGGACTCGTCCGCTGTCGGCGTAAGCGATCCTGGCGCCCGCGCGGACGCGACATCCCGCGCGGATACGCTAGTGTGTGTGGGCCCGCGAGCGATCCGGCCACAAGGAGCCGGGCCGTTTGGGGGCGCCAGGGCGATTAGCTCAGTGGAAGAGCGCTCCGCTCACACCGGAGAGGTCGCTGGTTCGAACCCAGCATCGCCCACCGGGTATAAGCCCAGGTCAGAAGCTCCCAAGACGGGCCTCATCCTCGCAGTCGGGATGGGGCCTTCAGAGTGTTTGAGAGGAGTTAGGGAGATCAACTTCTCCCAGCCTCTCAGCCTCCCAGTGGTGGTGCGGTTCGCCGAGTGCCGGCGGTAAGGGGCCAGTACTTCATCGAGGAGTGGGACGGGGGAGGCGTCTCTTGACAGCGACCTTCAGGTGAACGGTCAGGCGTGGTTGTGCGGTGAGTCTGGCGGCGCGCGGTCGTCCAAGTGATCGTGAGTGCCCGCCCGGGGGCGCCGGGCCTGCGGCAGGAGGAGCAGACGATGAATCCGATGGCTCGCCGGATGTTCGAGCTCGTCGAGCCGATTGGTGTCATCCCTTATTCAGCCGGCGAACCCAACGAGGCGATGTTCGCGCTGGGGTTCACCAGCTACTGGGACACCTACTTCGCCGGGCGGGCGGCGCCGTTGGGGCTGGTCCCGGCGGAGGTGGTGGACGCGCTGTTTTACAACTTCGCTCCCGGTGAGGTGGCCCGCCACATTCCGAAGGTGTGGCGCACCACGACGCCTGAAGCGGCGCTCGCCGCTCGTTCGGCGGGGTGTGTGACGGCGCTGCGGCGGATCCTCGGCGATCGGGTCGGCACTCCCGCGTTCGCCCGCGCCGCCGGCCTGCTGATCAAGGCGGCGGCCAGCGCCCCGGTCGAGGGCCGGCCCATGTACGCGGCGCTGCGCGCGATCCCGGTCCCGGTCGATGTGGTGGCCCGCTTCTTTCACGCAGCCTCCTTGCTGCGCGAGCACCGTGGCGACGGGCACATCGCGGCCCTGATGAGCGAGGGTATCGGCGGCCTGGAGGCGCACGTCCTGCTCGCCCTCGGCATGGACATGCCGGCGGAGAAGTTCGGGCGCATCCACCACCTCCCGCCCGCGCAGCTCGCCGCCGTGATCGACGGGATGCGCGATCGCGGCCTGATCGGGGAGGACGGCTGGCTGAGCGACCCAGGCCGCGCCGTCCAGCAGCGGGTCGAGGCGCTCACCGACGACCTCGCGGCCAGGCCCTACCAGAGCCTCAAGCCGGCCGAACTCGATGAGCTCATGACCACCCTCGAACCGCTCGCCACGCTGCTACTCGCTGCCCAGGACTAGGGCGAAGGCCCGGTACGCGGTCTGTGCCTGGGGCGATTTCTCGGGCCAGCGAGCTTGGGTGTGCCGGGCAACGTCATCGCGGGGCGCACCGGCAAGTCTCCGCGGGTCAGGGCGCAGGCGGGGGAAGCTGGCTGGTCCAGCGGACGCTCGTTGTTGCGCTGTAGAACAGCACGGTGCCTGGTGCCGCACCCGCGACCGGTGTCTGGGCCACGGTCTCAGAGCCGAGCACGTTGCCGGTCTGCGGGTCGATGATGACGAAGCTGGTCTCGTACCGGAGATAGGCCCCAATCCAGGAGTCTTGCCATACGGCGGTCCCGGTTTGGCCTTCTGGGTCCGTTACTCCCGGTCGCATCCGCACGCCCGGCACACTTGCGAGGACCCGGAAGGCCGCTGCGCGTACCGCTGGCCGTACGGAGTCGCCGTTCATGACCGTGAGTGCCCCCGCGACGATCACATTGTTCCGTCCTTTGGCCCCGGGCTGCGGGTGGGCCAAGAAGACCGTCCGCAGTTTCGCAGGGGTGGCAGGCAGCCACAGATCGTTTTTCCCGCCAAAGTCCCCGCTGCCGTGTTTGACGTCTTGAAATTCCTCCGCAGGACCCGGGTGAGCGGAGAGGACGCCATGCCCCCGCCGCCAGTGGTCCGGGGATGCGTCGCGGCGCCAGGCACGGGCGTCTGCCCGGGACGCGGGACGGGCCCCCAGGTACTGCATGGAGATCAGCAACCGGGTGACATCCGAGACTCTGGTGCACTGCGTAATCCGGTATCTGCGGGTCAGTGCGTACTTGAATCCCTGGGGCGCTGAGGTGGGGACGTAGTCCGGGCCGGTCACCCAGGGCTGGGGCAGCAGTCGGTCGCCTGCCCCGACCAGTTCACGGTTTCCCTGGATTTCGGTGGTGCAGTAGAACCGGCCGGTCTGCTGCTGCGCGGCTTTCGCCGCCACGGCGAGCAGGAACGCCCGGGCGGGCTGCCCGGTCAGCAATCCCGCCGGCACATGGCTGTCGCCGCGGGTGACGGGCTTCCCGCCCACGGCCAGGCTCACGATCGCCAAGGCCCCGGCGGTCCCGACAGCGGTAGCGCTGAGTGCGAGGGAAACCATGCGGGTAGTCCGCGGGCGGCCCAGAGGCACCGATGCTGAATGCTGGCCGCTTTCGATGGCGGTCATCAGCCGTGCACGCGATCTGGCGAGGCGTTCTGGTCCTGGCTGTGCTTCCTCAGCGCAGAAATCCTCGATCAGCTTCATCTCGTCCACTGGCTCACTCTCCCTGGACTTCGCTGGAGTTCAGATCCTCAAGTTCCGCGCGGACCTTGCGCCTGGCCCGGGCCAGCCGTGATGCCACCGTGCCCAGCGGGACGCTGATGGCAGCGGCAATCTCCTGGCAACTCAGCCCGCTGGCCCTCAGGAGCAGCACATCCCGCTGCGCCCGAGACAGACGGCTCAGGGCCGATGCGAGCCGGCCACGGATGGCCTGAGCCGCGACCCGGTTCGTGACTTGCTCGGCAAGGGGCTCGGCGGGTGAGTTCTCACCGCAACGGGCAATCGCGCGGAACAGGCGGACTTCGTCACGGCGGCGGCGTCCGACCAGGTTGGTTGCAATGCCATACAGCCATGGGCGCGCGTTGGCGTGGGCGCTCTTGTAGCCTCGCCGCCGCTGGAACGCGATCAGGAATACCTCCGCAGTAATGTCATCAGCGGCATCCTGCCCGAGCCGGCGTGCGACATAGCTGTGGATCGCCGGACCGTGCCGGTCAAACAGCAAGGCGAAGCACTCAGGCGCGCAGATGGATTGCGCGATGAGCGCGGCGTCGTCGCAGACGTCCCAAGCCGTGCCCTCGGGACGCTCTAGCCGTGTCACGCCGGCAGGCGTATCGCCCATCACAGTTCTCCTGGCATGTAGAGATGCCTGCTCCTTGCGGATACTCACCTGCTATTGCCCGCAACCGCGGTCCCGTGTCCCTCTGGCCATCTAGCGTCCGGCCCGAGCCGGTCTCAGCGAACGATCATGAAGTGCTAAAGGACTTTGCCGGAGCCTTGGGCCGCCGACTGGCGAGCCGACCTAATGTCCTGGGTCGCGAATTCGTCGGCAGGGCAGCACGCTATCGGGTAGTCGTGCTGAGGTGTGGTCTGTCGTGCCGGGCCCTTGCGCCCGCCCAAGGGGTGTTTACCTGAGCGTTTCCTCGGCGGTGATCAGTTCGCGCCAGCCAGGAGGCATGGGGTAGTCGTCCGTGAGAGGTATCCCGGGCTGATGCACCTTCTGGCGCAGGAACTGGTACAGGGAGCGCTGCGGCGCGGTCATCAGCTCCTCGTGGCGCTGCCCGCCGCGGTTGCGCCGCAGGCCAGGCTCGCAAACCCCGGCCACGCTCGCAACGGTTGCCTCGCCGCTGGCGCTGGCGCACTGCTGGTCGAGGAATGCGGCAAGCCGCCGCGCCTGGCCTGGCGGGTCGCCGGTCACCGCTTCGTACTCGACGAAAAGCGTGGCTGGCTCGCCGTCGAGGGCCTCCAGCACCGACAGCATCATGTGCTGCCAGCGCAGCAGGTTGCATTCCAGCGACGTCTGGGCCCGGCCACCGGCCACGCGGAACTGGTTCCAGGACAACGCGATGTCCACCGGATGGCGGACCATGACCACGAACACCGGCGCAAGCCAGAACGGCCGCCAGAACCCGAGGAAGTGGCACAGCGCCGGGTCCTTCCACAGCCACGGCCGGCCCCGTGCCGCCATGCCTGCCACAAGCCCCCGCGCGCGCCCGGCCAACCGGGGCTCAGCAGCCTTCGCCGCGACCTGGGCCGGGAAGTCCTCAGCCCACCAGCTCGCACCAGCAGCAAAGCCGCCGATCTCGGCCAGCAGCTCCCACAGCGGCAGATACTCCCACCGGCCGCGAGGGTTCAGCTCGTCCGCTGCGGCCAGTTCACCAGGACCACCGGCATAGGCACCCCAGGCATACACCATCTCCGCGCACACCGATGTGCCACTGCGCTCAGCGCCAAGAACAATGACCGGTCTGCACAAGGACACGGCTCATCCTGCCAGACGACGGATGACCTGCGCTTGCAAGGCCTTCGGCACCCGCACCCCACCGAGGGACGAATCACCGACTCTGGACACTAGTAATGGATCTCCGGTTTGGCATAGATGGTCTTGCGTTGGCCAACGATTACGTAGGCCTTTATGAGGAATGGAGATGGCCGCCAGCAGTGGCCGACGGATGACCATCACCTGGCCGTCGGGTAACCGTAGTCTCATGACGTGATTGTCACGGGCGACCTGCCGGGGTTCTCGGCGGTCACAATGGTGATGATGCTAGGGCTCTACCGGCTTGATCATCTTGGCGGCGTCGTCCTCGCCCGGCCAGGAGCTTGGGCTGCCCAGCCGTATCCAGATCGGGCCGACCGCCATCCACCTGCTGCCCGGGGCCGCGCCGTAGGGACGGGACCGGAGGCCCAGGCCTCCCAGCATCTGCGGGCCGAACCGGATACCGTCGCTGATGCGCCCCCACTTGCTGGCCATGAGCCTCACACTCCTGCTCGCACGCTACCAATTCTCGCGCCGTATTTGCCGCGCTCTGTGCGCAAGTCTGAGATTTAGTTAGCAAGAGAAATGATCTCGCCCCCGGGCTGGTGACGGGCGCGCGCGCGTGCGAGGGCAGGGAATGGTTACGTGCAGCGACCCCATCATTAACCGTGAGAATGTCCAGTTCGAGGCCCAGGTGCGCCGCGCACACGTTGCCTAACCTGGGAGAACTGCGTTGAAGAGGAGCTTCTGACCTGGCCCTGGGGCCTAGGCTTCGGCTATGCAGATCATCAAGGGTGCGGGGCAGTGGGCGGCACCGGCGGCTGGCGCGGCCAACGACTGGGTCGAGCACTTCAGGGTCCCGGCCCTTTCCGTAGGGACCTACTGCATACCGGCGGGCGGGGCTGACGACCAGAGTCCGCACACCGAGGACGAGATCTACGTGGTTACCGCCGGCCAGGCCCGGATCACGACGCCGCAGGGCGCGGCCGACGTGGGCCCTGGTTCGGTGATCTTCGTGCCTGCCGGCGAGGAGCACCGCTTCATCGACGTCACCGAAGACCTGGCGCTGCTGGTCGTGTTCGGCCCGGCGTACACCGGTGAATGATCCTTGACTAGCTGAGGACCTCCGGGTCTGACACAGGTCGCCGCGATCTGCACCAGACCCGGGAGGTCCCTCATGCCCGGCCGTAATACCCGGCTGATCAGGCGGAACGGTTGTCGAAGTAGTGGCCCTTGTCGAGGTCCTCGATGAGCCCGGGCTGCATCGGCTGCCACCCCATCAGCTGGCGGGTCAGCGCGCTTGACGCCGGGGCGTCCAGCCCGATGAAGCCCCCCAGCCAGGTGAAGTGCTCAGCGGCCTGCCCGGCGGGGATCGAGACCACCGGCACGTCCAGATGGCGGCCGATCACCTCAGCGACGTCGCGGATCGGCACGCCCTCATCGGCGACCGCGTGCAGCGTCGATCCCGCAGGGGCCTTCTCCACCGCCAGGCGGAAGAGATGCGCAGAATCGAGGCGGTGCACGGCAGGCCAGCGGTTGGACCCATCGCCGATATAAGCGGAGGCGCCCTTGTTGCGGGCCATGGCGACCAGGGTCGCCATGAAGCCGTTATCCCCGTCGCCGTGATTCGTCGGAGGGAGCCGCATGACCGACGAGCGGACGCCGCGGGAAGCAAGGGAGAGCACGAGTTCCGCCGTGGCCATCCGGGTCGCCGGACCGCTGCCGTGCGCGGCAGCCAGCGCCGGGTCGGGGTCATGCCCGTCCCGTTCGGTCGCCACCCGCCCCGGTGCGACACCGAGGGTCCCGGAGGCGATGACAAACGGCCGGTCCGAACCCGCCAGGACCTCGCCGAAGGTCTCGACGGCGCGGCGGTCCGCATCGGCGGCGCCCTGGAAGTCGCCCGTGAAGGCGAGGTCGTGCTTGAACGCGAGGTGGATCACGCCATCCGAGGCGGCCGCCGCGTCCCGCAGGGCGTCGAGGTCATCAAGGGTGCCGTGCTGCACCTCCACGCCGGCCGCGATCAGTGCGTCGGCCGAGGCCTCCGAGCGGGCGAGTCCGGTGACCTGATGGCCCGCGCCGAGGAGTTCGGGGACGACCGCGGAGCCGATCCAGCCGGACGCGCCGGTAACGAATACACGCATGTGACAACCTCCAGGTGATCGACGGCCCGCACCGCAGAGTGCGCTGAGGCAGATCGATGTCAGCTACTGTCATCACTCTAGCACTTGATGTCAGCTGCTGCCATCACACGGGATCTCGGGGCGTACGTCGGGGCCGGCCTGGCGTGGGGCGGGGTCGTGGCCACCCGGGGACCCGGAGTTAGCCGGGCCGGGTCGCGATCTGGCTGAGCCAGGGGAGCCGGACGCCGAGGCCCTCGGTCTGCAGGATGCGGGCGTTCACCGCGGCCAGCCGGCCGTGCGCCGTGACCACGAACAGCCAGCGGCTGTCGGGGGACCAGGCCAGCGTCCCGGCGCCCCCCGCTGTCTGGCTGAGCCGGACCGCGATCTGCTGGTCTGTCCCGGTGGCCAGGCTGAGCAGGTGCAGCGTGACCCGGCCGCTGGGCGCGACCCGGAATATCGCGGCCGTGGCGCCGTCCGGTGCGATGACGCCGGGGGAGGCGGCCGAGACCGACGCGACCGCCGGGCCGCCCAGTTCCTGCTGGGTCCCGGTGGCCGGGTCGGTGACCACATCCGCGCAGCGGTGCGGCCGGTAGCAGCTCACGGTCAGCCAGCGGGTCGGGCCGACGGCCGCGAGCATTCCCCCGAAGTGACGGGAGCCGCCCGGCCAGACATCGTAGATCTCGCCCACGCCCGACAGCAGCAGGGCGCCCCGGCCGTTCGGGCTGGCCAGCCACCAGCCGCCGGCCGGCAGCCGGATCGAAACGCCGGTCTTGCCGCCGTCCAGCCGGGCCAGCGCGAAAGACCGGGCGGAGTTCTGCACCCACACCTCGCCGGGCCGCGGCCCGGGCAGCGTCTCCCCGCCCTCGCCGAGGACGCTGGGCAGGGGCCGGGCGGGCTGGCCATCCGCGACCAGGTAGCCCGGCTCCACGTCCCACGGCCGGACGATTACCTGGCGGGGACCGGCTACGAACGAGAACGGGCCGGTGCTGCCCAGTGGGGGCACGACGGTCTGGGTGACCCGGCCAAGGGCGGGCTGGATCCGTACCACGCGGCCCGGACCGTAGCCGAGCAGTTCCCAGCCGGCCCGCACGCCAAGCAGCCGGTGACCCGCGTCGGTGACCGTGACCTGAGACTGCGCCGAGGCCAGCTTCACCGGGTGCCGGCCCAGGGTGAGCACGGCCGCCACCGCGATCACCGCGGCCCCGGCCCCGGCCAGGATCAGCGGCCAGCGCGGCCAGCGACGGCGCGGCGGCCGGGGCGAACCAAACCCGACCTCATCGGGCTCACCCAGGCTCTCCGCGGAAGACCAGGTCATGACGATGTCATCCGACCGCGCCCTCGGGGGGCGGGCAGTTAGCCGACGGGCAGGCGAGAGGCGAGCTGGGCCGCCCTGGCCTGGGCCTGCCCGGCCTTCACGCCCACCTTGCCCGTGGTTCTGCTGGCCTTGACGCTGGCCTTGGTGGCTGCCTTCGCGGCTTTAGCGCTGGCCTTACCCGCGGCCTTGGCGGCTTTGATGCTCGCCTTGTGGGCGACCTTTCCCGCCCTGGCCCGCACCTCACCGGTCCGCTCGGCCCGGATCTGGCCCGCCCTGGCCCGGGCGAGATCGGCCTTGGCCTGGGCCAGATCGGCCGTGCCCTGGGCCTTGCCGAGTGTGGTGCCGACCGCCACGCCCGCCTTCCCGGACGCCTTGGCCGTCTGCGTGGCGAGCGAGACGTCGTGCCGCGCGGCCTGGACCGCATGCCGGCTGCGCCAGGCCAGCGACGGATTCCCCTCCGTGTCGGCCGCGGCGATCAGCAGGCCGCCGAGCATGGTGAGGTTCTTGAGGAAGTGGATGCGCTGCTGGGCCCGCTCCTTCTGGTCCTCGGTCTCCCAGTACGGGTGCCCGGCCAGCGTGGTAGGCACCAGCGTGGCCGCCAGGGCCAGGGCGGACAGCCGCGGGAAGCGGCCGATCGCCAGCAGCGAGCCAGCCACCAGCTGGACCACGCCGTTGATGCGTACCAGCTGCTCGGTGTCGTCGGGGAGGCCCGAGATGCGCTCCTTGAGCGGGCCCACCACCTTGTCGGCCCGCGCGGCGACCCGCTCGGGCTGGCGCAGGGTGTCGTAACCCTGGACGATGAAGATCGAAGCCAGCATGGGACGGGCGATAGCTCTCAGTACAGCCATGGCCGCCACGTGCCCGCTCAGCGGAGTTCTAACCGTGGGAAGCCCGGCGGCGTGGGGGGTGCCGGCCGCGCGGCCACTGTGGTGGACTCTGACCGTGCCGCTGCCGAACCCGCCGGTCCCGCCCGCGCCCTCGAACGGGCCCGAGAACGGGCCCGAACCGCGCCCGGCCCGGGCGCCGCTGCTCACGGTGTCTGGGGTGAGCCGCCGCTACGGGGACCGCGTCGCACTGCAGCCCCTCAATCTCACGCTGGCCGCCGGTCAGTGCGTCGCCGTGCTCGGCGCGAACGGGTCCGGCAAGTCGACGCTGCTTCGCATCGCGGCCGGGCGGGACACGCCGAGCACTGGCCAGGTGGGCTACGGCGGCCGGGTGATGTCCGAGGACGACCCGGTGGTCCGGACCGAGATCGCGGTGGTCGGCGACATGGTCAGCGCCTACCCGGACCTGACCGTCCGGGAGCACCTCCAGCTGGTCGCGGTGGCGCACGGCGAGGGCCGCCTGGCGGCCGGCCTGGTGGACCGGGCGCTGGCCGAGTGCCGCCTGGAGGGCCACGCCCGGGCCCTGCCCGGTTCCCTGTCCAGCGGCCAGCTCCAGGCCCTGCAGCTGGCCACGGTTCTGGTCCGGCCGCTGCGGCTGATGGTCCTCGACGAGCCCGAGCAGCGCCTCGATCCCGCCGCCCGGCGCTGGCTGGGCGGCCTGCTGCGCGCTGAGAAGGAGGCCGG
The DNA here is from genome assembly GCA_035642895.1 of Streptosporangiaceae bacterium. Lineage (GTDB taxonomy): Bacteria > Actinomycetota > Actinomycetes > Streptosporangiales > Streptosporangiaceae > RYN-230. Next base: position 27,177 of record DASQRM010000147.1, on the reverse strand, counting down.
CGCCGCGGTGTTGCTGGCCACCCACCACACCGAGCTCGCCGCGGCCGTGGCCGACCACGTCATCGTGCTCAGCGACGGTGCGGTCACCGCGGAGGGCCCGCCGGACGTGACGCTGGCGGCCCAGCCGTGACGGCCCCGTGGTGAGGGTCCGGTGGTGAGGGTCCGGTGGTGAAAGGTCCAGTGGCGAAGGTCGGGTGGTGAAGGTGCTCCGATGACCGTGACCCGCGACCCGATTGCCGTCCCGGACAGCACCGAGGCGACCTTCTCGCTGCTGCGTGAGCTGCGCCGGGGACGGGGCCGCAAGCAGGCGGCCAGCGCGGCGTACTGGGCCTACCTGATCGCGATCATCGTGGTCGGCTACGGCGGCTCGCTGATCGTCACCACCTACCGGGCGCTGCGCCACCCGCCGCCCGCGACCGCCGCGGCCCCGCGGCTGCTGCACGCGGGCCCGGCCGCGCTGACCGCGCTGGCCCTGCTGGTGTTCCTGGTCCTGCTGCGGGACGCCCTGTGGCGCGGCCCGGTCACGGTCCCGCAGGCCACCGCGGACTGGCTGCTCGGGACGCCCGTGTCCCGGCGGCGGCTGCTACGGCCCCGGTTCCGCTGGGCGGCGGCCGGCGCGCTGCTGGTCGGTGCCGTGGCCGGCATCGTGCCCGCCGCGGCCCTGGTCGCCCTCGGCCTGGGCGGCGGCTCGGGCGGCGAAGTGCTCCGGCTGGCCGGGGCGGCGATGCTGTCGATGGGCTTGCTGTTCGCGGTGGCCACGGGCGTGGCCGGCCTGATCGAGCGGTATCCGGGGACCGGGCGGCAGGTCCGCACAGCTACCCCGGTGGCGCTGGCGGCCGCGGTCGTGCTCGGCGGCCTGGCCGCATGGGCCGGGCTCGGGCGGCTGCCGGGCGCCGTGGCCACGGTGCTGCTCTGGTCCGGCCCGTGGGGATGGGCGGCTCAGCCGGTGATGGCCGTGGCCGCGCAGGCCGGTCCGGCCGGTGCCGGGAACCCCGCGCCCTGGTGGCCGGTGGCCCTGGGGCTGCTCGCCGGATCCGCGCTGGCCACGCTGGCCTGCGCGGACCGGGTCGTGGCCGGGGTGCCCGCCGCCGCGCTGCGCGCCCGGGCCCGCACCCTCGGCGCGATGTCCGCGGCCGCACTGAGCATGAACACCCGCGGCGTCGCGACCGCGTACACCGGGGCAGGCACCCGCCGGGCCCGGTTCCACCTCCCGCCGCCGCGGCGGCGCGAACTCGTGCTGCTCTGGCGCGACCTGCTCGCGCTGCTCCGGTCGCCGGCCCGGCTGGTGTCCGCGGTGCTGCTGGCCCTGCTGGCCGCGGCACTGGCGGCCGTGGCCGGCCACGGGCGGCCGGTGTCACTCGTGCTGGTCGGCTGCGCGCTCAGCCTCGGCTACCTGGCCGCGGCGTGGCTGTGCGAGGGGGCCCGGCTGGATGCGGACGACCCGCGCCGGTCAGCCCAGCTGCCCTTCCGGTATGAATCACTGGCCTGGTGGCACGCGGCGGTGCCATGCCTGGTGCTGCTCGCAGCCGTGGGAGTGCCCGCCGCCGTGGCCGGCCTCGTCTCAGGCGATCTGCGTCCCCTCGTCCTGCTCGTGGTGACTATCCCGGTACTGGTCGGCGGGGCGCTGGTCAACGTCTTCCGGGGCAGCTTCTCCCCGGCCCTCTTCGTGGGGGCCGACACCCCGGTGGGCAACACGGCGGCGCTGAGCATCGTGTTCTGGTACGCGTGGGGCACGGTGCTCGCGGTGCTGCCGATGACCGTGCTGGTGTCCAGCGCGCTCGGCTCGCCCGGCTCCGGCCCGCTGGTCCGCGCCCTGGTCATCGGAGCCGGTCTCGCGGTCGGGCTTGGTGCCTACGCGGCCCGCCGCGCGGGGCGCCTGCGGGCCGGCTGACGGGCCGCCGGCGCCCCGCCATGGATCCCGGGACAGCGATGAGTTGTCTGGTCAGGCTGAGTCCAACCGGTTTTGAGGACCGAGGCACTGTTCGGGAACCGAGGAACTGTCGGGGACCGAGGAACAGGAGGCATCGTGAACAGCGACCAGTCACCGGCAGGCCAGCGCGACGGGCATGCGCTCGGCGTTGAGCGCATCATCGACGCCCCACCAGAAGCGATCTTCGACGCCTTCATCGCGCTGTACGACAGCCAACGGCCGGACTGGGTCACCGGCTCCCAGCTCGATCTGCGACCCGGCGGGCGCTGGTCGGTGGCCTTCCAGGTGCCGGACGGCCCTGCCTTCCGGGAAGAGCGGGTGATCACGGCGGTCGAGCGGCCGCACCGGCTGGCCTACGACATGACCGCGGTGTACACCGACGCCCCGGGCTTCAGCACCACGGTGGAGGTCACGATCGAGGCCGGGCCAGACGGCCACCGTCTTCGCCTGGTGCAGCAGGGTTTCCCCACGGTGCAGGCCCGCGACGACTTCGCGGGCGCGTGGCCGGACGTACTCGGCGAGGTGGCCCGCCGGGTGATGCCGCCGCGGCCTTAAGCACTGGGTCCCGGTGCGCAACCCGGCCGCGGCGGCAGGCGACTCAGGGGCCGGGATGCCGGGGTGTTCCGGGATGCAGGGAGTAGTGGACGTCCAGGCGGTCGGCGGACCGGTTGACGGTGATCGCGACGCTGTCACCGGGGAGCACCGCGTGATCGTCCACGACGGCCAGGCCGTCCGCGGTGAAGCTGACCCGGTGGCTGAGCAGCGCCGGGCTCCCGGCCGGGCGTTCGAGGTGACCCGCCTCGAACGTTCCGAGCACGCACGGGGTGATGGTCTCCGCGGCCCGCGTGACGGCCAGCCCGGACCCGGCGGGCCCGGTCAGCCGGTGTTCGGCCAGCACCGTGTACAGGCCGCGCTCGGCCAGGTCGGACGGGTCGAGGCCGTCGGCCAGGGGCAGCGGCAGGTAGGAGGTCTGCATGATGAGGGGCCGGCCGTCGGCCAGCCGGAGCCGGCGCAACCGCAGCACCTGGCCGGGGCCGCCCAGCCGGGCACTGACCTCGTCGGCCGGGGTGATGATCTCCGCAGCCAGCAGCCGGGTGCGGATCTCGGCGCCCTGGGCGGCCAGGTCGGCGGCGAAGCTGCGCAGGTGGCCAAGGTCGTATTCGTACCGGGCCGCCACGTAGGTCCCGCTGCCGTGCCGGGCGGCGATCAGCCCGTCGTCGGCCAGCAGCTGGAGCGCCTGGCGCAGCGTCATGATGCTGACCCCGAACTCGGCGGCCAGGTCCCGCTGGGCCGGCAGGGAGGTCCCGGCCGGCCACCGCCCGCTGGTGATCCGGTCCCGCAGCTCGGCGTGGATCCGGAGGTACTTCGGCTGCCGGGCCTCAGCGGTCCGCCGCGCAGTGGTCATGGCGCGCTCGGGTTCGCTTTCGCGCTGCTCACTCCGCGCTCCGGTTCGCGTTCGCGCTGCTCATTCCGCGCTCCGGTTCACGGTCGCGCCGTTCACCGGGCGGTGTCGATCGCGGCCCGCAGGTCGCCGACCGCGCGCGCGATGTCGCCGGCGTCCGCGCCGTCCAGGACCCGCCGCATCAAGGCGGAGCCAACGATAACCCCGTCGGCGTGCCGGGCGGCCGCGGCGGCCCGGGCCGGGGTGTCGATGCCGACGCCGATCAGTACCGGCGGCGGGCTGTCCTGCTGGGTATCCGCAACGCCCAGCGCCCGCGCCGCCAGCGCCCACCGGCGCTCGTCGTCACGCTCGTTGGTGCTTCCCGTGGTGGCCATCACGCTCATCACGTAGAGGAAACCACGAGAACGCCGGGCGATGGCGCGCATCTGCTCCGGCGGCGTGGCCGGCGTCACCATCAAGGCGGCGTCCAGGCCGGCCCCGGCCGCGGCGGCGAGGTACTCGTCGGCCTCCCCGATCGGGAGGTCAGGGATGATTGTCCCGCTGAAGCCCGCCCCGGCGAGCTCGCCGCAGTAGCGCGTGATGCCCCGGTGATAGGCGTGGTTGGCGTAGCTCATCGCGATCAGCGGCACCGCACCGTCGCGCCCGGCCGGGGGCCGGGCCTGGCGCAGCTCGGCCAGGATCGCGGTGGTGTTCGCGCCGCGGCTGATCGCGGTGCCGGACGCCTCCTGGATGACCGGCCCGTCGAGCATCGGGTCGGAGAACGGCAGCCCGATCTCGACCGCGTCCGCTCCCGCCTCGATCATCGCGGCGAGCAGGTCGGTCCAGTCAGGCCGGATCCCGGCCGTCACGTAGCTGACCAGGCCCGGCCGCCCGGCCGCGCGGGCCCGCTCCAGTACGGCCTGCACGCCGCTCATGCCCTGGCTCCGCAGGTGAGCTCCTTCAGGGTGGCCGCGTCTTTGTCGCCGCGCCCGGACATGGTGATCAGCACCCTCGTCCCTGCGGGCAGGTCCCCGGTGCGCGCGGCCCGGGCCACCCAGGCCACCGCGTGGGCGGACTCCAGCGCGGCCAGGATGCCCTCGGTGCGGGCGCAGAGTCCGGCCGCCGCGATCGCCTCCTCGTCGGTCACGGTGTGGTACTCGGCGCGGCCGCGGGCGGCCAGGTAGGCGTGCTCGGGTCCGACGCCCGGGTAGTCCAGCCCGGCCGAGACCGATTCCGCCTCGATGACCTGGCCGTGCTCGTCCTGGAGGAACGAGGACAGGAAGCCGTGCAGCACGCCGCGCCGCCCGTGGCTGAGCGCCGCCCCGCCCGCGGCCTCCACGCCGACCAGCCGGGCCGGGGTGTCCGCGAACCCCGCGAACGTTCCCGCCGCGTTCGACCCGCCGCCCACGCAGGCCACCACCACATCCGGCCGCCCGGACGGCCGCAGGTCCGGCCGCGCGGCGCACTGGGCGCGGGCCTCCTCGCCGATGACCCGCTGGAACTCGCGCACCAGCCACGGATACGGGTGCGGTCCCAGCACCGAGCCGACGCAGTAGTGGGTGGAGTCCACGGTGGTGATCCAGTGCCGCAGCGCCTCGGTGGTGGCGTCCTTGAGCGTGCGGGACCCGGAGGAGACCGGCCGGACCGTGGCGCCGAGCAGCTCCATCCGGAACACGTTCAGTTCCTGCCGGGCCATGTCCCGTTCGCCCATGTACACGGTGCAGCCCAGGCCCAGGTGCGCGGCGATCGTGGCGGTGGCCACCCCGTGCTGGCCGGCGCCGGTCTCCGCGACCAGCGCGGTCTTGCCGAGCCGCCGGGCCAGCAGGGCCTGGCCGGCCACGTTGTTGATTTTGTGGCTGCCGGTGTGGGCCAGGTCCTCGCGCTTGAACAGCACCTGCACGCCCAGTTCGGCCGACAGCCGCGGTGCGCCGCTGACCGGCGTGGGCCGGCCCGCGTACTCACCGAGCAGGCCGTCCAGTCCGGCCCGGAAGTCCTCGTCGGCCCAGGCGGCGCGGAACTCCCGCTCCAGCTCCTGGCACGCGGGCACCAGGGCCTCGGGCACGAACCGCCCGCCGAACGGCCCGAACCGGCCCGCCGGCCCCGGGTCACCCATGATCACCCGTTCGGAGACCTTCATCAGCACACCGCCTTCACCGGGTGCGGGCTGGCCGCACCTGAATTCTAGAGTTCTAGAACAATATCAAACGGGGCAGCGGCCGGGTAGCTACCGGGTCTGTGGGGAGGCAGGCGCCTCGTGCTGCGTTCGAAGGTGGCGCCGGCACCTCCGAGACCATCGGCACCGCCTCCAGCCCTGACCGATCGCCTAGTCCGCCCGCTTGCCCGCCAGGTGCTGGGTGAGGAACAGGGCTGCTCGGCCGAGTGCCTGATCCGCCTCGTCGAGCGTTCCGACGAAGACCTGGAACACGTGCGGCGCCCCGGCTGTGATGTCGAGGATCACGTCGACGTCCGCATCTCGCGCGCGCTCGGCTAGCCTCACGGAGTCGTCGAGGAGCAGTTCGTTCGTGCCGACCTGGAGCAGGATCGGCGGGAAGCCGGTCAGGTCCGCGTGGACAGCGGGGATTGCAGCAGGGACTCGCGGGTGAAGAGGGGGTCGATGCCCGCCTTGGTGCCCATGCTCTTTCCGGTCCCGGTGTAGTCGAGCCCGGGGGGAGAACGCCACGATCGCGGCGGGCACCGGGAGGCCCGCGTCGCGGGCGGCGAGGCAGGCCGTGACGGCGTGGCCGCCGCCGCGGGAGTCCCCGGCGAACGCGATGGCCGATGGGTCTTCGCCGCTGTCGAGGAGTGCGCGGTAGGCGTTCAGCGCGTCGTCGGCCCCGGCCGGGAACGGGTGCTCTGGGACGAGCCGGTAGTCCAGCGAGAAAGCCCTGAACCCGGTCCTGGCCACCAGGTTCGCGCGGGGCGGCCGGCCAGCTCGGTCGGTGTCCGCCGCACGCCGGCCAGAATCGGGAACGTCTCCATGGAGGCGGCGAAACCTTCCCGCATCTGCTCGACCGGCATCGGTCCGAACGGCTGCGGCGCTTTGCGCAACATCGCGTCCAGTGCGAGTCGCTGGTCCCTGCTCATGTGGCCTTCTAGAGGTTTGAGTGACAACTGCATGCCGTGCATGTCAGGCGGCAGCCTTCTGGGCGGTGTTGTCGCTGATGAATCGGGCGGCGCGGTTGAGGGCGGCGTCGCCTTCGTCGAGGAGGGCGGCGAAGGCCTGGAAGACGTGCGGGACGCCGGGGGTGATGTCCAGGATGACGGCCACGTCGTCGGCGGCGGCCTTCACGGCGAGGCGGGTGGCGTCGTCGAGGAGCACTTCATGTGATCCGGCCTGATCAGCAGCGGCGGGAGTCCGGAGAGGTCGGCGAAGATGGGGCTGACCAGGGGGTCGGCCGGGTCTGTGCCGGCCAGGTAGTCCGCGGCCCGGGTGCGGATGGCCTGGGCGCTGATGGCCGGGTCGGCGTGCGCTTTGCCGGTGTAGCTGCTGCCGGTCACGGTGAGGTCGGTCATCGGGGAGAGCAGCAGGGCCGCCGCGGGCATCGTCAGGCCCTCCGCCTGGCCGGCGATGAGGAGCTCGATGGCGAGGTTGCCGCCGGCCGACTCGCCCGACACGACGACGTGGCCGGCGCTGCCGGCCTGCCCGGCCAGGGCGCGGTAGGCGGCCGTGACGTCCTGGAGCGCGGCTGGGTAGGGGTGCTCGGGCGCGAGCCGGTAGTCGGCCGACACGGCGCGCATGCCCGTCTTGCGGGCCAGGCTGGACGCCAGCCCCACGGATCCCCCTGCGGAGCCAAGCGCGAAGCCGCCGCCGTGAATGTGGAAGATAGTGCCGCGCGGCTCGACGCCGGCGATGTCGATGAAGATCACGGGGATGCCGCCCAAGTCGCCGGGCGTCACGCGGACGTCTGCCGGCAGGGGCTGCGCGGTGAGCATCTGCTCGAGGAGGGGGCGCTGGGCGGCGACGTCCCCGCCGAGATCGAACGGGGCGTTGCGGAGGATCTGGTCAACCATGTCGCGCTGCTGGGCGGTCATTGCCGTTCCTTTCATCGTGGCGGGCCGGGGCGGGTGCCCCGGCGACCGGGCCCGGTGCAAGATTTAGATTAGCTCTAATTTAATTACTGTCAAGCTAGTTAGCTCTATGCTAGATTGTGCAGGTGACCCAGGACGGGGGGCGACGTGACTGATCTGCGGCAGGTATTCGATGACCTGGTGAGGTTCGAGACGATCCTGTGGGGGGCGATCGACGCGCGGCTGCAGGAGGAGTGCGGCGTCGGTCTCGCGAGCCTGAACGCCATGCTCGTCATCGACGCGACACCGCTGTGCCGGGTCCACGACATCGCCCGGGCGGTTGCGATCACCGTGGGCGGCGCCAGCCAGGCCGTCGACCGCCTCGAGTCCGCCGGCCTGTGCGCCCGCCGGGCCAACCCCTCCGACCGGCGCTCATCGATCGTGGAACTGACCCCCGAGGGCATGGAACTCCTGCGCATCGCGGCCCCCGTCTTCGACCGCGAGCTCGACCGCCTGCTGCGGGCTCCGCTGCCCGGTACCGCCCTCACGCATCTGGCCGATGCCCTCAGCACGCTCCGCCGGTCCGCGGCCGCCCAGGCAGCCAGCCCTGCGGCTGGCGGGCCTCGAAGCGAAGCCAGGAGTTCCCGGTAAGCAGTGGCCACCCGGCGGCCGGCGCCATGGGGGACTGGTGACGCGGGGCGGACCGGCGGAAAACCGTAAGCGGACCGTGGTAAAGCCGTAAATAGGATCTTGTGCCCGTGCCGGGCCTGGAGCATCATCAGCACACGAGCCCATGCGTGGGCCGCACGGCGAGCCCTAACGAGCCAGGCCGCAAGGCGGCCACCCATGGGAGGTGCTGAGCAATGGCTGCCAGCAACGAGGCCGCGAGCAACGAGACCGGGCCAGCGAGCGAGCCGGCCGGGACCGGGCCGCTGAAGCTGCACCGCAACCTGAGCGTCTGGGAGGCCATCGGCATCTCGCTGGCCCTGATGGCGCCCTCCATGGCGGCCAGCATCAACCCGCAGGGCACGGCGACGACCGTCGGCCGGGCGGTGCCGATCGCGTTCGCGCTCGCGTTCATCGGGGTGCTGCTGGTCGCTTACACGTTCGTCCGGCTGACCCAGCGCTTCCACCACTCCGGGTCGGTGTACGGGTTCGTGGGCGCGACCCTCGGCGCGCGGGCCGGAGTGGTCTCCGGCTGGGCGCTGACCGGCACCTACACGTTCTACGCCGTGGTCACCTCGATGGCGGGCGGCCGGTTCGCGGCCAACTTCCTGGACGCGATCGGCATCTGGAACAACCCGCCGGCCTGGTCCGGGTTCCTGCTCGGGGCCATCGGGATGGTGCTGGTCTGGTGGCTGGCCATCACGCCAGCCCGGGGCGGCACGCGGATACTCCTGGCCGCCGAGGGCATCACGGTGCTGCTGATCGTGATCGTGATCGTCATCGTGTTCGCCAAGCTGGCCGGGCACAGTGCCCCGAACGGGCTCGGCGTGGACTGGGCGGTGTTCAGCCTTCCGTCCGGCGTGCCGCTGTCCACGATCTTCCTCGGCGTGGTGTTCGGCTTCCTGTCCTTCGCCGGATTCGAGGCCGCGTCCACGCTCGGTGAGGAAACCCGGCGGCCCAGGCGGGACATCCCGCGGGCCATCCTCGGCGTGGCCATCTTCGGCGGCATCTACTTCGTCGTGGTCACCGCGGTCGAGGTGATGGGCTTCGGCACCTCAGCCAAGGGCGTCACCGCGTTCATCAACTCCACCTCGCTGATTGGTGACCTCGGTACCAGCTACGTCGCGTCCTGGCTCGGCACGATCATCACGGCCGGCGCGATGATCTCAGCTTTCGGGTGTGCACTCGCGTCCACGGTCGGCGCGTCCCGGCTCACGTTCGCGATGGGCCGCGACGGCGTGCTGCCCGCCCGGCTCAGCCACGTCTCGCCCCGGCGCCGGACCCCCACCACCGCGGCCGCGGCCGTGGTGCTGGCCGTCTACGTGATCATCGCCTTCACCTGGTTCGTGCTGGGCGGCGACCCGTTCACGCTGTTCCTGGAGAGCGGCACGATCGGCACGCTGATCCTGCTCGTCGTCTACGTGCTGGCCACGATCGGCATGGTCCGGCTGGTGTTCTTCTCCGGGGACACCCGCATCCGGCGGTGGGAGCTGGTGATCCCGGTGCTGGGCATCGTCGTGCTCGGCTACACCCTGTTCCGGAACGTCTGGCCGCTGCCGACCGGGGTCGCCTGGTGGGGGCCGTCGGTGGCCATCGCCTGGCTGGTGGTCGGTATCGCCTGGGTGCTGGTCCGGCCCGCCGCGACCCATCGGGCGGGGGAGCTGCTGACCCAGGCCGAGGGGCTGTCGCAGCCCACCGACTCCGAGCCGGACCGGCTGTCCCGGCAGGGTTCCTAGAGCCGGGGGACGGGGGTCAGCCTTCGCCGGCAGGCAGCCGGCGCAGGATCTCCTGCAGCATCTGACTGTGGCCATCCAGGGTCTGGCGGATAGCCCGGGTCTCTTCGTGAACGACGCTGAGCAAGTAGGCCACGGCGTCGATCTTCGCTGGAAGCGCGTGCTCGACCTGGTCTTCTAGCTGCTCGACGCGGCGCTCCAGTTCCTCGATGGTGCCCATCCGCACACCCTAACCAGCCGCTGTCCGCATTTCCCGGTTAACGATCTAGGTATTGCGGCCCCGGGCGTCCACCGGCCAGCGCTCGGTGACCTGCCCGTCCTGGACCACGTGCAGTTCGTTGACCAGGTTGACCGTGGTGCAGACATGGTTGGGGATCACGACGACCCGCTCGCCCACCGCAGGCCGCGGGCCGGACCCGGTGGCGGCCACAGCGTGGTGCTCCCACAGCCCGGTGACCGTGGCCTCGGGAAACGCGGGCAGCCGCCCGTGCCCCGGAGTCCACGCCGGGCGGTCGTAGCCGAGCACCTTGGCCCCCGCGTCGAGAACGAACCGGTCCGGCGCCGGGGTGCTGACCACGGTGGCCAGCACGGACAGCGCCACCTGGTCCAGCGTGCAGCTCCCCAGGATGACCTGCTGGGCGTCGTTGAACGCGTACACCCCGGGCCGCAGCTCGGTGACCGTGCCGCTGCCCGGCCCACGGGCGGCATCGATGCTAGGGCCAGCACTGGGCGTGGACCCGCCGCTGCGTACGGGGCACGGCAGCCCCGCGGCGGCCAGGCTGTCCGCCGCGGCCGACAGCGCGGCCGCCTCGTCGGCCGCGGCCTGGGCGGGCATGCCCGGCGCGTAGCTGTGCCCCGGGAAGGTGAATACGCCGTCCACGGCCAGGCCCGCCCGGGCCGCCGCGGTCGCGATCCGGCCCGCGTCGGCGGGAGCGACCCCGCTGCGCCGCAGCCCGCAGTCCACTTCGACCAGGACGCGCAGCTCGGCGTGCCCGCGGACGGCTTCCGCCAGCTGATGTACCGAGGCCAGCGAATCCACCCCGGCCATCAGCTGGATCCGGCCCGCGAGCGCCCGCAGCCGGGGCGCCCGGTCCCGGTCAATCCAGAGCGGATACGCAACGAAAACCTCCGCGAGGCCGGCGTCCGCGAACGTCTCGGCTTCGCCCAGGGTGGCGACGGAAATCCCGGCCGCCCCGTGCCCGAGCTGGCGCCGGGCGATCTCGACGGACTTGTGTGTCTTCGCGTGCGGCCGCAGCGCCAGGCCGCGGCCCGCGGCGCGGCTGGCCATCGCCCGCAGGTTCTGGTCCAGGCGGGCCTCGTCAACCAGGACGGCGGGGGTCGCTGGCACCCCGCCGGGCGGCGCCCAGCTGCTCACCTGGCTCAGCCGCGCGGCCCTGCGGAACCACCCGCGGGCTCGTAGGACCACAGCTCGCTGGACACCCCGACCGGCGGCGGGACCTGGCCGCCTTCGCGCTCGGCCTGCGAACGGTGCCCGTGCCCGAACGCCGGCGAGTTCAGCCACCCCTGGAAGGACTCCTCGTCCCGCCACCGGGTCACCACCAGCCACGTGGTCCGCTCGTCGGTGGGCTTGAGCAGCTCGAATCCCTCGAACCCGTCCTGGTTGTCCACGGCGCCCGCCCGGGCCGCGAAGCGGCGGGCCAGTTCGTCACCGCTGTCCGCCGGCACGGTGATCGCATTGATCTTGATAACCGTCATAGGCCCGATCATGCCAGCCCGCGCCCGGCCCGGCGCGGGGGCGGCTCAGCCGGGGTGCGCGGAGCGGCGCAGCCCGGGGCGCGGGGGCGGCTCAGCCGTCCGGCAGCGGCGACGCGCGCAGGTGGCCGTATCTTGTCCACCATGGGGCGTACCCGCATGTACCGCAATGGGACCCTGGAAGACGAGGGGTTCCCTGTCGCCAAAGTGTCTGACTACCTCGCCGACCCGACCGCGGTCGTCTGGTTCGACTTCTGCGAGCCGACCGCGGACGACCTGTCCTCGATCAGCGAGGAACTGGGGCTGCACCCGTTGGCCGTCGAGGACGCGGTGGCCGAGCACCAGCGCGCCAAGCTGGACCGCTACGAGTCCCACATCTTCGTCACCTCCTACGGCGTGAAGCTGAATCAGAACACCGGTGAGCTGGAGACCGACGAGGTCGATGCGTTCGTCACCGACCGCGCACTGGTCACCGTCCGGCGCAGCAAGGGTTTTGACATCGATGCGGTCGTCCGCCGCTGGGACGACTCACCCGACCTGGCCACCTGCGGGGTGGGCTTCCTCCTCTACGGGCTGCTCGACTACGTCGTGGACACCCATTTCGAGGCGGTCCAGTCGCTGGACACCGAGATCGAGTCGCTCGAGGACCAGCTGTTCAACGACAACCCCAAGGACAAGGAGATGCAGCGGCGTACCTACGAGCTGCGCAAGTCCCTGGTTCTGCTGCGGCGCGTGGTGCTGCCCATGCGCGAGGTGCTCAACTCGCTGCTGCGCCGCGACCTGCACGTGGTGGAGGGGGACATCCTGCCCTACTTCCACGACATCTATGACCACGTGCTCCGGGCCACCGAATGGACCGAATCCCTCCGCGACCTGGTCACCACCATCCTGGAGACGCATCTCACGCTTCGCGGCAACCGGCTCAACGTGATCATGAAGCAAGTCACCAGCTGGGCCGCAATCATCGCCGTGCCGACCGCAGTCACCGGTTTTTACGGGCAGAATGTGCCATATCCCGGTTTCGGCAAGGTGGAGGGCTTCTGGACCTCCACTGTGGTCATGGTTGGTATCTCCTTGGGCCTGTATGTCATCTTCCGTCGCAAAGAGTGGCTGTAAGCCACGTTTGTGCAGCTAGATCGGCATGTTCGCGGTGGGGATATCACCCGCTGGGGACGGTTCGGGGGCCCGCTGTGTCGCATAGGACCGGTGCAGGGACGGGACACGCCGGCAGGCGGGAACCGGGTATGTCGGGAATCCGTTACAGCGGGGAGGCCGGTGGGCGAGTGAGCGCTCTGCGGGCCTTTGGCAGGCACAGGTAGCAAGGGAGCAGAACTTGCAGACTCCAGCGGGTGGGGCGGCTTCGGACGGGGCGGCCCAGGACGGGCCTGCCCCGGACACGGCCTCTGAGAGCACGGCCGCCCAGGCCAGCGAGCCCCAGGCCAGCGAGGCCCCGGGCAGCGAGCCCCAGCCCAGCGAGCCCCAGGCCAGCGAGCCCCAGGCGGCGAGCGTCCCGTCCGGGGACTCCGGGGACTCCGGGGGCGCGGCGGCCGGGGGGACCGGAGCTGGCGGCTCACGGCGGACCAAGGTGGCCCTGCTGACCGCCGCAGGCGTGGGTGTCCTCGTGATCGCGGGGGTGACCATCGGCACGCTTGGCGCGGCCCGCTCCGACGGGCACACGACCAACGTCTCGGACCGTCATTCCAGCGGCGCCCAGGCCGGGACGGCCGCGCCACTGCACGTGGTGTCCGTGACCCAGGGCGGCGCAGTGACCGGCACCAACGGTGCTAGCCCGGTCCGGGTGACCCTGTCCGCGCCGCTGGCCAGTAACTCCCCGATGCCGACCGTGCACCCTGCCACCCGCGGCACCTGGACGAAGGCGGGCACCACGCTGACGTTCACCCCCGCCACGCCGTTCTGGCCGGGCACCCGGGTGCGCGTCACCCTGGCCGGCGGCGGCAGTGGCCTGCGGTCCGCCGCGGGCGGGGTGCTGGCCAAGACCACAACCGAGCGGTTCACCACCCAGCACTGGTCCAGCCTGCGGCTCAAGCAGATGCTGGCCCAGCTGGGCTACCTGCCGCTCAAGTGGAAGCCGCAGAACCCCACCGCCTTCCAGCCCGACAACATGCCGACCGAGCTGGCCGCCATGTACTCGCCGCCGGCCGGGTCCTTCACCTGGAAGAAGGGTTACCCGTCCATCCTGACCAGCTTCTGGGGCGGCCAGTCCAGCCTGATCATGCAAGGGGCGATCCGGGCCTTCCAGTCCAACCACGGCCTCACCATGACCGGCGTCATGACGCCCGCCCTCTGGGGGGATGTGGTCCGGGCCGCCGCGGCGGGCAAGGCCAACCCCAGCGGCTACACCTACGCGCTGGCCAGCAAGGCCAGCCCGGAGACGCTGACCGTGTGGCACAACGGGCGGGTCGTCCTGCACACGCTGGCCAACACCGGCATCCCGGCCGCGCCGACCGCGGACGGTACGTTCCCGGTCTACCAGCGCTACGCGTTCCAGATCATGCGGGGCACCAACCCGGACGGGTCGCATTACGCCGACCCGGTCGCCTGGGTGGCCTACTTCAACGGCGGTGACGCGGTGCACTACTTCCCCCGCGGCTTCTACGGCGCCCCGCAGAGCCTCGGCTGCGTCGAGCTCCCGTACGCCCAGGCCCACTTCGTGTGGCCCTACCTGACCTACGGCTCCCTGGTCACCGTCCGCTGACCTGCCGCGTCCGGGGCAGCGCCGGAGCTGCTCATACCCCCCTGGGTCCTTCGCCAGCCGCGCCGTCCCCGGCACCCGCTGACTATGGCCGCCATCCTGGCCTTCCGCGCGAGATCCTGGCCTCCCCGGCGAGGTACCCCACCGCCAACGTCCTCAGCGGATATCAAGACGCGGCCGCGTCTGCGGCTCGATAGCATCGGAAGTTGGGGCTACTGGCCCCGTTCACCCGATCTCTAAGCAGGGAGCCCGCCGTGTCGGCCCAGCAGCTTCACATCACCCTCGCCGGACGCGAGCACGTGGTGGACGCGGGCACTACGGCCGGCGACGCGCTCCAGTCCGCCGGGCCCGCGGCCGGCCCCAGGTCCACGGTGATCGCGGCCCGGATCAACGGCGAACTGCGCGACCTGGCCACACCGCTGGCCGGCGGCGACGCCGTCGAGCCGGTCGAGGTGGGCAGCGACGACGGCCGGGCGATCATGCGGCACTCCACCGCGCACGTGATGGCCCAGGCCGTCCAGGGGTTGTTCCCCGAGGCCAAGCTCGGCATCGGGCCGCCGGTGGAAAACGGCTTCTACTATGACTTCGACGTGGCGGCCCCGTTCAGCCCCGAGGACCTCAAGGCCATCGAGCAGCGGATGCGCCAGATCGTGAAGCAGGGCCAGCGCTTCTCCCGCCGCGAGGTCAGCGACGAGCAGGCTCGCAAGGAACTGGCGGGCGAGCCTTACAAGCTCGAGCTGATCGGGCTCAAAGGCGGCGCAGCCGCGCCCGATGCGGGATCCCCGACCGCACCGTCGGAGGTCAGTGTCGAGGAGGCCGTCGAGGTCGGCGGCAGCCAGCTGACCATCTACGACAACCTGGACCCGGCCACCGGCCAGGAATGCTGGAAGGACCTGTGCCGCGGGCCGCACGTGCCCACCACCCGGCAGATCCCGGCGTTCAAGGTGATGCGTTCCAGTGGCGCCTACTGGCGGGGCAGTGAGAAGAACCCGCAGCTGCAGCGGATCTACGGCACCGCCTGGGAGTCCCGCGAGGCGCAGGACGAGTACCTGAAGCTGCTCGCCGAGGCGGAGCGCCGCGATCACCGGCGGCTGGGTGCGGAGCTGGACCTGTTCTCCTTCCCGACCGAGATTGGCTCCGGGCTGCCGGTCTTCCACCCCAAGGGCGCGATCATCCGCCGGGTGATGGAGGACTACGCACGCCGCCGCCACGAGGAAGCGGGTTACCAGTACGTCAACACCCCGCACCTGACCAAGGAAGAGCTGTTCCAGACCTCCGGGCACCTCGGCTTCTACGCCGAGAGCATGTTCCCGCCCATGGAACTGGACGGGGCCCGGTACTACATGAAGCCGATGAACTGCCCCATGCACGTGCTCATCTACTCCTCGCGCGGGCGGTCCTACCGGGAGCTGCCGCTCCGGCTGTTCGAGTTCGGCACCGTGTACCGCTACGAGAAGTCCGGCGTCGTGCACGGGCTGACCCGGGCCCGGGGCTTCACCCAGGACGACTCGCACATCTTCTGCACTCCCGAGCAGCTGGGCCCCGAGCTGGCCTCGCTGCTGGACTTCGTGGTCGGCCTGCTCCGGGACTTCGGGCTGACGGAGTTCGAGGCCGAGCTGTCCACCCGGCCGGAGAAGTTCGTCGGCGATCCCGCCGAGTGGGACGCGGCCGAGGCGGCGCTGAAGGCGGCCCTGGACGCGTCGGGCCTGCGGTACACGGTCGCCGAGGGTGAGGGCGCGTTCTACGCCCCGAAGATCGACGTGCACGTGAAGGACGCGATCGGGCGCCGCTGGCAGCTGTCCACCCTGCAGGTGGACTTCCAGGAGCCGGGCCGGTTCGGCATCGAGTACCAGGCTCCCGACGGTTCCCGGCAGCGCCCGTACATGATCCACCGGGCCCTGTTCGGGTCGATCGAGCGGTTCTTCGGCATCCTGCTCGAGCACTACGCCGGGGCTTTCCCGCCGTGGCTCGCGCCGGTCCAGGTGGTCGGTATCCCGATCACCGACGGGCACGTGCCCTACCTGGAGCAGGTCGCGGCCCAGCTGCGTGAGCAGGGAATCCGGGTCGAGGTAGACACGAGCGACGACCGGATGCAGAAGAAGATCAGGAACGCGCAGCGGCAGAAGGTGCCGTACATGCTGCTGGCCGGGGACGAGGATGTGGCCCAGGGCGCGGTCTCGTTCCGCTTCCGCGACGGCGAGCAGCGCAACGGCGTCCCGATCGCCGACGCCATCGCCGAGATCGCCGGCGCGGTCGAGAAGCGCATCCAGGTCTGAGCAGCTCCATGACCGAACCAGCCGCGCCCGAGATGCCGGCGCCCGAGATGCCGGCGCCCGAGGTGCAGGACGGGACCGGGATACCCGACGGCTTCGCCCGGCTCTGGATGCCGCACCGGATGGCCTACATCAAGGGCGAGAACAAGCCGGCCGGCCAGGAGGGCGACGGCTGCCCGTTCTGCCGGATCCCCTCACTCAGCGACGAGGACGGCCTGATCGTGGCCCGCGGCCAGCTGGTCTACAGCATCCTCAACCTGTACCCCTACAACGCGGGGCACCTGATGGTGCTGCCCTACCGGCACGTGGCCGACTACACCGACCTGGACGAGGCGGAGACCGCGGAGCTGGCCGCCTTCACCAAGCAGGCCATGACCGCGCTGCGCACCGCCTCGGGCGCGCAGGGCTTCAACATCGGCATGAACATGGGGTCGGTGGCGGGCGCGGGCATCGCGGCGCACCTGCATCAGCACGTGGTGCCCCGGTGGGGCGGGGACACCAACTTCATGCCTGTGGTCGGGCACACCCGCGTCCTCCCTCAGCTCCTGAGGGACACGAGGAAGCTAGTCGCGGACGCCTGGCCCAGCTAGTCCGGGGGGCGCCCCCCTGGGCCCCCCGCTCGCCGCTGCGCGCCGAGCGCTGTATTGGTCCGGGGGGCGCCCCCCTGGACCCCCCCGCTCGCCGCTCGCGCCGAACGCCGGGTCGGCGAGCACCCGCCTTCGGCGGGCCTCGCCTCCCCAGCGCACGGTGCGGCTGGCTCCTGTTGGCTAGCTGCCGTCCGCCATAGCGGCCACCTTGTCGGCCAGGTGCGACGGGAGCGGCTCGTAGCGGAGGTAGCTGCGGCTGAACGAGCCGGTGCCGTGCGACATCGAGCGCAGGTCGATCGCGTACCGGGTGAGTTCCAGCTGCGGCACTTCGGCCTTCACCAGGGTGCGGCCGCCGGCTACCGGCTCGGTGCCGAGTACCCGGCCGCGCCGCGAGGACAGGTCGGACATGACCGCCCCCACGTAGTCGTCCACAACCAGCACGGACAGCTCGTCTACCGGCTCCAGCAGCAGCACCTTGGCCTTGTCCGCGGCGTCGCGCAGGGCCGCCCGGCCCGCCTTCTGGAAGGCCATGTCCGACGAGTCCACCGGGTGCGCCTTGCCGTCGAACAAGGTGACCTTGACGTCGACCATCGGGTAGCCGGCCATCACCCCTTGCTCCAGCTGGGCCCGCACGCCCTTCTCCACCGACGGGATGAACTGCCGGGGCACCACGCCTCCCACGACCTTGTCCACGAACTCGAAGCCCGTGCCCGACGTGGTCGGCTCCACCTCGATGTGGCACACCCCGAACTCGCCGTGGCCGCCGGTCTGCTTGACGTTGCGGCCCAGCCCCCGGGCCTTCCCGGCCACCGTCTCCCGCAGCGGGACGCGCAGGCTCTTGGTCTCCACGCCCACCCCGTACCGGGTGCCCAGCCGGTCCAGCAGCAGGTCGGAATGGGCCTCGCCCATGCACCACAGGACCAGCTGGCGGGTTTCGGAGTTGTTCTCCATCCGCAGCGTCGGATCCTCGGCCACCAGCCGGTAGATCGCCTGCGACATCTTGTCCTCGTCGGCCTTGGACTTGGCCGCGATGGCCACCGGGAGCAGCGGGTCGGGTATGGACCACGGCTCCATCAGCAGCGGGCGCTCTTTGTCCGACAGGGTGTCGCCGGTCTCGGCGCTGGACAGCTTGGCCACGGCACAGATGTCCCCGGCCACGCACTGCGGCACCGGGCGCTGCTGCTTGCCCAGCGGCGAGGTGAGGGCGCCGATCCGCTCGTCCATGTCATGGTCAGCGTGACCACGCTCAGCCAGGCCGTGCCCGGATACGTGCACCGCCGCGTCGGGCCGCAGCGTCCCGGAGAACACCCGGACCAGGCTGATCCGCCCCACGTACGGGTCGGACGTGGTCTTGACCACCTCGGCCAGCAACGGCCCGTCCGGATCACAGGACAGCCCGGTGACCGCCTTGCCGTCCAGGGTGGTCACGCCGGGCAGGGGATGCTCGGCGGGGGCCGGGAACGCCTGGGTCATGATCTCCAGCAGTTCGGCCAGCCCGATGCCCTGCAGGCTCGACGTGGCCAGCACCGGGTAGAAACTGCCCTGGGCGACGGCCTTCTCCAGGTCCTCGATCAGCACCTTGGGATCGATGGTCTCCCCGGACAGGTACCGGTCCATGAGGGTCTCGTCTTCGCTCTCCTGGATGACGCCCTCGATCAGCGCGCTGCGCATCTCCTCGACCCGGTCGGCCTGATCCGCGTCGGGGTCGCGCTCGGTGCGGGTGCCGCTGCTGTAGTCATAAAACCGCCCGGACAGCAGGCCGATCAGCCCGGCCACGGCCCCCGGACCCGAGGTCACCGGCAGGTAGAGCGGCGCGACGGAGTCGCCGAACGCGTCCTGGCAGGCCTGCAGGGCCTCGTCGAAGTCGGCCCGCTGATGATCCAGCTTGGTGATGACCACGGCCCGGGGCATCCCGACGCTGGCACACTCCTCCCACAGCATCCGGGTCAGCCCGTCCACCCCGTCGGTGGCCGGCACGGTGAACAGTGCGGCGTCGGCGGCCCGCAAGCCCGCCCGCAGGTCGCCGGTGAAATCGGCGTACCCTGGTGTGTCGAGGAGGTTGATCTTGATCCCGGCATGCACCACCGGTGCCAGGGTCAGGTTTACCGAGCGCTGCTGCCGGACTTCCACCTCATCGAAGTCACTAACCGTGGTGCCGTCTTCGACCCGGCCGGTCCGCGGAATGACGCCCGTACCCGCTAGAAGAGCCTCAACCAGAGTTGTCTTGCCTGATCCGGAGTGGCCGACCAGCGCGACATTCCGCACGCTGCCGGGCTGATCGGCCCCTGCTGTACCGCCTGTAGCTGTCGATCCTCTCCTGTCGGTCATGAGCTCGCCTCCTACGACGCTGTTCGGCTGCCTCACAGCCAGCCTTTACCTGCTGGACACCGGACCACAAGCCCCCAGCCGGAATCGTCCCTCCTGTCCACTCCGCCAGTAGGATCGGACGGCCATGCTGAACGCCCTGAGACCCTTCTTCGCCCGCCTGCTGCGGCCGGTCGGCGAGGCACTGGCGCGCACCCCCATCACCCCGAACATGATCACGGCGATCGGGACGGTCGGCGTGGCCGTGGGGGCGCTCTGGCTGTTCCCCACCGGCCACCTGTTCGCCGGGACCCTGGTGTGCTGGGGCTTCGCCATGTTCGACATGCTGGACGGCCTGCTCGCGCGGATCAAAGGGACCTCGGGGGCGTGGGGCGCGTTCCTGGATTCGACCCTGGACCGGATCGGGGACTCGGCGGTCTTCGGCGGGCTGGCCATCTACCTGGCCCGCAACCATCAGCCGGTGCTGGCCTGCGTGGCACTGTTCTGCCTGGTCGCGGGGTCGATGGTGTCGTATGCCCGGGCCCGGGCCGAGGGGATAGGCGTGCGCGCCGACGTGGGCGTGGCCGAGCGCTCGGAGCGGCTGACCCTGGTGCTGATCGTGGCCGGGCTCACCGGGCTGGGCGTGCCGTTCGTGCTGGCCATCGGGCTGTGGGTACTCGCGGTGGCCAGCACGGTCACGTTCGTGCAGCGCGTCCTGGTGGTACGCAAGGCGGTCGGCCCGGGCGCCGCGGCCCGCGATCCTGGTGATAGCGGCGCGCGAAAGGATAAGGCGTGACCTCGGTACGGGACCGGCTGACCGACGCCGGGTACGCCCTCGGCTGGGCCCTGGTCTGCCGGGTACCGGAATCCTGGGCCCGGGGCGCCTTCCAGTTCGGCGCGGACATCGCCTGGCGCCGGCAGGGGCCCGGGGTCCGGATGCTCGAGGCGAACCTGCTCCGCGTCACCGGCCCGTCCGTGACCGGCAAGGAACTGCGCGCGCTGTCCCGGCAGACCATGCGCTCCTACGCCCGCTACTGGCTGGAGGCGTTCCGGCTGCCGGTGATCGGCCAGCAGCGGATCCAGGCCGACATGCACGTGACCGGCGAGGAGAACCTCCAGGCCAACCTGGCCGCGGGACGCGGGGTGATCATCGCCCTGCCGCATACCGGCAATTACGAGCTGGCCGGGGCCTGGATCATCGGCCGCGGGGTGGGCAAGTTCACCACGGTCGCCGAGCGGCTCAAGCCCGAGTCCCTGTTCCGGCGGTTTCTCGAATTCCGCGAAGGGCTCGGCATGGAGGTGCTCCCGGCCAGCGGCGGGGACAGCCGGTTCGGCGTGCTCGCCCAGCGGCTCCGGGCCGGCGGCCTGGTCTGCCTGGTCTCGGACCGGGACGTCACCGGCCGCGGCATCGAGGTGGAGTTCTTCGGCGAGAAAGCGCGGATGATGGCGGGTCCCGCCGCGCTGGCCGTGCAGACCGGCGCGGCCCTGCTCCCCACCACGCTGTGGTTTGACGGGCCAGGCTGGAAAGCTCATATCTATAACGAAGTTCCGGTGCCGGAGTCCGGAACCCGGCGGGAGAAGATCGCGGCGATGACCCAGGAGGTCGCCCGGGACTTCGAGGACGGCATCCGCGCGCACCCGCAAGACTGGCACATGCTGCAGAAGGTCTTCGTCGCTGATCTCGACCCGGAGCGGCTGGCCGCCGCGGATCGCGCGGAACGCGGCAACGGCGAGCTCGCCAGCGCCGGACCGGGCGGCGGACCGTGAGAGTCGGCATCGTCTGTCCCTACACCTGGGCGGTGCCCGGTGGGGTACAGCAGCACATCCGGGACCTGGCCGAGGCGCTGATCGGCCTGGGCCACGACGTCTCGGTGATCTCGCCCGCCGATGACGACACCCCGCTGCCCGCCTACGTGGTGCCCGCCGGCCGGGCCGTCCCGGTGCCCTACAACGGGTCGGTGGCCCGGCTGGCGTTCGGATTCCTGTCCGCCAGCCGGGTCCGCCGCTGGGTCAAGGAGGGCGGGTTCGACGTGCTGCACGTGCACGAGCCGGCCGCGCCCAGCCTGTCCCTGCTGGCCTGCTGGGTGGCGGACGGGCCGATCGTGGCCACGGTGCACACCGCCACGACGCGGTCCCGGGTCATGCACGCCTCCGGGCCGGCCCTGCGGACCGCGCTCGAGAAGGTCAACGGGTGGATCGCGGTCTCCGAGGCCGCGCGCACCACCTTGGTCGAGCACATCGGCGGCGACGCGGTGCTGATCCCGAACGGGGTGACCATCAGCCGGTATGAGAAGGCCAGCCCGCTCCCGGGCTGGCCCGGGGAAGGTGGCGCGCTCGGCTTCCTGGGCCGGATGGACGAACCGCGCAAGGGCCTGGACGTGCTGCTGCGCGCGTTCGCCGAGCTGGGTGCGCAGCGGCCCGGACTGCGGCTGCTCGTCGCCGGGCCCGGTGACACCGACGATGTCCTGGCCAAGGTTCCCGCGCCGCTGCGCCCCCGGGTGATCCTGCCCGGCCAGGTCAGTGAGGAGGACAAGGCCCGCGTCTATCACTCGGTGGACGTTTTCTGCGCCCCGAATACCGGCGGGGAGAGCTTCGGCATCGTGCTCGCCGAGGCCATGGCGGCCGGGGCGCCCATCGCGGCCAGCGATCTCGACGCCTTCCGGAAGGTGCTGCGGGGCGGCCGGGCGGGCGAGCTGTTCGAGACCGGTGACCCGGCGGCACTGGCTGAGGCGGCCGCGCGGCTGCTGGATGACCCGGCGCGGCGGGCCGCGCTGTCCGCGGCCGCCTCGGAGGCGGTCCGGGCCTATGACTGGCCGGTCGTGGCCCGCGACGTGATCCGCGTCTACGAGGCTGTGATGGCGGCGTCCGGTCAGGTCGGGGTGGCCACATGAGAAGCCCGGGGGTGAGTGACCCATGCTGATCGACGTCATCCTCATCGCCGTGGCGGCGGTGCTCGTGGGGGTGTACGTGTCCTGGCGTGCGGGCCGCCTCGACCGGCTGCACGCGCGGGTGGACGGGGCCCGGGCTGCGCTCGACGCGGCGCTGGTCCGGCGCAGCTCGGTCGCGCTGGAGCTAGCCGCCTGCGGCCTGCTCGACCCGGCCACCAGCCTGCTGCTGGCCGGTGCGGCGCACGACGCGCGGGCGGCGGGTGAGCCGGACGAGCTCGCCGAGAGCGACCTGACCCGGGCCCTGCGGGCCGTGCTCAGCCAGCCTGATTTCCGGGCCTCCCTGGACGGCCAGAGCAGCGTCGACGAGCTGCTCGACGAGCTGGAGTCGGCCTCGCACCAGGTGTTCCTGGCCCGCAAGTTCTACAACGACGCGGTCGCCGCGACCCAGGCGGCGCGGCGCCGCTGGCTGGCCCGGGTGCTCGGGCTGGCCGGGGGAGCGCCACTGCCGGCCTTCTTCGAGATGGACGACTCGCTGGTCGTCGCGACGGCCGAGGCCGGAGGCTCCGACATGCCCCATTTGACCAGCTGACCGAGCGCCTACCATGGACGTAACTCAACTCTCCCCGATCCGAATGAGGTCCACCGTGTCACGCAGTACCGCATCCAGCTCCGCGAGCCCCGCCGTGACGGAGGCCGCAGCCATGCAAACGGGCACCGCTCGGGTCAAGCGGGGCATGGCGGACATGCTCAAGGGCGGCGTGATCATGGACGTGGTAACGCCGGATCAGGCCAAGATCGCCGAGGACGCCGGGGCCGTCGCGGTGATGGCGCTGGAACGAGTCCCGGCTGACATCCGCGCCCAGGGCGGCGTGGCCCGGATGAGCGACCCCGACATGATCGACGGGATCATCGCGGCAGTGTCCATCCCGGTCATGGCCAAGTGCCGGATCGGGCACTTCGCCGAGGCGCAGGTCCTCCAGGCCATCGGGGTGGACTACATCGACGAGTCCGAGGTGCTGACCCCGGCCGACGAAGCCCACCACGTGGACAAGTGGGACTTCACCGTGCCGTTCGTGTGCGGCGCCACCAACCTGGGCGAGGCGCTCCGGCGGCTGGCCGAGGGCGCGGCCATGATCAGGTCGAAGGGGGAGGCAGGCACCGGCAACGTGGTCGAGGCCACCCGGCACATGCGCTCAATCTCCGCCGCCATCCGCGGCCTGGGCACGCTGCGCGACGAGGAGCTCTACGCGGCCGCCAAGGACCTGCAGGCTCCGTACGATCTGGTCGCCGAGGTGGCCCGGCTGGGCAAGCTGCCGGTCGTGCTGTTCACCGCGGGCGGCATCGCCACCCCCGCGGACGCGGCGATGATGATGCAGCTGGGCGCCGAGGGGGTCTTCGTCGGTTCGGGGATCTTCAAGTCCGGCGACCCGGCCGCCCGCGCGGCGGCGATCGTGAAGGCCACCACCTTCCACGACGACCCCGACGTCGTGGCCAAGGTGTCCCGCGGGCTCGGTGAGCCCATGGTCGGGATCAGCACCGACACCCTGCCCCCCGCTGACCGTTACGCCAGCCGCGGCTGGTGACTGAGCGGACTGCCCCGTCCCGCGCTGGCATCCGGCCAGCACTGACGGGGCACCCTGGCTCCCGGCTTTACGCACCGTCTTCACCCACCCACTGGGGAGGGGAGCGGCAGATGTTCGAGAAGTTCACTGAGCGGGCCCGCCAGGTCATCGTCCTGGCCCAGGAAGAGGCCCGGATGCTCAACCACGACTACATCGGCACCGAGCACCTGCTGCTCGGCCTGATTCACGAGGGCGAGGGCGTGGCGGCCAGGGTGCTGGAATCCCTCGGAATCAGCCTGGAAGACGTGCGGCAGAACGTCGAGGAGATGATCGGCCGGGGTGATCACGAGCTGTCCGGGCATATCCCGTTCACGCCGCGGGCCAAGAAGGTGCTCGAGCTCTCCCTGCGCGAGTCCCAGCAGCTCGGGCACGACTACATCGGCACCGAGCACATCCTGCTCGGCCTCATCCGCGAGGGTGAGGGCGTGGCGGCCCAGGTGCTGGTCAAGCTGGGCGGGGACCTGAACCGGGTCCGCCAGCAGGTCCTCCAGGTCCTCGGCGGGCGGGCGCGCGAGGAGGCCGGTGAGGAGGAAGCCGGCCAGCCGGAGGCGGCCGGCCCCGGGGCTGGGATGGGGCCCGAAGTGCGCATCGTGGGCGCGCCGGCCCAGATGGCGGAGATCCTCAACCGGCTGCGCTCGATCGACACGAGGCTGGCCGCCGTCGAGCGGCATCTGGGTCGGGGGCCGCGGCAGCCCGGGCCGGCCGCGGCCGGGGAGTCCGGGCCGCGGTCTGGCCCCGCTGTCCCGCCGGAGGACGAAGGCCCCGCCGCGGAAGCCGGTCCCCAGGGCGGCTGACCGCCCGGGCCGCCACCGCACGACCGCAGGGGCGACCGGCGGCGGGGAAGATCCGCCGTGTTCTGGGTGTTGCATTCAGACCGCTACGCTCAAAGCAGCCCCATGCTGCCCGGAAGGACCCACCATGCCCGACCACATCCTCGATTCAGGGGGGCCCGCCGCCGGGGGGCCGGCCGTGGGCGTGCTCTCCCTCCAGGGTGACGTGATCGAGCATTTCCGGGCGCTGGAGTCGGCCGGGGCCCGGCCGCTGCGGGTCCGCCGGCCGGACGAGCTCGACCAGGTCGACGCGCTGATCATCCCGGGCGGGGAGTCCACCACGATGTGGAAGCTCTCGGAGATCTTCGAGATGATGGAGCCCCTGCGCAAGCGGATCAGCGGAGGGATGCCCGTCTTCGGGTCGTGCGCCGGCATGATCATGCTGGCCGACCGGCTGCTGGACGGCATTACAGGACAGGAGACGCTGGGCGGCATCGACATGACCGTGCGGCGCAACGCGTTCGGGCGTCAGGTGGACTCGTTCGAGGCGGATATCCCGATGACCGGGGTGCCCGGGCCGGCGCTGCGGGCCGTGTTCATCCGGGCACCGTGGGTCGAGGACACCGGGCCGGACGTCGAGATACTCGGGGCTGACCCGGGCACCGGTAGGATCGTCGCGGTCCGCCAGGGCCCGGCGCTGGCCACCGCCTTCCACCCCGAGCTGACCGGCGACCTGCGGGTGCACAAGCTGTTTGTTGACATGGTGAGGGATCGGATATGAGCGGCCACTCCAAGTGGGCCACGACCAAGCACAAGAAGGCGGTCATCGACGCCAGGCGGGGCAAGCTCTTCGCCAAGCTGATCAAGAACGTCGAGGTGGCGGCCCGGACCGGGGGCGCGGACCCGGCCGGTAACCCCACCTTGTTCGACGCGGTGCAGAAGGCCAAGAAGAGCTCGGTACCGAACGAGAACATCGACCGGGCCATCCGGCGCGGGGCCGGCCTGGAAGCGGGCGGCGCCGCCTACGAGAACATCGCCTACGAGGGGTACGCGCCCGGCGGGGTCGCGGTGCTCGTGGAGTGCCTGACCGACAACCGGAACCGGGCCGCCGCCGACGTGCGGACCGCGCTCACCCGGAACGGCGGGTCCATGGCCGACCCCGGCTCGGTGTCCTACCTGTTCCACCGCAAGGGCGTGGTGATCGTGCCCAAGGCCGACGGGGCCAGCGAGGACGACGTGCTCACCGCGGTGCTCGACGCGGGCGCCGAGGAGGTCAACGACCTGGGCGAGTCCCTCGAGGTGATCAGCGAGCCGGGCGACCTCCTCGCGGTCCGCAACTCGCTGCAGCAGGCCGGGATCGAGTACGACTCGGCCGAGGCGGCATTCCTGCCCACCGTCGAGGTGGAGCTGGACGAGGAGCAGGCCAAGCGGGTCTTCCGGCTGATCGAGGCGGTGGAGGACTCCGACGACGTGCAGGACGTCTACGCGAACTACTCGGTGCCTGACGACATCATGGAGAAGCTCGGCTGAGCGTGGACATCAGGGAACTGGGTCCCGCTGACGACCCCGTCGCGCTCCTGGACCTGAGTGTCCGGGCCTTCGGGCCGATCGCGCCGCCGGACCGGACACGCTGGCAGGAAAATGCTGAATCGGCCATCGGGGCCCGGCAGTACCTGGGCGTGTTTGACGGCGGGCAGCTGCTGGCCGCCGCCCGTTACCACGACATGGTCCAGTGGTGGCATGGCCAGCCGGTCCCGATGGCCGGGGTGGCCAGCGTCGCGGTGGCGCCCGAGGAACGCGGGCGCGGCACCGGGCGGGCCCTCATGCGCGCCCTGCTCGGGCTGATCGGCGAGCGTGGTTTCCAGATTTCCGCGCTCTATCCCGCCACCCTCGCGCTGTACCGGTCCCTGGGCTGGGAGATCGCGGGCGGGCTGAACCAGGTGAGGATCCCGGCCCGGGCGCTGCGCTCACTGGTCGCCCCGGACCCGGCCCTGCCCCGGCCGGCCCCGGAACCAGAGGCGCCACCGCCCGCATCC
The DNA here is from genome assembly GCA_035642895.1 of Streptosporangiaceae bacterium. Lineage (GTDB taxonomy): Bacteria > Actinomycetota > Actinomycetes > Streptosporangiales > Streptosporangiaceae > RYN-230. Next base: position 553 of record DASQRM010000147.1, on the reverse strand, counting down.
GCGCATGCGCGGATGCGCCGGTGCGGGCCCCACGACGCCACCGACGTGCTCGCCACCGTCGGCCGCGTGCACCAGGCCCTGCGTGACTGCGGCCCGAACACCCGGGACGAGGCGGCCATGGCCCGCTGGCTCAGTGACGAGCAGCGCTTCGCCTACCTGGCGCCGGACGGGTTCCTCGCCTACCGCTGGCAGCACGGGAACGACGAACTCCTGGTGGAACGGGTCATCGCCAGTTCGGCCGCGGTCACCCGGGCCATCTGGGGCATTGTCGCCTCGCACTCCTCCATCGCCAGCACGGTCCAGGCCACCGTCGGCCCCGCCGACCCGGTGGCCTGGCTGACCACCGACCCGGACGTGAGCCAGGCCGGGCGGACGGCCTGGATGCTCCGGGTGGTGGACGCGGCCGCGGCCGTGGCCGGCCGGGGCTACCCGCCCGGGATCGAGCTCTCCGCGGTCCTCTGGCTGGTCGACCTGGACCGGCCGGCCCACGGCGGCTGGTGGACGCTGGACGTGAGCGGCGGCAAGGGCGTCCTCACCCCGGCCGAGCCGGGGC
>DASQRM010000146.1:0-9888 GCA_035642895.1 Streptosporangiaceae bacterium | reverse complement strand
CCCGCGTCGCCGGCGTACTCGCCGTCCTCTACCTCGTGTTCAACGAGGGCTACCTGGCGACCGGGCCGGACACCGATCCCGTACGTCCCGGCCTGACCGCCGAGGCGATCCGGCTCGCCCGCCTGATCCGTGCGCTCATGCCAGACGACGGCGAGGTGACCGGGCTGCTGGCCCTGATGCTCCTGATCGAGGCCCGCTCCGCCGCCCGGGTTTCGGCGAACGGCGAGCTGGTCGCCCTCGGCGAGCAGGACCGGGGGGCCTGGGACGCGGCGCTGGTCGCCGAGGGTCACCGGCTGGTGCGCGAGCGCCTGGCCGCCGGGGTGACGCCGGGTCGCTACCAGATCCTCGCCGCGATCAGCGCCGTGCACACCTCAGCCCGCGACGTACGTGACACCGACTGGTCGCAGGTCGTCGCCCTCTACGACCAGCTCGTCCGCCTCGACCCCTCGCCGATCATCGCCCTCAACCGGGCCATCGCGGTCGCCGAGCTTGACGGCCCGGAAGTGGCGCTGGCGGCCGTCGACCGTCTCGAGCACAAGCTGGCGGGCTATCACGCCTACCATGCGACCCGCGCCGACCTGCTGCGCCGGCTGGGCCGCAGCCAGAAGTCGCGCGCGGCGTACGGCAAGGCCATCGAGCTGGCGGGCAATACCGCCGAGACCGCCTACCTGACCCGCCGCCGCGACCAGCTGGGGTAGTGCCCTTGAGGTCGGCCGGTGCCGGGTTCGCACTGTGAAACCTGCTGGTCACGATGGCGGAGGATAGGAGATTCGAACTCCTGAGGGGTTGCCCCCAACACGCTTTCCAAGCGTGCGCCCTAGGCCACTAGGCGAATCCTCCGCGGGCAAGCTTACCGGGAGCGCGGACTCGCCGGACGCGGCATCACGGACGAGGTGGCTCGGCGCGGGTAGCTGGTCCTGGTGGCCGTATACGGGTGGCGTGGCTGGGTGCGGGTGGCCAGCTATGCCGAGCCACGCCAGGAGGCCGGCCCCCCGCCAGCCGGGATGCGGCGCGACCGCCCCCGGGCCGTGGCTAGACTGGTCCGCGACCCCCCGCACGGCGCTTATCCCGCCAACTCCCCCAGGGCCGGAAGGCAGCAAGGGTACGCGGGCTCTGGCGGGTGTGCGGGGGGTCCTTTCCGGCACCGCGAGGGTGAGGTCATGACCGGCGACGTGCCTAGCACCGTTCCTGTGGACCTGGACCGGCCCGGTGGCCCCCCGCCGCGCCTGGCGTTGTACCGCCGCTACCGGCCGGCGACCTTCGCCGAGGTCAAAGGCCAGGACCACGTCACAGAGCCGCTCCGGCAGGCGCTCCGGACCGGGCGGGTCAATCACGCCTATCTGTTCAGCGGGCCGCGCGGCTGCGGCAAGACGACCAGCGCACGCATCCTGGCCCGCTCGCTGAACTGCGCGGAAGGACCGACCCCGGACCCGTGCGGCAAATGCGAGTCGTGTCTCGCGCTGGCCCCCGGCGGGCCGGGCAGCCTCGACGTGATCGAGATCGACGCGGCCTCCCACGGTGGCGTGGATGACGCCCGGGACCTGCGCGAGCGGGCGTTCTACTCACCGGTCTCCGGCCGCTACAAGATCTACATCATCGACGAAGCGCACATGGTGACCCGGGAAGGGTTCAACGCGCTCCTCAAGCTCGTCGAGGAACCCCCACCCCACCTGAAGTTCGTGTTCGCGACCACCGAGCCGGAAAAAGTTATCGCCACTATCCGGTCGCGCACCCACCACTACCCGTTCCGCCTCGTGCCGCCCGCCATCCTGCGTGAACTGCTGGAGGAGATCCTCAGCGCGGAGCAGATCGGCTACGAGCCCGCGGTGCTGCCGCTGGTGGTCCGCGCGGGCGCCGGGTCGGCCCGTGATTCCCTCTCCGTCCTGGACCAGTTGCTGGCCGGGGCGGGCGAGGAGGGGCTGCGCTACGACCGGACGGTCGCCCTGCTCGGCTACACCGACGAGAACCTCCTGGACGAGGTCGCGGACGCGTTCGCGAACGAGGACGGCGCCGCGGTGTTCCGCGCGGTGAACCGGGTGATGGAAGGCGGCCACGACCCCCGCCGGTTCGCCGCTGACCTGCTTGACCGGTTCCGCGACCTGATCGTGCTGGCCGCCGTGCCGGGTGCCGGCCAGACCGGCCTGCTCGACATGCCCGCGGACCGGCTCGACCGGATGACGGAGCAGGCGGCCCGGTTCGGCCAGGCCGAGCTGACCCGGGCCGCGGAAATCATCAGCGAGGGCCTGATCCAGATGCGCGGGGCGACGTCGCCCCGGTTGCTGCTGGAACTTATGTGCGCCCAGATCCTGCTGCCGGGCGCGGCCTCGGGCGAGAAGGCGTTGCTGGTCCGGCTGGAGCGGCTGGAGCGCAGGCTCGAAGGCGCGTCGGTCACGCCGTCGGTCAGCCCGGCTGCCTCGGCTCCGGCTGTCCCCTCCGCCCCCTCCGACGCGGCGGCCACTTCCACCCCGGCAACCCCACCGCGCGCCCCTGCCGCGCCAGCCGCATCCGCCTCTCCGCCCAAGACCGCGGCTCCGTCGGCCCCGTCCGCCGCGAAGACTGAGCCTCAGGCGGCCCAGCGAGCCGACCGGCCCGCCTCCTCCCGGCCCGCGCCGCCCGCGTCGTCCCCGTCCCCGGCGCCCGCGTCCGCTCCGGGCAGTTCGTCTCCTTCGCCCGTTTCCTCCCGGGGCGGAGCGCCCGCCCCGGCCGGTGCCGCCCCGGTGTCCCCCTCGCCCGCGCCAGCGGCGGCTGCCCCCGCGACGTCCGCCGCCCACTCCGCTGGCGGGGCATCCTCGGAGGTCGACAACGTCCGGCAGCGCTGGCCGGAGATCCTCGAGGCGGTCAAGGGCCAGCGCCGGGTGGCCTGGATGCTGCTCAGCAACGCCACCGTGCACTCGGTCGAGGGCGGCGTGCTGACCGTCCTGTTCCCCCGGGAAGGCGACGCCAAGGGGTTCACCAGCAGCGGCTGTGACCGCGAGCTGATCGGTGCGCTGACGTCCGTGCTGGGCGTGAACCTGCGGATCAAGGCCATGTCCGCGGCGCAGCTCGCCAGCACGCCCGGGGCGCCGCGCAGCCCGCACGGCGGCCCGGACGAGCTGAGCGCGAGGGCCCCGGCGGCGGTGCAGAAGCCTGCGCCTCCCCCGGAGGACCCCGGGCCACCGGAGGACCTGTCAGCGGAGGCGCAGCACGACAGCGCCCCGGCCCAGCCGGCCAGCCCCGACCTGACCGGCATGGACCTCATCAAGCGCGAACTCGGCGGCCGCGTCATCGCCGAGATCGATGAACCCTGAGGCCACCCCCGCGTTCGTGATCATGGGATCGGTGTCGCTATAACGACACCGATCGTTTGATCATCAACAGGCTCCGGGACTGGCGTGGGCCATGGGACCAACGAGGCTCCTGGGGCACCGAACCTGGTCGCGCAACGCCATTCGCGAGGCGAGGCGCCCGGGGTGTCCCGCAGGCCTTAGGCTCGAACCGACAGGCCCGTGCACCGGCCCGGACCGGGGCGGCACGGCGGGCGTCCGAGTCGCCGCGCGAAGGTGCGGGCTGACGGTAACGAGTGAGGGCACAGTGGATCCTGGCGGCCAGATCGATATGCAGCAACTGCTCGCGGCAGCGCAGCAGATGCAGGACCAGCTCATGAACGCGCAGCAGGAACTCGCCGACACGGTGGTCGAGGGCAGTGCCGGCGGCGGCCTGGTGAAGGCCAAGGTCAACGGGCAGGGCGACCTGGTGGACCTGACGATCAGCCCGGCCGCCATCGACGGTTCTGACCCGGCCGAGACGGCGCAGACCGTCGCCGACCTGGTCCTCGCGGCGGTCCGGGACGCCAACCGGGCCGCGGGCGAACTGCAGCAGGAGAAGATGGGGCCGCTCGCGTCCGGCATCGGGGCGCTCGGCGGTGCGGGCGACGTGCCCGGCGTGCCCGGGATCCCGGGCATCGGGGACTTCCCTGGCCAGCCCCACGGCGGCGAGCCGCGCGGCGGCGGCGACCTGCGCGGCTGAGCGCCCACGTGTACGAAGGGATCGTCCAGAGCCTCATCGACGAACTCGGCAGGCTGCCGGGCGTCGGTCCTAAGAGCGCGCAGCGCATCGCGTTCTACCTGCTCGCCACGGACGCCACGGACGTCCGGCGGCTGGCGTCGGTGCTGGTCGAGGTCACCGAGCGGGTCCGGTTCTGCCGGATCTGCGGCAACGTGGCCGAGGAAGACGAGTGCCGCATCTGCCGTGATTCACGCCGCGACCCGGCTGTCATCTGCGTGGTCGAGGAGCCCAAGGACGTCGCCACGATCGAGAAGATCCGCGAGTTCCGGGGCCGGTACCACGTGCTCGGCGGAGCGATCAGCCCGATCGACGGCGTCGGCCCGGACGACCTGCGCACCCGGGAGCTGATGGCGCGGCTGTCCGACGGCGCGGTGACCGAGGTCATCCTGGCCACCGACCCCAACCTGGAGGGCGAGGCGACCGCGACCTACCTGGCCCGGCTGCTCAAACCGCTGGGCCTCCGGGTGACCAGGCCGGCCAGCGGGCTGCCCGTCGGCGGCGATCTGGAGTACGCGGATGAGGTCACGCTGGGCCGGGCGTTCGAGGGACGGCGGCTGCTCGATGTCTGATCCCGGTGGCCAGCGGCGCTCCCAAGTCCGACATGCAGGCATACCTGGGGGCCGCAATGCTCAGCGCGCCTCCGGCGGCGCGGCGTGTCCCATGAAACCGGACCGGAGGACAGGCAGGCTGGGGACTCCTGAGCGAGGCCCAGCGACCCGCAGGACCGTACCCAGGCTGCGAGGAACCCATGAGCACTGCTGACCAAGGATCACCGCGCGCACCCGCGAGCGAGGGCTGGCACCCGCTGGCCGACCGGATCGCCGGGCAGGCCCGCGACTTCCTCGACGGGGTCGCGGCCCTGGCCCACGGTGAGGGAGGCGACGAGGCGGTTCCGTTGCTGCTCCTGGAGATCTCGCAGATCCTGCTGGCCGGCGCGCAGCTCGGCGCCAGCAAGGACGTCATCCTCCCCGACAACTGGGAACCCGACGTGGGCGCTGACCCGGACCTGGATTCGCTCCGGTCGGGCCTGGCGCGGCGGCTGGCCGACTATGACGAGTACGCCGAGCTGTTCGACCCTTATTCCGACACCGGACTCACCGCGTTCCGCCTGTCTGACGACCTGGCCGCGGTCGCGGCGGACCTGATCCACGGCCTGCAGCACTATGAGGCCGGCCGGTCCCTCGAAGCCCTGTGGTGGTGGCAATACTCCTACGTCAACCACTGGGGGACGCACGGCAGCGCCGCGCTGCGGGCCCTGCACGCGGTGCTGGCCCACGCCATGCTGGACGTCTCCGAGGAGTCCACGCTCGCCTGACCGCCAGGCCCCCTGGGGAAAACCAGACCGGAGTTCCAGCCTGGGGTAGGTACACTCAAGCCGCCAGCCAGCCGGAGCGGGAGGAGCGGCTCACCTGTGGCGCTTGTCGTGCAGAAGTACGGTGGATCCTCGGTGGCCGACGCCGACGGCATCAAGCGGGTGGCGCAGCGTATCGTCGCGACCCGCAAGGCCGGGCATTCCGTCGTCGTGGTGGTCTCCGCCATGGGTGACACTACCGATGAACTCCTCGACCTGGCCGCGCAGGTCAGCCCGCTGCCCCCGGGCCGCGAACTGGACATGCTGCTCACCGCGGGCGAGCGGATCTCGATGGCGCTGCTGGCCATGGCGATCGCCAACCTCGGCCTGGAAGCACGCTCGTTCACCGGGTCCCAGGCCGGGGTGATCACCGACTCCGCACACGGCAAGGCCCGGATCATCGACGTGACCCCGGGCCGGATCACCGGCGCGCTGGCCGACGGGGCCATCCCGATCGTGGCCGGCTTCCAGGGCGTGTCACAGAACAGCAAGGACGTCACCACGCTGGGCCGGGGCGGCACCGACACCACCGCGGTGGCGCTGGCCGCCGCCCTTGAGGCCGATATCTGCGAGATCTACACGGACGTGGACGGGGTGTTCACCGCCGACCCCCGGATCGTCCGCACCGCCCGCCGGATCCCCTAGATCAGCTACGAGGAGATGCTGGAGATGGCCGCGTGCGGGGCCAAGATCCTCCAGTTGCGGTGCGTCGAGTACGCCCGGCGCTACGGGATGCCGATCCATGTCAGGTCGTCGTTCAGCAACCGCACGGGCACCACGATCAGCGAAGCCAACGAGGAAACGGAGGCGGCCGGGGTGGAGCAGGCGATCATCTCCGGAGTCGCGCACGACCGGAGCGAGGCGAAGATCACGGTGGCCGGCGTACCCGACCGGGTCGGCGTGGCCGCGCAGATCTTCCGCATCGTGGCCGCGGCCGGCATCAACATCGACATGATCGTGCAGAACATCTCCGCCGCCACCACCGGCCGCACCGACATCTCGTTCACGCTGCCCCGTGACGACGGGCAGGCGGCGATGGCGGCCCTCAACGGCGCGCAGCCGGACATCGGCTTCGACACGCTGCTCTACGACGACCGGATCGGCAAGGTGTCGCTGATCGGGGCGGGCATGCGCTCCCACCCGGGGGTGAGTGCCACCTTCTTCGGCGCGCTCGCCGACGCCGCGGTCAACATCGAGATGATCTCCACCTCGGAGATCAGGATCTCGGTGGTGGTGGACCAGAAGGACGTGGACGTCGCGGTCACCGCCGCGCACCGGGCCTTCGACCTGGACGCCAGCGAGGTCGAGGCCGTGGTGTACGGGGGGACGGGCCGGTGAGCGCCCGCCCCGCGGCGGCCAAGCCGACGCTCGCCGTGGTGGGCGCGACCGGCGCTGTCGGCACGGTCATGCTCGACCTGCTGTCCACCCGCGACGACGTGTGGGGTGAGGTCCGGCTGATCGCGTCGCCCCGCTCGGCCGGCCGGCACCTGCGGGTCCGTGGCGCCGACATCGAGGTCCTGGCGCTGGCCCCAGGGGTGTTCGACGGCGTCGACGTGGCCATGTTCGACGTGCCCGACGAGATCTCCGCGGAGTGGGCCCCGATCGCGGCGCAGCGCGGCGCCGTCGTGGTGGACAACTCGGGGGCGTTCCGGATGGACCCGGAGGTCCCGCTGGTGGTGCCCGAGGTGAACCCCCAGGAGGCCGCGAACCGGCCCAAGGGCATCGTCGCCAACCCGAACTGCACCACGCTCTCGCTGATCGTCGCGGTGGCGGCGCTGCACCGCGCCTACGGCCTGGAAGAGATGGTGGTGAGCTCCTACCAGGCCGCCTCGGGTGCGGGCCAGGCCGGGATCGACACGTTGTACGCCCAGCTGGACAAGACCGCCGGCTCGCGGATGCTTGGGCAGCGGGCCGGGGACCTGCGCGCCGCAGTCGGCGACTTCGGGCCGTTTCCCGCCCCGCTCGCGCTGAACGTGGTGCCGTGGGCCGGGTCGCTGAAGGCAGACGGCTGGTCCTCGGAGGAACTCAAGGTCCGCAACGAGTCCCGCAAGATTCTCGGCCTGCCCGACCTCCGGGTCACCGCCACCTGCGTCCGGGTGCCCGTCGTCACCACCCATTCGGTCGCCGTGCACGCGGTCTTCGGCCGCGAGGTGACCCGGTCCGGCGCGCAGCGGGTGCTCAGCGAGGCGCCCGGCGTCGTGCTCAACGACGACCCGGAACGCGGCGAGTTTCCCACCCCGGCCGACGTGGTGGGCACCGACCCGACCTGGGTGGGCCGGGTGCGCCGGTCCCTGGACGACCCGCGCGCGGTGGACCTGTTCGTCTGCGGCGACAACCTGCGCAAGGGAGCCGCCCTGAACACCGCGCAGATCGCCGAGCTGGTCGCCACCGCGCTCTGAGCACCAAAGATCAAGATCAAGGCACGCAACGAGGACCGCCCGTCCCCAGCCCGCCCGCTAGCCAGAGGTCCTGCCCGCTAGCCGGAGGTCCTGCCCGCTAGCCGGAGGTCCCGCCCGCCGGTGAACGGTGGAACGACCAGACGGCCCGGTCCTCCACGGGCTGGTAACCCAGTCGCTGGTAGAGGGCGTTGCTGGTCGGGTTGGCCAGGTCGGTGAACAGCAGCACCTGGCCGGCCCCGGCGTCCCGGGCCGCCTGGCTCACGGCGGCGGTCACGGCGCCCGCGTAGCCCTTCCCCCGCAGGCCCGGCGGGGTGTACACCGGGCCGACCCGCACCTGGCCGGCCGCCATCCGGGTCAGCCCGGCCATGGACACCGGCTGCCCGGCGTCTTCCCACAGGGTCAGGCCCTGGTAGGAGAGCCGGTCATCCACCATGGACACCAGATCCTCGGGGCCCGACTGCGCTTCCCGGTGGAACGCCTCCGACCAGGCGATGAGCAGGCTGCGGTCGGCTGGGCCGGCCACCCGGGCCTGCCCCGCCGGGCGCGGGTGAGGCCAGCGCAGCTCGCCGAGCCGGAACAGCCGGTTCCGCATGTGCAACTCGATGGCGTCGCCGGTTACCTTGTGCCAGGCGCAGGCGAACGCCTCCGCGCTCTCGGGATCGGCGTTCACTCCCTGGACCGGGCGGGCCCGGGCGGCCAGGGCCAGGGCCAGGGCCGCCCCGGCATCCGGCCCGGGCACGCTGGTCAGCACCACCGGGAACGGCGGGGTGTGCAGGAACGCCGCACTGACCTCGCCGTCTGGCTCCTGCCACCAGCCGAAGAGGGGCGCCCTAGCGCCGTAGGCGGGCGGCCCGGCGGCCCGCAGTGTCTCCATGACCCCGAGCAGGATGGTGTGTTCCGCGGGACGCTCGGACAGCAGGCCACCCACCGTGGCCGCATATTCGGGCAGGCTGTCGCTCAGGAACCAGGGCATCCCTCATGGTGACCGCCCCGCCTGCAGCGCGCAGCCCATTTTCCTCCCGCCCCGGCGCGCTCCGCCCCACCCGCCGGCGGGTGGGGCGGTCCGGGGAGCAGCCCTGATGACATTCTTGTCATATTCATGCCTTTCTCCCACGCTCTGGTGGCCCGGGGCCACGCCTCCGGGGACCCGGCTGCGGGGGTTGTGAGCGGGGCCGCCGGGGGCCGCGTGAGGGTCTGCGCACAGGCGCGCGGGAGCCTTCCGAAACCCCCCGCTGACGTGCGCTAACGGCACTCTGCGTCAGTTTCTATATCGTTTCGTTGCGAAGCCGGAATCCGGCGCGATAGCATCCTCATCAGCCCGGTAGAGAAGCGGGATCTCCCGGGGTTGGCGAAGTTGCCAATGCTAGAGCTATTCAGTCTTTAGTAGCCAGACAATGGTAGGTAGCTGAGCAGCTCCTCCCGGGAGGCAACGTGTCGGCGAAGGGTGACGGTTCGGCTGGGCGGTCACGCGGCCCCGCTCCTAGGAGCGGGAGGCGTGGCTACGCGGTGGCCCGACCCAGGTCAGACGCTTGGCTGTGGATCCTCAACGCCGTCGTCATAGGCACAGTGATCATCGCGGCCGCGGCCGCAGCGACGACGACCGGCCACACGGTCGTCGCGGGTACCGACCATTTCCTGCTTTACTATGCGGGAGTTCTCGCACTTGTTGCGCTGACCGCAGAAGTTGGAATTGGACTGGTCGCCTCTGACCGCACTTTCATGAAGCCCAGTGCCCGGGTTACGGCCCAGGCACTGCATCGCGCCATGGGATTCGGTGCAATAGCATTCCTTGTTATTCACATTGCGCTTGAGATAATCGCGGGCCGGTCGCAGCCTGCCGACGCCGTGATCCCTTTCCTTGATAAGGGCAGGACTTTCTATCTCGGGCTCGGGACCCTCGCGTCCGACATGTTCATCGTGATCATGATGACGGGCATCTACCGGGCCCGGCTGGCCGCGAACATGTCGCCGAAGGCCTGGCGGGTCATTCACGCCTCGGCCTACGCCGCCTGGATCTTCGGGCTGATTCACGGCCTGCTCGCCGGCCGGCCGGCCAAGGCCTTCTTCGGCTTCTCGGGCTTCGTGTACTGGGCC
>DASQRM010000145.1:0-31418 GCA_035642895.1 Streptosporangiaceae bacterium | reverse complement strand
ACATGCTCGGGTCGAAGATGTCGACGTTCGGGCCGAAGTTCGGCGTGTTGGACTGCCCGGTGCAGCCGGTGCCGCCGCCCGATGAGGTGCTGAAGACCTGGAATTCCCAGAGGGAGTAGCCGTAGGCGGTGGCCCGGGCGGTGCCGTTCATTCTGACGTAGCGTCCGGTGCCGGTGAGGCTGATGGTCTGGGTGCCGCCGGTGCCGGTGGTGGTGGAGTAGATGGTGGTCCAGTTCGTGCCGTCAGCCGAGGTCTGGATCTGGAACGCGGTGGCGTAGGCCGTCTCCCATTCCAGCACCACCTGGCTGACCGACGCGGTCGCGCCGAGATCCACCTCCAGCCACTGCGGGTCACTGAACGCGCTGGACCAGCGGGTGCCGGTGTTGCCGTCCACGGCTGCGGAAGCGGGGAACGACGCGTTCTCGACCGACGAGGCGGTCGCGGTCTTTCCTTGCGAGAGCAGGGTCGCGGCCTCGGCGCTGTGCGCCGTGCCCGCGAGTAACGCCGCGGCCAGGGCCAGTGCCGCGACGAGGGTGGTCAGGAGCCGAAGTGAGACAGGACGCAGGCAAGCAGCGGAGCGCATGACATCTCCCGGTGAGGGGGGAACCGAAGAAGTGCGAGCCTTGATTTAAGGCTTAAATTTGACCGTAATTTAATGGCGTGGAAACGTCGCGTCAAGGGTCAGTCAAAGGCTGGGGGCAGGCCGCGTCGTAGTCGGGGGAAGGGCGCTGATCAGGAGAGGACGCGGCGCCGGAAGTTCCGCAGACCGATGGCCAGGAACACCACCGCGAACCCGGTCACCACCGGGTAGATCACGTACAGGTGCATGTGCGGGGCTTCGGTGAACGCGGCCCGCATCCCCTCGTTCACGTAGATCAGCGGGTTGATCAGCACGACGGTCTGCAGCCAGTGCCAGCCACCCACCGAGACCGGCGCCAGCCTGGTCCAGGAGTAGTAGGTGCCGCCCAGGAATGTGATCGGCAGGATGATGAAGCCGAACATCAGCCCGATATTCCGTGGCTCGAAGCTGGTGCCCAGGAGCAGTCCCAGCCCGGCCATGGCGACGGCGGCCAGCGGCACGAACGTGAGGATGATCCACCAGTGCAGTGAGAGGTGCGCGTGCACGCCGGGGGCGTGGACCACGGAGGCCATGGGCAGCACGATGATGGCCGAGATCACGCCCTGGGCCGCGCCCGAGAGCACTTTGGCCATGGCGACCAGCCAGATGGGGCAGGGGGCCTGGACCCGGTCCTCGATCTCCCGGGTGAACCCGAATTCCTGCGCCATGTTCAGCGCGATGGACTGCACCCCCTGGAACATGATGGAGATGCCGACCACGCCGGGCACCAGAATGGTCGCGAACTCCGACTCCGCGGCCGTGCCGTGCCCGCCGACGCTCTGGCCGATCTTCGGGAAGACGAACAGGAACACGAAGCAGAGCAGGAACGGCTGGATGATGGTGCGCAGCACGAACTCCCACCAGTGCTTGCGCACGACCACCAGGTCACGCAGCATGAGCGCGCCGAGGGCGGTCCAGCTCGCGGCGGCCACCGACCGGGTGGGCCCGCCGCCGATCCGCCGCGTGGGCGCCTGCGGGGTCAGCGAGGTGGTCATCAGTCCCGCAGCTCCTTGCCGGTCAGGTTGATGAACACGGTCTCCAGGCTTGGCTCGGAGATCGACAGGTCCACGAGGTCGAACCCGCCGCGCTCCGCGGCCAGCACGATCCGCGGCACCAGCCGCTCGCTGCCCTGCATGTGCAGCTCGACCGTGCCTTCTCCACCTGAGCCGCCCACCAGCCGGGTCCGGGTGACGCCGTCCACGTCCTGGCTGAGCAGTTCGGCCAGCCGGCCGGTGTCGCCCGCCGTCTTCACCGTGACCACCGTGTCGGCGCCGACGCTCTGCTTGAGCGCGGCCGGCGTGTCCAGGGCCAGGATCTTGCCGTGGTCCATGATCGCGACCCGGTCGCAGAGCTGGTCCGCTTCTTCCATGTAGTGCGTGGTGAGCAGGATCGTCTGGCCCTCGCCGTGCAGCTCGCGGAGCAGGTCCCACAGCGCGAGCCGGCTCTGCGGGTCCAGGCCCGCGGTGGGCTCGTCCAGGAACAGCACCGAGGGGCGGTGGAAGATGGCCCGCGCCACCATCAGCCGCTGGGCCATCCCGCCCGACAGGGCGTACACCGAGGCCTTGGCCCATCTGGACAGCTGGAACTGCTCGAGCAGCTCATCGGCGGTCCGCCGGGACGCCTTGGCGCCCATGCCGAACAGCCGGCCGTGGAAGTACAGGTTCTCCCATACGGTCAGCTGGCGGTCGAGCGTGTTCTGCTGGGACACGATCCCGCTCAGCTGCTTGGCCAGCGCCGGGTGCGCCGCGACGTCCACCCCGGCCAGGAAGGCCCGGCCCGAGGTCGGCAGCACCCGGGTAGTAAGGATGCCGGCGGTGGTGGTCTTCCCGGCGCCGTTCGGCCCCAGCAAACCGAAGATCTCCCCGGCCTCGACGTTCAGGTTCAGCCGGTCCACGGCGGCGAAGTCCGTGCCCGGGTAGACCTTGGTCAGTTCCTCGGTGCGGATGACCGCGGCGGTCCCGCCGTCCGCCCGGCCGGTACTGCTCGCTGTTGCGGGTGCGCTGCTCATGGCCTGCACATCGTAGCGAGTAAGCCATAGGGCAACCTTGGGTAGGGACCGCCGCCCGGGGTGAGGGCACGGCCCCCTGGAACACCGGCACCCAACACCCCCCGACCCCCGGAAAGGAACCGCGCATGGCCCGGGTACTGATCACCGGCTCGTCCGACGGCCTCGGCCTGATGGCCGGCGAACTGCTCGCCCGCGACGGGCATGAGGTCACCCTGCACGCCCGCAACGACGCCCGGGCCGGCGACGCCCGCGCCGCGCTGCCCGCCGCGGCGCACGTGGTCGTCGGTGACCTGGCCAGCCTGGCGGGCATGCGGCAGGTGGCCGGGCAGGCCAACGAGCTGGGCCGGTACGACGCGGTGATCCACAACGCGGGGGTCGGTTACCGGGAGCCGCACCGGATCCAGACCGCCGATGGCCTCAGCCACGTGTTCGCCATCAACGTCCTGGCCCCCTACCTGCTCACCGCGCTGATGACCCGGCCGGACCGGCTCGTGTACCTGAGCTCCGGCATGCACCGGGGTGGCCAGCCGGATCTGACTGACCTGCAGTGGGTCGGCCGTCATTGGAACGGTTCGCAGGCTTACGCGGACTCCAAGCTGTTCGACGTGGTGCTGGCGTTCGCGGTGGCCCGGCTCTGGCCCGACGTGCTCAGCAACGCCCTGGAGCCGGGCTGGGTGCCGACCAGGATGGGCGGCCCGGGCGCCCCGGACGACATGTCCCAGGCCCCGGTAACCCAGGCCTGGCTGGCGGTCAGCAACGATCCCGGGGCCACCGTGACCGGCCAGTACTTCTACCACCAGCGCCCGCGCCCGGTCCATCCCGCCGCGACCAGCCCTTCGGTGCAGGACCAGCTGCTCGCGGCCTGCGCCGAGCTCACCGGCGTCCAGTTCCCCGGCGTCGAGCACACCGATCTTGAGGTGCCGAAGGAGACCCGATCATGAAAGCTGTGGTTTTCGCCGGCACCCGCACCGTCGAGGTGCGCGAGGTGCCCGACGCAGTCCTGGAAGAACCTGCCGATGTCGTGCTCCGCGTGACGTCCAGTGCTATCTGCGGCACCGACCTGCACATGTACGACGGCCGGACCGGGGCCGAGCCCGGGCTGGTCTTGGGGCACGAGCCGCTGGGCGTGGTCGAGCAGGCCGGTTCCGCGGTCGAGCTGGTCGCGCCCGGCGACCGGGTGGTGATCCCGACCCACCTGTACTGCGGCCTGTGCGTCAACTGCGCCCGGGGCCTGTCTGCGGCCTGCCTCCGAGTCCGCCCCGGCGGGTTCGGCGCGGCGTACGGGTACGCCGGGATGGGCCCGTACCGCGGCGCCCAGGCCGAGCTGCTCCGGGTTCCCTACGCCGACGCCAACTGCATCCCGGTACCCGGCGAGCCGGGTGACAACCTCGAGGACGCCCTGGTGCTGCTGGCCGACGCGTTCGTGACCGGCTGGCACGCGACCGAGCTGGCCCGGGTCTACCCCGGCTGCACCGCGGCGGTGTTCGGCGCGGGCACCATCGGCCTGCTCTCCGCGTACAGCTGCCTGCTCAGGGGCGCGGACGTGGTCTACGTGGTGGACTACGTGCCGGAGCGGCTGGCGATGGCGGCCCGGCTCGGCGCCGTCCCGGTGGATTTCCTGATAGGGGACCCGGTGGACCAGATCCGCGGGCTGCGCCATTCCCACGGGCTGCCGATCGGCGAGGAGCCGATGAACGGGGTGGACATCGTCATCGACGCGGTGGGCTTCCAGGCCCGGGACCGCGCCGCGGTATCGCAGGGGCACCCGGACCACGAGAACCCGGCGCAGGTGATCGGGGACCTGGCCCGGCTGGTCAACCCCACCGGGCACGCCGGCATCATCGGCGTGTACGCGGAAAAGGACCTGCACCCGGCGCCTGCGGGGCACGCCCATGGTCACCTCACGGTGCCCTGGGCCACGTTCTTCGGCAAGGGGGTGTCCGTCGGTTTCGGCCGCACCCACGACCGGCGCTACACGGTGCTGCTGCGTGACATGATCCTGTCCAGCCGGGCCCGGCCCGCCGCGATCGTCACCCACCACGGCCGCCTGGACGACGCCCCGGCCCTGTACCAGGCGTTCGACCAGCGCGCCGACGGCGTGATCAAGGCGGTGCTGCACCCCTGACCGCTGCGTTGCCGGCGGCTAGCTCGTGACCGCCGCCGGCGGGGCGTCGAGAGCGCAGTGGACCGGCGCGGCCTGCCGGCCCGCCCCGGCCCGGACCGGGTTACGGATGGTGAAGACGGCCAGCACGCCGCCGGCCACGCACAGCGCGCCCGAGATGAGCGACGCGGTGTGGAACCCGGCCGAGAACACGCCCTTGTGCAGGTAGGCGTCGCCGGTGATCCCGCCCGCCGCGGGCAGCAGGGCCACGGCGATGAGCGCCGCCGCCCGGGCCACGTCGTTATTGACCGCCGACGCAATGCCCGCGTGTTCCGCGGGCACCGCGTCCAGCACGGTGGACGTCAGCGGGGCCACGGTCACGGCCAGGCCGAAGCCGAACACCAGCACGGCCGGCAGCACCTCGGTGACGTAGTCGCCGGATGCGGTGATCCGGGTGAACAGGGCCAGGCCGACGCCGACCAGCACCGGGCCCACGCTCATCTGCAGCCGGGGGCCGATCCGCGTGGCCAGGGCACCGGAGCGGCGCGACAGGGCCAGCGTGATCACGGTGACCGGGAGCAGCGAGATGCCCGCCTCCAGCGCGGTGTACCCGGAGACCTGCTGCAGCTGGATGGGCAGCAGGAACAGCGCCCCGCCGATGCCGCCGTAGACCACGAACGTGATCGCGTTGGTGGCGGTGAACTGGGTCGAGGCGAACAGGTTGAGGGGCAGCATCGGCTCCTTGCTCCGGAGTTCCTGGACCACGAACGCGCCGAGCAGCACCGCCCCGGCGATCAGCGCGGCCAGCACCGCCGGGTTGAACCAGTGGCCGCCCGGGCCCTCGATCAGCCCGTAGGTCAGCGCGACCAGGCCCAGGGTGACCAGCGTGCCGCCCAGCACGTCGATCCGCCCGGTGGCCTGCGGGTCACGGGACTCCGGGACGTGCCTCAGGCTCACCGCGACCACCAGGGCGGCCAGCGGCAGGTTGATCACGAAGATCAGCCGCCAGGACACCGCCTGGACCAGGTAGCCGCCGATGAACGGGCCGATCGCCGTGCCCACCCCGGCGTACCCCGACCACGCCCCGATGGCCTTGCCGCGGTCGTCGGGCCGGAACACCGCTTCCAGGATGGCCAGGCTGCCCGGGGTCAGCAACGCCGCGCCGACTCCCTGCAGGGCCCGGGCCAGGATCAGGAACGTCGAGTTCGGTGCGACCGCGCACAGCAGGGACGCCACCGCGAACCAGACCGTCCCGATCAGGAAGACCTTCTTGCGGCCATATTTGTCGCCCAGCGACCCGGCCAGGAGCAGCAGCCCGGCCAGTGTCATCGTGTAGGCCGTCACCACCCACTGCAGGGCCTCCAGTCCGACGTGGAAGTCGCGGCCGATGGCGGGCAGCGCGATGCCGACCACGGTCGCGTCGATCGACGCGACCGCCGACCCCAGCACCGTCGCGAGCAGTACCCAGCGCCCCCGGGCGCTGGCCAGGACCAGCCCGTCGTCGCCACCGGCCGCGGCTGCGGGAGTGCTCATCACATGGTCCGCACCATCATCATGTCCCCCGGGGACTTGCCCTGTTTTTTCCGCAACGAAAACCACCACGGCGGGCGGCCGCCGGACCGGTCGGCGGGCCGCGGCGCTCGAGGTCCTGCCTGCCGAGCCAGGCACCCGTCGGCGACCGTGCGCCAGCCGCTGTCGGGTCGCCGGTCAGCATCATGGCCCGGCGCCTTCCTGGGCGCCGGGCCGGATGACCAGCGCCGCGCCGTGCAGGCCCTGCCGGGCCTGGGCCAGCGCGGTACCGGCCTGCTCGAGCGGGTACCAGCCGCCCACGGTGATGCTGATCGCGCCCTGGCCGAGCAACCCGGTGAGCACGCGCAGCCGGGGACCGTCCGGCACCACCACCATGGAGGTCACGGCGACCCCGCGGCTGGCGTCCGGCGGCTCGCCCGTGATCATGGCCAGCCGGCCGCCGTCGCGGACCGCCAGCATCGCGGCGCCGGCGCCAGACGGGGCCGCGTTCACCGCGGCATCGGCGCCGCCCCCGGTCAGCGACCTGACCTGCCGGGGCCAGTCCGGATCATGGTAATCGAGGACGGTAGCCGCCCCCTGCGCGCGGACCCGGAGCTCGCTGCCCGGTCCCGCGGTGGCGATCACCCGCCCCCCCAGGTGTGCGGCGAGCTGGACGAGCAGGCCCCCGGTCACCCCGCCCGCACCGTTCACCAGCACGACCTGGCCGGGCTGGATGGCCAGCCCGGCCAGGGCCTGGCTGGCCGTGAGCCCGGGCACCGGCAGGGCCGCGGCGGCGTCCCAGGACACGCCCGGCGGGACCGGGGCGACGTGCTCCGCGGCCGCGAGGTGCTGCTCCGCCCAGCTGCCCTGTCCGCGCAGCGGCAGCGAATGCGTGGTCACCGCGTCGCCCGGCGCGATCCCGTCCACCCCATCCCCGACGGCGGCCACCCACCCGGCCGCCTCGACGCCGAGCGCCATCGGCGGCCGGGTCCCGGTGTCCCAGCCGCCGGTGCGGACGAACTCGTCCCAGTTACCCGCCCCGCTCGCGCGCACGTCGAGCAGCACCTCACCTGGTCCCGGCTGGCCGGGACCAGGCAGCTCCAGGAGCATGACTGGACCGCCAAGCTGGGTCACCCCTGCGGCACGCATGTCAGGAATGTACGCCGGGCGGCCCATGCCTGGCCCAGTCAACCGGCTCAAGTCATTACCGTGCGCGCCGTCCTCCTGAACCCGGTCCCGAACATGGACGCAAAGGGCTGCTCCCGCAGCAGTCTGGGCTCCCCTTGGCCCGGCGGGAACCAGGCAGGCTGGGTACTTAGCCGGTTGATGGAAGCCCGCCGCGGCCGGGCCGGTCTACGGTCGGTACATGGACTGGGAGAGGACGGACTCATGGACTTGGGCCTGAAGGGGCGGACGGCCGTGGTGACCGGCGCGAGCCGGGGGATCGGGCTGGCCATCGTGCGCGCGCTGGCTGACGCCGGGGCACAGGTGATCGCCGGGGCCAGAGGCTCATCCGCCGAACTGGACGAACTGGTGCGCACCGGGCCGGTCCAGTCGCTCGCCGTCGATCTGGCCGACCCCGCCGGGTCGGCCCGGCTGACCGCGCTGGCCGGGGACCGGATTGACATCCTGGTCAACAACGTGGGCAGTGCCCCGGCCCGCACCGGCGGGTTCCTGTCCATCACCGACGAGAACTGGGACGCCTCGATCACGCTGAATCTGATGGCCGCGGTCCGCACGACCCGGGCCGCGCTGCCTGCGATGCTGACCGCGGGCCAGGGCGCGATCGTCACCGTCTGCTCGGTCAACGCCCGGCTGCCTGACCCCGGGGTCATGGACTACAGCGCGGCCAAGGCCGCCCTGGCCAGCTTCTCCAAGTCGCTGTCCAAGGAGGTCGGGCCGAAGGGCATCCGGGTCAACACGGTCAGCCCCGGCCCGGTCGCCACCGACTTGTGGCTGGGGAAGGGCGGGGTGGCCGCGACGGTCGGCGCGGCCACCGGCGCCCGGCCCGAGGACGTCGAACACGATGCTGCCCGCCAGATGGTGACCGGCCGGTTCACCCGCCCGGCGGAAGTGGCCGACCTGGTTCTGTTCCTGGCCAGCGACCGCAGCGGGAACGTGACCGGAGCCGACTTCACCATCGACGGCGGCCTGATCACGACTCTGTGACCAGAGCAGCCCCGCCGATGCTGGCCGTCCAGGGCGGCGTCAGGTCAGGTCTTGCCAGGTCCGGCCGGAACGCACGCTGGCCGGCTGCTCGGCCACGATGTCCGAGCCGGGCCGGGCCTCGTCGTCGCGGGCCTTGACCAGGATCCAGCGCCGCGGCCCGGTCCGGGTCAGCGCGAAACCGCCGGCGAGCTTGCGGCCGTGCAGGACGAAGGACAGGTGCCCCGGCTCCTCGCGGCGGATGTCGGCCCGGCCCTCATCCCAGATGATCACTGCCCCGCTGCCCCGCGCCTGACCCTCATGCACGCCCTCGAAATCACCCGCGTCCAGGGAGTGATCCTCGACCGGGACCGCGAGCCGCCGGACGGCCGGGTCGAGCGACGGGCCGCGGGGGACCGCCCACGAGCGGAGCACGTCGCCGAACCGCAGCCGCAGATCGAAATGCAGCGTGGTCGCGTCGTGCAGTTGCACGACGAAGCGGGACGCGGTCACCCCGCGACCGTAGTCCCCGGCTGGAGCCCGCGCTGCAGCAGCACCGTGTCGATCCACCGGCCGTGCTTGTAACCGACCTGGCTCAGCCGGCCCGCGTCCGCGAAACCGCAGGCCCGGTGCAGGGCCACCGAGGCGGGGTCCCCGGAGTCGGCGATCACCGCGATGACCTGCCGCGCACCCGCGTCCGCACACCCGGTGAGCAGTGAGTCCAGCAGCAGCCGGCCCAGCCCGCGCCCCCGCTGCCCCGGCGCCAGGTAGACCGAGTCCTCGACCGTGTGCCGGTACGCGGGCTTGGGCCGCCACGGGCTGGCGTACGCGTATCCGGCGACCGTCCCGCCCGCCTCGGCGACCAGGAACGGCAGCTTCCGCTCGGCCAGGTCTCCGAGCCGCTGCTGCCACTGCGGGACGCCCGGCGGGGCCTCCTCGAACGTGGCGACGCTGTTCGTGACGTAGAACGCGAGGATGCCGGCCACCGCACCGAGGTCGGCCGCGCTCGCCGGCCGGACCCGGACCTGCTCTGCCTGCATTGGTGACCGCCCTACCGCCAGCCAGGATTCTCCGGACAGAAATTCACTATAGTAAATATAACGGCTATTATAGCGAAATGATTCAGCTTGGGGAACTCGGGGCGCGCATCCAGGCCCTGCGCCGGGACCGCGGCCTGACCCTGCAGGAAGTGGCGGAGGCCGCCGCGGTCAGCGCCAGCATGCTGTCCTCCGTGGAACGTGGCCGGAAGGCGCCCACCATCGTGGTGCTCGCCCGCATCGCCGATGGGCTCGGGGTGCCCCTGGGCGAGCTGATCGTCGGCGGCGGCAGCCGGGTCATCGTCCGCCGGGCCGCGCAGCAGGACGTGATCGACGAGCCCGGCGGGTGGCGCCGCGAGATCCTCACCCCGGTGATCCCCGGGGTCAACTTCGAATGGATCCGCACCACCCTGCCGCCCGGTGCCGACCCGGGCCCGTACCCGGCCTACGCCCCGGGCTCGCACGAGTTCGTGCTGGTCGAATTGGGGACGTTGCAGCTCACGATCGGGCCCGAGCATTTCACCCTGCACGCGGGTGACTCGGTCTACTTCCCGGCGGACACCCTGCACCGTTACGCCAACCTGGGCGGCGTGCCGTGCGTCTACTACGTCGCCGCCCTGATCATGCGGCCCCGGGGGAACCGTCCCCGCCCGCACGCTGGCTGAGGCGTGGCGGCCCCGTTGCTCAGGCGCTGGTGCGCTGTGCTTACTCAGGCGCTGGTGCGCAGGGCCCGGAAGACGGCGTCCCGGACCTCGGGGTCGCCCGGTGCGGCGACACCCTGCTCGGCGGCGAGCTCGCGCAGCGAGGTCATCCGCACGCCCGGCAAGCCGCACACCGTGAACTGATCGAAGGCCCGCAGATCCGGGTCGACGTTGAGGGCGAAGCCGTGGCTGGTGATGCCGTGGCGGATCCGCATACCGATCGACGCGACCTTGCGCTCGTCCGCGGTCCACACCCCGACCAGGCTGGATGCGCCAGGCGGGGTCGGCCGGCGCTGCGCGGTGAAGCCCAGCTCACCGAGCGCGCGGACCAGGCCGGACTCGAGCCACCGCACCACATCGGCGGGACCCCGCTCCCGGAGGTCCAGCACCAGGTAGCCGACCAGCTGGCCCGGTCCGTGATAGGTGGCGTAACCGCCGCGGTCGACCGGCAGGACCGGGATGTCGTGCTGGCCCAGCCGGAGGTCGGCCGGATCGGTCCGCTGCCCGTACGTGATCACCGGTGGATGGCTGAGCAGGAACAGCCGGTCGCCGGCCTGCCCGGCCCGGCGTTCGGTGACCCAGCCGCGCATCGCCACGGTGGCCTCGTCGTAGGGGATCTCGCCGAGGTCCACGCGCTCCAGCGACCCGGCCCACGGCTCAGCCCCGCCGCGCGCAGGACCCGAGTCTGGCGCGGCCTGGGTGTCACCAGCGATAGTCATACTTCGACTATGCCACCTGCCCGGCCCGGGGCTGACCAGCGGAAGGGCCCGGTCCGCCAGTTAGATTTGGCTGGTGAGCGACTGGGGAAGCGGTGCGTGATGAGTGAGGTTCCGGCGGGTACAGTCCAGGCGGGTGCGGGCCAGGTCAGTGCGGACAACGCCAGTGCAGGCCAGCCCAGCCCGCCCAAGGCCAGACCGCGCAAAGTCGGCGTCCGGGCCGCGGCCCGGATCCTGGCCGAGCGCGACCCGGTGCTGGCCCGGCTGGTGGCCGAGGCCGGCCTGCCCAACCTGCCACGCCCGACCGAGTCGCATTTCGCCGCGCTGGTCACCTCCATCACCTACCAGCAGCTGGCCGGCCCCGCGGCCCGGGCCATCCACGGCCGGCTGGTCCAGGCCATGGACGGCGAGGTCACGCCCGAACGGCTGCTGAGCCTGTCGCCCGAGGCGCTCCGCGCCGCCGGGATGTCGGCCAACAAGGCCGCCTCGGTCCAGGACCTGGCCACCAAGGTCCTGGACGGCACGGTGGTGCTGAACTCCCGGGGGCTGGCCCGGGAGAGCGATGCGGAGATCGTGGCCCGGCTGACCACGGTCCGCGGGATCGGCAAGTGGTCCGCAGAGATCTTCCTCATGTTCCAGCTCCGCCGCCTGGACGTGTGGCCCACCGGCGATCTCGGCGTGCGCAAGGGCTACGGCCTGGCCTGGCAGATCCCGACACCGACCCCCAAGCAGCTTGACCTGCTGGGCGAGCCCTATCACCCGTACCGGACCCTGGTGGCGTGGTACTGCTGGCGGGCCACCCAGCTGTACGCGGGGGCGGCCTCCACGGCCGTGACCAGCTAGCTGCCCGCGAGCCAGTCAGGCCAGGCCGAGGACCCGCTCGGCGTTGTCGCGGAGCACGGTGTTCAGGATGTCCGGGGGGAGATCTAGCCCGGACAGCTCGGTGAGGCAGCGCTCGGGGCTGAGGAACGGGAAGTCGCTGCCCCACAGGAACTGCCCGGACAGCCGGCCGCGCATCTCCCGGATCACCTCAGCCGGGATGCGCCGCGGCGACCAGCCCGAGATGTCGATGTAGACGTTGGTCTTGTGCAGCGCCATAGCGGTCAGGTCCAGATGCCAGGGCCAGCCGAAGTGTGCGGCCACGATGGTCAGCCCGGGATGGGCGGCGGCCACCGGGTCGAGCTTGAGCGGGTGGGCGTAGTCGAGCCGGATGCCCTGCCCGCCGGGCTGCCCGGCTCCGATCCCGCTGGTTCCGGTATGGAACAGGGCCAGCAGGCCGTGCTGCTCGCAGGCCGCGAAGATCGGCCAGTACTGCGGGTCGTCCGGGGAGAAGGCCTGCAGCGACGGGTGGAACTTCACCCCGCGCAGCCCCAGGGCGGCGATGTTCGCCACCTCGGCTATGGCTGCCTCGCCCTTGTGCGGGTCGACCGAGCCCAGCCCGGTGAACGCGTCCGGGTACTCGCGGATGGCCGCGGCCACGGTCTCGTTGGGGACCCGGGGGCGTCCCGTGGCCGTCTCGGCGTCCCAGGCTAGCAGGACGGCCTTGACCCGCAGATCGCGGTAGCGCGCGGCCAGTTCCTCGAGCGACTGCCGCTGCACTGGCGACCGGAAGTAGGCCTCGGCCGCCTCGACGTAACCCGCCATGCTGACGTCCAGCCAGTCGGGGGTGGGCAGATGCACATGGAAGTCGATGGCTCGGAGCGGCACCCGATCATCGTAACGGCCGCCCCGCTCCCGCGGCCTCGGCGTGCCGGTCCGCGCTGACCTGCCTCGTCCTGTCTGTGCGGTCGTCTATCCCGCGCGGCCTGCCCGGTTGCCCGTCCGGTTCGCTCGCCCGGTCCGGTTTGCTCGCCTGATCCGGTTCGCGGGCCCCGGCCTGCTCGCGGGCCGTGGCCCGCAGGACCGGCAGCGCGAACGCCGCGGTGGCCGCCAGGCCGCCCAGGCCGGCCGCGGCGATGATGGCGCGCACCGGCACCACGGCCAGCAGCACGCCGCCCAGCAGGAGGCCGGCCACGTTGGCCCCGTTGGCGACCGCCCCGAACACCGCGAACGCCCGGCCCCGCATCGCGGCGGGCACGCGCCGGCCCAGCAGCACGGCGGCGGCGACATTGACCCCGCCGTTGCCCACGCCGCCGAGCACGCTCACCGGCGCCAGCCAGCCCACCGCGGGCACCGTAGCCATCAGGGCCACGCCCAGGCAGGTGAGGGTCAGCGAGCCGAGGAGGAGCCGGGCCACGCCCGCCTCGGACGGGCGGCGGTGCGCCACCCACCAGCCGCCCGCCACCGAGGCGCTGACCCACACGCTCTCCATCAGCCCGTACGTGCTGGCCGTGGAGTGCAGCGTGGTCCGGATGAAGAACACCTCGGCCACGTTCAGCAGGCTGGCCGCGGCCACCACCGCGCCGACCAGTACCATCGCCGACCAGACCAGCGGATCCCGCCGCACCCCCCACCCGCCCCGGGCCTGGGGGTCCGCTTCGCTCCGGGCCCCGTCCCGCGCCCCTTGGCCCGCTTCGCTCCGGGTGCGCTGGACGGGGCGGGGGGTGACGCCGCGGCGGGTGCGGATCAGGCGGCCGGCGGCGGCGATGGCCAGGTAGCTGCCCGCATCGGCGAGCAGCGGGACCCGCAGCCCGAACCGGCCCATCAGCAGGCCGCCCAGCGCAGGCGCGAGCATCAAGCCGAGGGACCCGGCGGTCTGGCTGAGCGCCATCGCCTTGGGCAGGTCATCGGCCGGGACCATGGACGGCAGCAGGGCGGACAGGCACGGCTGGGTCACGGCCAGCCCGGCGGCCAGCACCGCCACCAGCGCAATGATCTCCACTGGCCCGGACGCGAACGCCAGCGCCACGCACACGGCGGCCTGGACCAGCCCGGTCGCGACCAGCAGGAGCCGGCTGTCCACCCGATCGGCCAGCCGCCCGGTCCAGCGGACCAGCAGCACCGCGGGAGCCGCCGCGGCGATCAGCACCGCGGCCACCGCGAACCCGCCCGCCCCACGTTGCTGCAGCCCCAGCACCAGTGCGGTCGCGGCCAGGAAGTCACCGCACGACGACACCGCCCGCGCCCCACTGGCGAGATACACATCGGTCCAGGGCGACCGCCGTACTTGAGATGTGAAGGACATGCTTCGAAGTATGTCCTTCACATCTGGACCTGGCAAGCATCTCGCGATCACGAGCTAGGTCGTCCAGGTAACATCCACACCTCTGGCCACTCTGGTCACGCGGTCCAGCGACATATCACGCCCGACGTGCGTCCTGGCGGGTAATTTGTCCGCTTCCGGCGAACGTTGGGCGTGATAAGTCGGCTATGTGGCCGCAATGGCGCCGCGACGTGTTGGCGGCCTCGTTGCGGCGCCGGCTCCGCAGCGCGCCTGGGCTGTTCAGGGGTGAGTGGCAGGTTAGCTGGGGAGGGCGCGGATGGCGACGGAGACCGGGCGGGTGCCGGGGGGCAGGTCCGCGCGGCGGTCCTTGCGGTAGGGCTCGAGCAGTTCGGACACGGCCTGGCTCAGCGCGGTCAGCTCTTCCGCGGTGACCTGGAGCGTCGAGTCCATGAAGAGCGCCGCGTCCTGCCACTCCGGGGGCTCGGCGTCGAGCTGGGACAGGTACCGGCGGACCCGGACCTCGTCCCAGGCCAGCAGGGATTCCATCAGCGCGCGCAGCGCCTCGCGTCCCTCGGGGGCCAGGTCCGCGACCCCGGTGACCGCGTAGCGTCCCGCGGTGATGCGCCACAGGCGTTCCCGGCCGTCGCCCCGCCCGGGCGCGGCTTCCACCAGCCCGGCCCGGGCCAGGGCGCGAAGGTGATAACTGGTCGCGCTGGGCGACAGGCCCACGACCCCGGCGCACTCCGTCGCGGTGGCCGGCCCGCCGTTGCGCAGGTGCTCCAGCAGGGCCAGCCGGGCCGGGTGGGCCATCGCCCGCATGACCGCGGTGTCCAGGATGGCGGCCGGCTGCTCCACGCCCGGCTCCGCATTCGAGCTCACCGGGCCAAGATAACCGGATGGCGGGGTGGGAGGGATGTGCCGCCCCGGCGGGTACCTGTCCTCCTGAGCCTGCGGCATGTCACACCCTGGCCGGTTACGTCGTCACCAGGGCATGAGAATCGCGATTGCAGGAGGAACGGGCACGCTGGGCAGCCACGTCGCGGCGCAGCTGCGCTCGCGCGGGCACGAGGTCCGGGTGCTCAGCCGTTCCGCGCCCGAGTACCGCGTGGACCTGGTCACCGGAGCCGGACTCGAGCCCGCGCTGCGCGGCTGCGACGTCGTCGTGGACGCCAGCAACAACGCCGGGCGGAAGGCGGCGGCGGTCCTCGTCGAGGGCGCCCGGCGGTTGCTGGCCGCGGAGCAGGCTGCCGGGGTGAGTCATCATGTGTGCGTGTCGATCGTGGGCTGCGACCAGGTGCCGATGGGGTACTACCGGGTCAAGACCGACCAGGAGAACCTGGTCGCTCAGGGCCCGGTGCCGTGGACCATCGTCCGCGCCACCCAGTTCCACGAGCTCGTCGCGAATATCCTCGGCGCCGCGGCCCGCTGGCGCGCGCTGCCGGCGCCGCGCGCGCTGCTGCAGCCGGTGGCGTCCGCCGAGGTCGCCCGGTACGTGGCGGACATCGCGGAGCAGCCAGCCCGGCGGGCGCGAACCAGCATCGCCGGACCCGAGGTGACCGAGCTGCGCACGCTGGCCCGCACCTGGCGGTCGGTCACCGGCCGCCAGCTTGCGCTGATCCCGATACGGGTGCCAGGCCGCATTGGCCGGGCCCTGCGCTCAGGGACGCTCACGACCAGTCAGGCCGAGGTGACCGGCCACATTCCGTTCGCGGCCTGGGTGGAAGCGGAAGCGAGCCCGGCCGTCTCGGCGCGCGGCGAGCCGGGGCACAGGTGACCGGGCGCTCCCGGGATCAGGGGACCGAGGAGCTCGCGCAGGCGTTCGAGGCGCAGCGCCCGCGACTGGTCCGGCTGGCGTATGCGACGACCGGCTCGCTGGCCGAGGCGGAGGACTGCGTGCAGGAGGCGTGGCTGCGGCTGCGGCGGGTGCCGGACCCGGGCTCGATCCGCGACCTCGGGGCGTGGCTGACCACCACGGTCAGCCGGCTGGCGCTGGACGCGCTGGGCAGCGCGCGGGCGCGGCGGGAGCGCTACGTGGGCCCATGGCTGCCCGAGCCGCTGGTCAGTGACTTGGGCGGCAGCGACCCGGCGGACCGGGTCACGCTGGATGAGTCGGTGAGCATGGCGCTGCTCGTGGTCCTGGAGCGACTGTCGCCCGCGGAGCGGACCTCGTTCCTGCTGCACGACGTGTTCGGGATGTCATTTGCCGAGGTGGCCGGTGTGGTTGGCCGGTCACCCGCGGCGGTGCGGCAGCTCGCCTCCCGGGCCCGGCAGCACGTGGACGGGGGTGGCCCGCGGTTCCCGCCCACCCGGGCGCAGCAGGAGGAACTGGTCACCGCGTTCGCCGCGGCCTGCGCCGGTGGCGACCTGGAAAGCCTGGTCGCCCTGCTTGATCCGGGCGTGGTGTGGCGCGCCGACGGCGGCGGCAAGGTCACCGCGACCCGCCCGGTCGCGCGCGGCGCGGACGAGGTCGCGCGCTGGCTGCTCTCCTTCATGCGCCGGCCGCCCACCCTGGTCCGGATGGCCAGCGTCAACGGCAGCCCCGGCCTGGTCGTGCGGGACGGCGGCGGGGTGCTGACCGTGGTCGCGTTCACCGTGGACCGGGGCCGGATCACCGCCCTGGACGCGATCCGCAACCCGGACAAGCTCACCGCGCTCCCCGAGGCCCGCCCAGCGAAGCACTAGCCTGTGCCTGCTTGGGCGGCACCTGACAGTTCGGGGTGCGCTTCGTCGTCCTGGCTGCCCCCGATGAGCAGGCTCGCTTCGCTGTTTACCGATGTGTCCTTGACGCCGAAGGTGAGGTAGAAGGTGGCCCCCCGGCCCACGGCGCCTTCGGCCCAGATCTGCCCGCCGTGTCGTTCAATGATGCGCCGGACGGCGGCCAGGCCGGTGCCGAGTCCAGCGCCGCCGTACTCGGCGGCGCCGTGGAGCTGCTGGAAGGGCTGGAACAGCTTGTCGATGTAAACGGGGTCGAAGCCTGCGCCGTTGTCGCGCACGTAGCAGCAGATGGAAGCTCCGGTGGCGGGGATGGTGGCGAATTCGATGGTGGCGTCGTCGCGTCCGGCGGTGTACTTCCAGGCGTTTGCGAGCAGGTTGCTCAGCGCCATCCGGATCAGGCCGGGGTCTGCGGTGACCCGGATGCCGTCTTCGATGGTCACCCGGACCTGGTGGTCGGGGTCGCGGGCCCGGAGCTGATCGCAGACGGCGGTGACATCGGCGCTGAGGTCGACATCCTGGGGGTTAATGTCGGCCTGGGACACCCAGGACAGGTGGGAGAGGCTGTCGAGCACGGCGTCCATGTGCTCGGCGGCGGCCTGGATGCGCCCGGCGTAGCTGCGGCCTGTATCGCCGAGAGGGTCGCCGTACTCCTCGGCCAGGATTTCCGCGAACCCACCCATGGCCCGGAGCGGGGTGCGCAGGTCGTGGGCGACGGTGTAGGTGAAGGCGGCCAGGTTCTTGTTGGCCACCTCGAGGTAAGCGGTGCGCTGCTCCACCTGTCCTTCCAGGGTTGAGTTCATGATCCGGAGCCTGCTCTCGGCTTCTTCCGCCTCGGCCAGGGCCGTGACCAGCCGGGTCCGCATCCGTTCGGTGGCTCGGCCCAGTTCCGCGAGCTCGGCCGGGCCGACGGCGGGGACAGGGGTGTCGTACTGGCCGGCCGCGACAGACTCGGCCGCCTGGCGCAGCGCCGCGAACGGCCGCAGCAGCCACCTGCGCACGGCCGCCACGCTACCGGCAGCGATCACGGCCACGACCCCGCAGACGACGGCCAGGGCTATGAGGAAGCAGCGCTGGGCGGCGGGCTGTTTCGCAACGACGCTGGCCTGTGCGCTGATGATCTGCGCCTGCAGCGCTGCGATCCGGGTGCGCGCCGCTAGAGAGTACGGGCGGGTCTGTGCAATATCGCCCTGCAGGTTGCGCGCGCGGCCGAAGTCTCCTCGGGCCGTCGCCGCGAGCTGCGGCCCCGCTATCCGGACCAGCCACGCCCGGAGCGCCGCCCGCTCCGCCGCGATAAGACCTGGCATGCGCGGGTAGCCGCGGACCAGTGCAGCTACCCGGGCCTGCTCCCTAGGCATCTGGGCGACCGCTTGCCTGAACGCCCGGAGGGCCGCAGGCCGCCCGGTACTGACGTAGTTGCGCAGCGAATTCGACTCCGCGTTGTTCCCGGCGAGCAGCGCGCTGGCCGCCTCCGCGGCGGGTACCAGCCGCTGAGATAGCTCCTGGTTGTTGGCTTGCGCGCTGGCTCCGGCGGTCAGCGAGCGGAACACCATCTCGATGGACGACCGACGATCTCGGCTGCGGACGGCATGCCGGGGCGCCGGCCACCGGCGCCGGCGCTAGTTAAGGGCGCGGTCTTCTGGCCCAGCGTCTCCCGATCTCGGTGGCCAGTTTTGCGGTGCCTTTGGTGGCCGTCCAGGCTGTTCCGCCGGGGGACAGGCCAGCCTCGGCGAGAAGGCCGCCGGTGATTGCCGCTCTGCATCGTCTGCTCCTGCGGGCTTTCGGCCGCCAGTTGGCTGCGGCGACTGCGGCCAGGGAGAATTCACCGCGTGCAACCTGATACCTCCACCCGGGACAGCTGGACTGAGCCCGGCACGTTCGAGATCACGCCCGGCGTCTACCGGATCCCGCTCCCGCTCCCTAACGACGGGTTGCGCGCGGTCAACGTCTACGCGCTGGTCCACGGAGGCGACCTGGTCCTCATCGACTCCGGGTGGGCGATCGCCGGGGCGCGCGCCGTGCTCGACGAGGGCCTGGACGCGATCGGCTGTTCCGCCGGGGACGTGCGCCGGATCCTGGTCACGCACGTGCACCGGGACCATTACACCCAGGCCGTCTATCTGCGGCGCGAGTTCGGCACCCGGGTCAGCCTGGGTATCGGGGACCGGGAATCGCTGGCGAGTTCCATGCGCCGGGACCGGCCCCCGCTGCAGAACCAGCTGACATACCTGCGCCTGCTCGGCGCGGGTGGGTTGGCCGACCGCGTGGCCGGGCTGCAGGGCCCCCGCGATCCGTACAAGACGGGCTGGGAAATGCCGGACGACTGGCTGCACGACGGCGAGGTCATCGCGCAGGGCGACCGTCGCCTGGACGTGGTGGCCACGCCCGGGCACACCCGCGGCCACGTCGTGTTCCACGACACCGGCGGCGGGCTGCTGTTCGCCGGTGACCATGTGCTGCCGGCCATCACCCCGTCGATCGGGTTCGAGCCGGTGCTGTCGGACAATCCGCTCGGCGCGTTCCTGGGCTCGCTGACCCTCATGCGAGAACGGCCGGACGCGCGGTTGCTGCCCGCGCACGGGCCGGTCACCGCGAGCGCCCACGCGCGGGTGGACGAGCTCATCGCGCACCACGGCGCCCGGCTCGACGAGACCGAGGCGGCCATCCTCGGCGGCGCCCAGACCGCCTACCAGGCTGCGGCCCGGCTGCGCTGGACCCGGCGCGGCCGGGCGCTGGCCGACCTCGACCCGTTCAACCAGATGCTCGCCATCACCGAGACCGCCGCGCACCTGCAGCTGCTGGCCGCGCAGGGCCGGGTGACCAGGCACGAGACCGACGGGCTGCGCTACTACCTGCCGGCCTGAAACATGACCTGCCACGGGCGGACCGTGACGGTGAAGAACCCGCCCGCGACGCTGCTGTCCTCCTTGGTGGCCAGTTCGGTGGCCAGGCCGAGCTGGTCCGCCCCGGGCAGCCGCAGGATGGTCATGCCCTCACCCGGCACGTCGGTCAGCGGGCCGGCCGCGACCAGGTAGCCGGCGTCCCGCATCCGGGTGAGGAACGCCACGTGCTCGGCGAACCTCGGATCCCCGAACAGCGCGGCCCCCGGCGGGGCGGCCGGCCCGGGGCGGTGCAGCAGGGCCACCCACGTCTCCCCGCCCTCGCCCGGGCTGCCG
This sequence comes from Streptosporangiaceae bacterium, assembly GCA_035642895.1. Classification (GTDB taxonomy): domain Bacteria; phylum Actinomycetota; class Actinomycetes; order Streptosporangiales; family Streptosporangiaceae; genus RYN-230. The sequence continues at coordinate 11,591 of DASQRM010000145.1, read as the reverse complement.
TCCACGGGGCCGCCCTCCAGGGGGCTGTCCCCGGCCGGGCCGCCGTCCACGGGGCTGCTCCCGTCCAGGCTGCTCTGATCCTGTTCGTGGTGGGCCACATGGTCGCGATACGTACCGAGCACCACGGGCCAGCCCTGCTCATACTCGGCCCGGGCCTCGGCCGGATCCGCGAACCGCTCCCAGCCGGTGTGCGTGAGCGTGACCAGCGTCTGCGCGTCGGCCTGGGTGAAGGTGACCTCGACATGGGTGGCCTGGTCCGGCGGCCCGCCCGGATGCCAGCTGAACGCGAGGGCGGCCCCCGGTTCCCAGAGGTAGACCGTGCCCCACACGGCGGCGTCCCCGCTGGCCGACTGCTCCACGATCTGCCCGTCGGCGAACCCGACCGTGCCACCGGGTCCATAGACGCTCAGGTCCTCCAGCGGCCACCACTGGCTGATCCGCTCGGTGAACACCGCGAACGCGGCGGCCGGGTCCGCGTCGACCAGGATTTCCCGGCGGATCGGCGGCACGTGGCCAGGCGGCGCGGCGGGCGGGTCGGTGCTCACGGCGTTTCCTCCTCGGATGGGACCGCGCCAGGTGTCCCGGCGCCGGCGGGTAGGCGTTGGGGGTACCCGCGCAACCCGCTGTCATCCCCGCATTCAGGCCTTCTTGGCCCGGCTGGGCGCGACCCGCGGTGGCTCGCCGGGCTGCTTCGGGTATACCGGCGGCCAGGGCGCATCCAGCAGGCCGCCCGCGAGATCCCGCTCGCTCATGGCCAGCAGCGGCTCCAGCGACTGCGGCGCGTCGTTCATCTCCAGCCACGGGTCGCCCGGGCCGGTCAGCCGCTCGGACATGGTCGCCACCGTGAACTGGTCCGGGTGGATCTCGTCGAGCTCCGCCCAGGCCAGCGGAGTGGACACCTGCGCGCCGGGCCGGGCCCGGACCGACCAGGCGCCGAACACCGTCTTGTGCGGCGCGTTCTGGTTGTAGTCCACGAATACCCGCTGGCCGCGTTCCTCTTTCCACCAGGCGGCCGTGATGAGGTCAGGCCGCCGCCGTTCCAGTTCCCGGGCGAGCGCCACGGCGGCCGCGCGGACCTGATAAGAGTCCCAGCGCGGCTCGAGCCGGACGTAGACGTGCAGGCCCCGGTTCCCGGTCGTCTTGAGATAACCCGCGATACCGGCCTCGGTCAGGAGCCGCCCGAGCTCGCGGGCGGCCTCCCGGATCTGCGGGAAGTCCACGCCGGGCGTCGGGTCGAGGTCGATCCGCAGCTCGTCGGTGTGACCCGGGTCGTCGGCCAGGTAGGGCCAGACGTGAAAGCCCAGGCAGCCGAGGTTCACCGCCCACAGGACATGGTCGGTGTCCGCGGCCACCAGAGCCTGCGACGTGGTGCCGTTGGGCGTGGACACCGTGGTGGTCTGCAGCCAGTCCGGGGCGTTCTTGGGCACCCGCTTCTGGAAGAACGAGGGGCCGCCTGCCCCCTCCGGGAACCGCTGCAGGAGCACCGGCCGGCCGCCCATGGTCCGCATCAGCGGCCCGGCGACGCGCAGGTAGTGCTCGGCCAGATCGGCCTTGGTCTCACCGCGCTCGGGGAAGAGCACCTTGTCCGGGTGGGTGATGAGGCCGCTGCGCATGGTTGTCTGCTTCCTGGGCGGGAACCGTCTGACCAGGCTACTCAGCGGGTACGCGCCGCCCGGGGACGCCCGGCCAGACGGGCAGCGATGAGTTCGGCGTCCCGGCGGCGTCCTAGTCAGCATGAGCGAAAACATGGTGGATCTCACGCCAGCGGCGCGGCGGCTGGCTGACCTTGTCTCCCGGGTCAGGGACGACCAGTTGAGCGGCCCGACGCCCTGCCCGGCGTACACCCTCGGTGACCTGATCGAGCACGTCGGCGGGCTGGCGCTGGCTTTCCGGGCCGCGGCGGAGAAGGACATCGCCAGCCCCTACGTCAACGGGACGCCGTCGGGCGACGCAGCCCGGCTGCAGGACGACTGGCGGGAACGGATCTCCGCCGATCTCGCCGCGCTGGCCCAGGCCTGGGCCAAGCCGGACGCGTGGACCGGGATGACCCGGATCGCCCAGCAGGACGCGCCCGCCGAGATGGTCGGTGTCACCGTCGCGGACGAATTGGTCGTGCACGGCTGGGACGTGGCCCGCGCCACCGGGCAGCCATATTCCGCCGAACCGGAGCTGCTGGGCGCGGCGCAGACCTTCCTGGGCTTCTTCGCCAGCCCGGACGCTCCTGCGGGACCAGAGGTCCCCTTCGGCCCGTCGCGGCCGGTGGCCGACGACTCGGCGCCGCTGGACCGGGTGGTGGCCCTGGCCGGCCGGGATCCGGCCTGGGCCGCCGGCTGACCCGGCGGACGCGATGACGGGACAGGGCACAGCCGCCCGGTGCAGGGGCGCGGGCGGCTGTGCGACGATCGGCTGATGGCCGCTCGTCTGTCGTCGAAGGTTGTGATCGTCACCGGCGGCTCGACCGGAATCGGCCGGGCGGTGGCGGACCGGGTCGTGGCGGAGGGTGGCGCCGTGGTCATCGCCGGGCGGCGCCGGGAGCCGGGGGAACGGGCCGCTGCCGAGCTGCGCGCCGGCGGCGGCCGCGCCCGGTTCGTGGCCACCGACGTGACGGTAGAGCGCGAGGTCCAGCGGCTGGTCGAGGCGGCGGTGGACGAGTTCGGCCGGCTCGACGGGGCGCTGAACAACGCGGGCGGGGTGAACGCCACCGCCCCGCTGCCCGGGGTGGACGCCGGAACCTGGCAGGCGGACCTGGCGCAGAACCTGACCAGCGTCTTCTACTGCCTGAAGTACCAGATCCCGGCGATGACCGAATCGGCGGGCGGCGGCTCGATCATCAATAACGCCTCGATCGGCGGAGTCCGTGGCCTCCCGGGACTGGCGCCGTATGTGGCGGCCAAGCATGGAGTCGTCGGCCTGACCCGCTCCGCGGCACTGGAAGGAGCGGCCCGCGGGATCCGGGTCAACGCGCTGGTCACCGGCAACGTGGACACGCCGCTCTACCGGGACCTGATCGGCGCCCCGCCGGACGGCGAGCTGCCGGGACCCGCGCCCAACCCAACCGGCCGGGCCGCTACCGCCGTCGAGATCGCGTCGTACGTGACCTACCTGCTCAGTGACGAGGCGGCCTTCATCACCGGCGCGGCACTGGCCATCGACGGCGGCGCCACCGCCTGACCCGGGATGCCGCGGTGCCTGCCAACCCGGTGGCCGCTAACCCAGTGAGCCGCTAACCCCAGTGGCCGCTAGCCGTTGAGGATGCGGGCTTTCTGGGCCTCGAACTCGGCGTCGGTCAGGACGCCGGCCGTCCTGAGCTCGCCAAGCTGGGTGAGCTGGGCCAGCACGTCATTGACCGGCGGGGCCGCCGGGGGCACCGCCGCCGCGACGGGCGCCGCCGGCACCGCGGCTTGCGATGCCGGGGCTGCGGCTCGCGGTGCCGGGGCGGGCGTCCCCGCCGGGTGGCCTCCGGCCGCCCATTCCGCCCGCTGCCGCCGTTCAATACGGTCATGGACCATGTGCCCGACCTTGACGGCGACCGCTGCCTTCAGACCAGTCTTGATCAGGCCCATGCCGTCCCTCCGGTAGTCATGGCTTAGCCGGGTTCGGTCGCATCCAGGGCGGTGATCAGATCCTCGACCACGATCCGGCCGTCCCCCACCAGGCGGGCGCTGCTGCGGTCCAGGGCCGCCATCAGCGGGGCCGCCCACAGGTTCTCGTAGACCATGATGCCCGCGATGCTGCCCGGCTCGATGACCGCCGCGACCTCATCGACGTCGGACTGGTCGAGCACGCCGGACGATGCACCTTCCCACCTGGTCACATCGACATCCCCGCCGTGCTCGACATCGCCTAGGGCGACCTTGCTGACCATGCCGTCGGCCGCCTTGGCGATGAACTCGAGGTCGAGCACCCGGATAATGCCGCGGTCCACGAGACCGAGCAGCAACTCGAATCCCTCACCGGTGATCAGCCCGCCGGGCCACTCCACCGCCAGGTAGTCGATCGGTCCAAGTACGTCGTCGTCCACCGGGCCGCCCTCCATTCGGATACCCCTGGGCGTTGCTGGCGACTGTAGCCCGCACTGTACTCATCGTCCACTGTGTGCCGCTGACCGAATCGCGCCCTCGTCTCATTCAGCGGGCAGGAGCTGGGGGGCGGTTGCAAGTAAACGGAAGGCAACGAAAAAATGACCGGCATCGGAATTCTCCGTCACCGAGGTGGCGGAATGCGAGCGTAAGCTGCCCTCGCAGATCCCCCGCAGGTGACAGATCCGCAGGGTGCGGCGCAGACTGGGCTGAGCACGTCACGACGCCACCCGGGGCTGGGCGGCACTTTCCGCGCGCGTGCGTGAGGCATAAATCCGCCTGCGCTGGCAGCTGGGGGTAACCGGTGACGGAGAATCTGGCCAGTGGTCCGCATTCGAGTCCGTCGACGGTGAGCGGGAGTCCGTTTCCCCCAATCGCTGAGTATGGGTTCCTTTCCGATTGCGAGGCGTCCGCGCTGGTCGCGGCCAGCGGCAATGTGGAATGGATGTGCCTGCCCCGGATGGACAGTCCGAGCATCTTCGCCGCGATCCTGGACCGGGCCGCCGGGCGGTTTCGGCTAGGCCCGGCGGATGCCACCGTCCCGGCCGGACGGCGCTACCTGCCCGGGACAATGGTCCTGGAGACCACGTGGGCTACCCCGGCGGGCTGGGCTGTCGTCCGGGACGTCCTGCTGGTCGGGCCGTGGCGTCAGGCATCGTCCCGGTCGAGCACGCACCGGCGGGTGCCCGTTGATCACCACGCCGAACGGGTGCTGCTGCGCACGGTGCGGTGCCTGAACGGGTCGATCGACTTCATCATGGAGTGCGAGCCGGCCTTCGATTACGGCCGCCAGCGCGGTGAGTGGCGCTACACCGGAGACGGTTACGGGGAGGCCGAGGTGGTGCCGCCCGGCGGCGAGCCGCGGGTCCGGCTGACCACCGACCTGAACCTGGGGTTCGAAGGCCCGCGGGCCATCGCCCGGCACCGCCTGCAGGCCGGGGAACAGGTCTTCTGCGCGCTGTCGTGGGGGGATGGCTCCCCGCCCCGGACCTTCGACGAGGCCCATCAGCGGCTGGCCCGGACCGGGGATTTCTGGCACGGGTGGATCAGCCGGGGCAACTTCCCCGATCACCCGTGGCGCAAGTACCTGCAGCGGTCCGCGCTGACGCTCAAGGGGCTGATCTACGCGCCCACCGGGGCCCTGCTGGCCGCGGCCACCTCGTCGTTGCCGGAGACGCCCGGCGGGGACCGCAACTATGACTACCGCTACACCTGGCTACGCGATTCGACGTTCATGCTCTGGGGCCTCTACACGCTGGGTTTTGACGGGGAAGCGAACGACTTCTTCTACTTCCTCACCGACCTCGCCGAGCAGGATGCCGACTTGCAGATCATGTACGGGATCGGCGGCGAGCGGGAACTGACCGAGCAGACCCTTGATCACTTGTCCGGCTACGACGGTGCCCGGCCGGTCCGCATCGGCAACGGGGCCTGGGATCAGCGCCAGCATGACGTCTGGGGCGTCCTGCTGGACTCGGTCTACCTGCACACCCGTTCCCGCGACCGGCTGGATGAGCGCCAGTGGCCGATGCTGGTGCGGCAGGTCGAAGCGGCCATCGCACACTGGCGCGAACCCGACCAGGGGTTGTGGGAGGTCCGCGGCCCGGCCCAGCATTTCACCGCCTCCAAGGTGCTGTGCTGGGTGGCCGCGGACCGCGGCGCGAAGCTGGCCCGGTTGCGCGGTGACGATGAGCACGCGGCCGGATGGCGCAAGGCCGCCGATGAGATCCACGCCGACGTGTGCGCCCACGGCACCGATGACCGGGGGGTCTTCTGCCAGCACTACGAGACCACGGCCCTAGACGCCTCGGGGCTGCTGATCCCGCTGCTCGGGTTCCTGCCGCCGGACGACGACCGGGTGCGCTCGACCGTGCTGGCCATCGCCGACGAGCTCACCGAGGACGAGCTGGTCCTGCGGTACCGCGTCGAGGAAACCGATGACGGCTTCAGCGGCGAGGAGGGAACGTTCACCATCTGCTCGTTCTGGCTGGTCTCAGCGCTGGCGGAGATCGGGGAACTGGCCCGCGCCCGGGCCCTGTGCGAGAAGCTTCTGTCCTATGCCACTCCGCTGTTCCTTTATGCCGAGGAGATCGACCCGCATTCCGGACGTCACCTGGGGAACTTCCCGCAAGCCTTCTCGCATCTGGCCCTCATCAACGCCGTCATGCACCTGATCAGCGCGGACGAGCGGCTCAGCGCCCAGGCGTCCGTCTCGTCCGGGCTCGACCCAGACCCGGGTCATGGGCGCTGACGCCAGCCTGCTGGTGATCGGCGGCGGGCCGGCCGGGGTCACCGCCGCCCTCCAGGCCTGCGAGCTCGGCGCCCAGGTCACCCTGCTCGAATCGGGCCAGATCGGCGGGACCAGCCTGAACCGCGGCCCGGCGCCGGTGCGCACGCTGGCCCGGACCGCCCGGCTGGCCCGCGATTGGTCCTCGTGGGCCGTTTTCGGCCTGGACGGTCCCGCGCCGGTGCCCAACCTTCCCGTCGTGGTGGCCAACAGCAATCGGGTGGCCCGCTACGCCCACGACAAGAAGGACCTGGCCGGCCTTCTCCGGCGGCAGGGAATTGACCTGGTCGAGGACCTCGGCCCGGTCGGCTTCACCGGCCCGCACGCCGTCGCCGACAGCGGCGGGCGCACCTGGTCCGCGGACCGCATCATCCTGGCTGTCGGCGGGCACGCCGGCCGCCTCCCCATCCCCGGCGCCGACCTGGCGCTCACCTACGAGGACATCCCGGCCCTGAAGGTCCTCCCCGGCCGGGTCGCCGTGGTCGGCGGGGCCGACACCGGCTGCCAGATCGCTTCCATCTTCGATGACCTGGGCGCCACCGTCAGCCTGTTCGAGGCCGGGCCGGTGCTCCTGCCCGCGGCGGACCCCAGCGTGTCGGCCGAACTCGGCCGCTCCTTCGGTGCCCAGGGCATGAACGTGCACACCGGCACGCTGGTCGGTGCGCTCAGCCCCGGCCAGGGCGCGATCCAGGTCGACTACCGCAGCGGCCCGGACACTGGCCAGCTCGTCGCGGACGCCGTGTTCTTCGCCGTCGGCTGGCCCGCCAACCTCAGCCAGCTGGCCCTGGACGCGGCCGGCGTGCACGCCGAACCGGGCCTGATCCCGGCCGACGACTACCTGCGGACCAACGTGGAGCACATCTTCGTCGCTGGCGATGTCAACGGCCGGTCGATGCTCGTGCAGACGGCCCGGATGGAGGGCCGGATCGCCGCCACCAACGCCATCCTGGGCGCCACCCGGCCCGCTACCTACGAGGTGGTTCCCAGCGGCAGTTTCACCGACCCCGAATACGGCCGGGTGGGCCTGACCGAGACCGAAGCCGCCCAGCAGCACGACACGGTGGTCGGTGTAGCCCGCTACGACGACCTGCTCCGCCCTGTCGCGGACGGCCGGTCAGAGGGCTTCTGCAAGCTGATCGCGGACCGCCGGGACCACACCATCCTCGGCGCGCACGTGCTCGGCGAATACTCGGCCGAGACGGTGCAGACCGTCGCCGTGTGCATGGTGGCCGGCATGACCGCGGAGCAGATCGCTGAACTCCAGCTTGCGTTCCCCACCTTCACCGAGGCCGTCAGCATGGCCGCGCAGAAGATCTGCCGGACCCTCGGCATCGGGCGTTTCCCGCGGGCCTGGAGCTACCTCGGATCCGACGACTGACGGGCGCAGCCCGGGGCCGGGAGCGGGATCCCGCTAGCATGCTGTGGTGAGCCGAGGCGGGCCAACCCAGTGAGTGACCGGCCGCAACCCACGAACGAGGGATCCCTCGCCGCCCGGATCGACAGCCAGAAGGCGAATCCGCTGGGGTGGAAGGAGATCCTCAAGCGCGCGGTCGTGGTCGCCATCGCCGGTGTCTCCCTCTACCTCGTGTTTCCGACCATCACTGAAGTCTTTGCGTCCTGGCCGCGCCTGTCCACCCTGGACCCCCGGTGGTTCACCCTGGCGGTGGCGGCTGAGGTCGCGCACTTTACCTGCACGTTCGCGCTGCAGCGGCTGGCCCTGCGGACTAGGGCCTGGTTCCCGGTCATCACCTCCCAGCTGGCCGGCAACGCGATCACCCTGATCGTGCCGGGCGGAGCCGCGGTGGGCGCCGCCGTGCAGTTCCGGATGCTGGCGGCCAGCGGGCGGGACACCAGCTCGACCGTGGGCGGGCTGGCCGCTTTCTCCCTCCTCGGTGTGGGGGGCCTGCTGGCCCTCCCGGTCTTCGCCCTGCCCGTCATCCTGGTGGGCGCGCCCACCAACCGCGGGCTGGTCAACGCGGCCATCCTCGGGGCGGTGGGGTTCGTGGTCTTCGCCGCGCTGGGCGCGGTCGTCCTGGCCTATGACGCGCCGCTGCGCTGGGTTGGCCGGACGGTGCAGCGGCTGCGGAACTCGATCCTGCGGAAACGGCCCCCGATGACCGGGCTGGACGACTCCCTGCTCGCCCAGCGCAACGAGATCCGGAAGGTGCTGGGCGCGCAATGGTGGCAGGCACTGCTGCTGTCCGCGGGCCGCCTGGCCTTCGACTATCTCTGCCTGCTGTTCGCGCTGCGGGCCACCGGGGCCCGGCCGCGCCCCTCACTGATCCTCGTCGCCTACGCGGTGGCCGGCGTGGTCGGAATGATCCCGGCCACCCCCGGCGGTCTCGGCCTGGTCGAGGCGAGCCTGACCGGGCTCCTGGTGCTGGCCGACGTCAACTCCAGCCAGGCCGTACTGGCCACGCTCACCTACCGGCTCGCCTCTTACTGGCTGCCCCTCCTGGCCGGGCCGGTCGCATACGGCCTGTTCCGGCTCCGGTACCGGACCGGCCCGTCACCTCCGCAGACCGCCGGCGCCGACGTAGCGTAATCACCCGGGGGACGGCCGCGGGGCGGCGCGGGAAGGCTGCGGAGCGCGGGCCGCTGCTACCGGGAAACTGAAACGCGTTCTAGTGTTGGACCATGCGGCATGGCATCGTGTTGTTCACCTGCGACCGGGGCATTACGCCAGCACAGGCCGCGAAAGCAGCGGAGGAGCGCGGCTTCAGCACGTTCTACGTGCCCGAGCACACCCACATCCCGGTCAAGCGGGAAGCTCCCCACCCCCGCACCGGCGACGCGACGCTGCCCGACGACCGCTACCTGCGGACCCTCGACCCGTGGGTCTCGCTGGCCACCGCCGCCACGGTCACATCGCAGATCAGGCTATCGACCGCGGTGGCGTTGCCGGTGGAGTCCGATCCGATCACGCTGGCGAAGACCATCGCGACACTCGATCACCTTTCGGGCGGCCGGGTCACCCTCGGCGCGGGGTTCGGATGGAACACCGACGAACTCGCCGATCATGGCGTTCCGGCCGCTCAGCGGCGCACCGTGCTGCGTGAGTACGTCGAGGCCATGCGCGCGCTCTGGACGCAGCAGGAAGCCGCCTACAGCGGGGCGTTCATCAAGTTCCAGCCGTGCTGGTCGTTCCCGAAGCCCGTCCAGGCGCATGTGCCGCTGATCATCGGCGCCGGCGGCGGCCCGAAGACGTTCGAATGGATCGCACGAAACGCTGACGGCTGGATGACCACCCCCGCGGAGCAGAACATCAGCGGCAAGACCGCCATGCTCCGGCGGGCGTGGGCGGCCCAGGATCGGCCCGGGGCGCCCGACATCCGGGTGCTGATCGCCAGGAAGCCGTCCGCTAGCGACCTCGCCGACTGGGCCGCCGACGACGTGACCGAACTGGTCTGGGGGCTGCCGGACGCCCCCGCCGGCGCCGTCGAGGCGTACCTTGACCGTCTCGCGGGCCGCATCGCACAGTGACTTCACCGGGTGCGGCGGCGCCGATCAGCTCCGGGGCCAGACCGCAAACTGCTCGCGCAGCCGGGCGACGTCCTCCGGGCTGAGGCCGTAGCGGGTGAACAGCCCGTCGGGCATCCGGTCTAGTTGCGTGCCAGCGTCCGCGAAGTCACGGGCTTCCAGGCCGGGATCGAGCCGCCTGGCGAAGCTGATGAGCTGATCGACGGTGTAGCGCTGCAGGGCGGCGGCCGTGTCCACGTAGTCGCGCGGCTCTACCCGGCTGGCCAGCGCGCAGACCTTGGAGCCGGCCAGGTCCTCGAGGTCGAGGACGGGGCCGACGTCCATGGTCACCGGCCCGCGGGTCCGGTCGAAATAGGCCATCTGCAGCATGGTCTGCTGCCCGCCCGGAGCGGTAATGATCCACTCGGCGAGGCCCCCGCCCATCCCGTAGAAGATGTCCTCCAGGCCGCCGGACTGATCCCGGCGCTCGGCCTCGAATCCTGCGGCGCGCAGCGCGCCTTCCACCGCGTCGGCGGCGTCGGCCACGGCGGTTTCCTGGTCGCTGAACAGGTCCACGTCATCGGTGGGGCGGTCGATGATCCCGTGTGCGATCAGGGCGTTGCCGCCGGCCAGGGCAAACCCGTGCCGCCCGGCCGTGCGAAGGGCGATCGTGGCCACCTCGCGCTGGAGTTCGTCGATCGGCATCAGGCGGCGGGAGAGATCGGCATCAGGCAGCCGGAACTGCGGCGGCCCGCAGGGCCGGATGCTGCTCCTCCCAGGCCTGGCGCACGCCCTGGGGCAGGAACAAACCCGGCCACAGGGCGATCAGCATGTCCTCGTCGAGGTAAGCCAGGTCCTCGGGGCGGCTGGCCTCACGGAGCACGATCTGGTACATCCAGGGCAGCATGCCCGGCTCATCCAAGTCAAAGGTGCGGTCGGGGTACCAGAACAGCCAGATCGGCAGTTCGACCCGGCCGTGCACGGCCCCCCGCAGGTCGGCCAGGCTGGCCGCGACCAGCACCTCGCGCCCGGGACGGGACGCGTGGCGGCGCCGGGGGACGGCTGCGCGCACGGTGGCCATGCTCATTACAGTACCCGTTCTGGCTTCGTTACGCCTGAGTGCACGCCCCATTTCCTCAAACACACTAGTTATATGCGGGTCAGCCCAGCGATACAATCGTTATCTTATTCTAATTTAAGCATTGGGCTCGGTCAGCGCCTGAGGCCTGCGGATCGTGGAATGATCTGCGGGCGACGCGCGGTTGCCGCTGGCATGACAACTGTGGGTTTCATCGGCAGCGGCATGATCGGCGGTACCGTGGCCCGGCTCAGCGTGGCCGCCGGGTACCAGGTACTCCTGAGCAACTCCCGGCACCCGGAGACGCTCAAGGATCTCGTGGAGGAGCTAGGCCCGCTGGCCCGCGCGGGCACCACCGCGGAGGCGGCCACCGCGGGTGATCTGGTGGTGGTCAGCATCCCGGTCCGGGCCTGCCCCAGCCTTCCGGCCGGCCCGCTGGCGGGCCGGACGGTCCTGGACACCGGCAACTATTACCCGCAACGGGACGGCCACATAGCCGAACTCGACAGCGGGGCGCTGACCAGCAGCGGATGGCTGCAGGACCAGCTCCCCGGGGCTGCGGTCGTGAAGGTGTTCAACAACATCTTCTACAAGCACCTGCGCTCACTGGGCCGCCCGGCGGCCGCGCCGGACCGTACCTATCTGCCCATCGCCGGCGATGACCCGGCGGCGAAGGCGGCCGTCACCG
>DASQRM010000144.1:0-14434 GCA_035642895.1 Streptosporangiaceae bacterium | reverse complement strand
CACAACCTCGACGTCATCAAGACCGCCGACCACGTCATCGACCTCGGCCCCGACGGCGGCTCCCGCGGCGGCCACATCATCGCCACCGGCACCCCCGAACACATCGCCACCATCGAAGCCAGCCACACCGGCCAGTACCTGAAGGAACTGCTCAACGCCCAGCCCGCCCGTCCCGGACGGGCGGCCTAGCGCTGACGCTCTCCCCTGGGAATACCCCCGGGGGGTTAGCGGTTGTCGGTGGTGCGCGGCACCGCGAGGCGGGCCCGGCAGATAATACGGGCCGCACTTTCCAATTGCGGTTGCATACGCAGAAGCGGCGCCTTCCCGCCAATTGGCCAGCCCAGTACCTAGCGGTACGGGTGGCCACGAGATGGGCCTGGCCACGGATATGTCCGCTGACAGCGAAAGGTAAGTCCGCTATCGGCGAACGGTTCCCAGGAAACAAACTCAGCCGCTCTGCGTTGAAGCGTAAACCACAATCTGAATTATCAGGAAGTGAGCAATGAGCGAAACACTCGCCTTGCCGGTGCTGCCACTGGACGACACAGTGGTGCTGCCGACCATGGTGGTGCCGCTGGACACCTCCGCCACGGAAGCGCGCGCCGCGATCAGCGCCGCGCAGATGACCGCGGCGGTGCCGGGCGACGCGGACACCACCCCGCATGTGCTGCTCGTGCCCCGGCTGGATGGCAAGTACTCGGCGCTGGGCACGCTCGGTGCCGTCGAGCAGACCGGGCGGCTCCCCAGTGGTGAGCCCGCCGCCGTCATCCGTGGCCTGTCCCGGGTGCGGATCGGCGTGGGCACGACCGGCCCCGGGGCGGCGCTATGGGTTGAGGGCACGGTGGTCGACGAGCCGCCGGCCAGCGCCCGCGCCCAGGAACTGGCCCGTGAGTACCGCGGGCTGGCCGCCACAATCCTGCAGAAGCGGGGCGCGTGGCAGGTCGTGGACGTGCTGCAGCGGATCACCGACCCGTCGGCCCTGGCCGACAGCGCCGGGTACGCCGGCTACCTGACCCTCGAGCAGCGCAAGCAGCTGCTGGAGACCATCGACCCCGAGCAGCGGCTGGAACTGCTGACCGGGTGGGCCCGGGATCAGCTGGCCGAGCTGGACGTCGCAGAGACCATCCAGAACGACGTCCGCGAGGGCATGGAGAAGCAGCAGCGGGAGTTCCTGCTCCGCCAGCAGCTGGCCGCCATCCGCAAGGAACTGGCCGGGCTGGACGGCGAGCCGGGCACCGAGGAAGAGGACTACCAGGCCCGCATCGAGAAGGCCGCCCTGCCGGAAAAGGTGCACGAGGCCGCGATGAAGGAAGCGGCCAAGCTGGAGCGCGCCTCGGACCAGTCGCCCGAGGGCAGCTGGATCCGGACCTGGCTGGACACCGTGCTCGAGATCCCGTGGAACGAGCGCAGCGACGACGCCTACGACATCGCGGGCGCGCGCGAGATCCTCGACGCGGATCACGCGGGCCTGGATGACGTCAAGGACCGGATCATCGAGTACCTGGCCGTGCGCAAGCGCCGGTCCGACAAGGGCCTGGCCCTGGTCGGCGGGCGGCGCAGCGGTGCGGTGCTGGCCCTCGCCGGACCGCCTGGGGTCGGCAAGACCTCGCTCGGCGAGTCGGTGGCCCGCGCCATGGGCCGCAAGTTCGCCCGGGTCGCGCTGGGCGGGGTCCGGGACGAGGCGGAGATCCGCGGTCACCGGCGCACCTACGTGGGCGCGCTGCCCGGCCGGATCGTCCGGGCCGTCCGCGAGGCGGGCTCGATGAACCCGGTCATCCTGCTGGACGAGGTGGACAAGCTCGGCGCGGACTACCGCGGCGACCCCACCGCGGCCCTGCTGGAGGTGCTGGACCCGGCGCAGAACCACACGTTCCGCGACCACTACCTGGAGGTCGAGCTCGACCTGTCGGACGTGCTGTTCATCGCGACCGCCAACGTGCTGGAGCAGATCCCCGGCCCGCTGCTGGACCGGATGGAGCTCATCACGCTGGACGGGTACACCGAGGCCGAGAAGGTCACCATCGCCCAGGGTCACCTGCTGCCGCGTCAGCTGGAGCGGGCCGGCCTGGAGGCGTCCGACGTGACCTTCACCGAGGCCGCGCTGCACACGCTGGCGGGCGAGTACACCCGCGAGGCGGGCGTCCGGTCGCTGGAGCGGACCATCGCCCGGGTGCTGCGGAAGATCGCGGCACAGGTGGCGAGCGAGACGGCGACCTTGCCGGTCACGGTGGACCAGGCCGACCTGCACGGTTACCTGGGCCACCCGCGGCACACGCCGGACTCGGCGGAGCGGACCGCGGTGCCTGGCGTGGCCACCGGCCTGGCAGTCACCGGTACCGGCGGCGACGTCCTGTTCATCGAGGCGTCGCTGGCAGACAAGGAGACCGGCACCACCGGCGTCACGCTTACCGGACAGCTCGGTGACGTGATGAAGGAGTCGGCTCAGATCGCGCTGTCCTACCTGCGCTCACACGGCGCCGAGCTGGAACTGCCCGTGAGCGACCTGAAGGACCGGGGCGTGCACGTGCACGTGCCCGCGGGCGCGGTGCCCAAGGACGGGCCCAGCGCCGGGGTCACCATGACCACCGCGCTGGCGTCCCTGCTCTCCGGGCGGCTGGTCCGCTCTGACGTGGCGATGACCGGTGAGGTCTCGCTGACCGGGCGGGTCCTGCCGATCGGCGGGGTGAAGCAGAAGCTGCTCGCCGCGCACCGGGCCGGCATCACCACGGTGCTGATCCCGAAGCGCAACGAGCCCGACCTGGAGGACGTGCCGGAGAATGTCCGGGAGCAGCTGACGGTGCACGCCGTCAGCGACGTCCGCGAGGTGCTCGGCCTGGCCCTCGAGCCGGGCAACAGCGCAGCAGCTCACCACCAGGCGGCCGTCGCCGCCTGAGCCGGGCAGTTTGAAGTACCGGGCAGTTGAAGTACCGGGCAGTTGAAGTACCGGGCAGTTGAAGTACCGGAGCAGTTTGAAGCACCGGGCACTACCGAACCGGCCGTCGCCGGCCCCACGAGGGGCCGGGCGGCGGCCGGTTTCGCGTTAGCGTGGGGCCATGGACACCCTCGGCGAAGACCTGGTTTTACTGTCGATCCGCCCGGACAACGGGACGATCGCGACTAAGAGCAGGCTCGGCTACGGGCTGCGGGGCTCGGAACTGGTCCGGCTGGCCGCGACCGGACGGGTCGGGATCACCGGCGACCGGATCGTGCTGCTGGACGGCCAGCCGACCGGCGACGAGCAGCTCGACGCGGCCCTGGCCAGCCTGGCCGGGGCCCGGCGGCCGCCCCGGCCCAAGACGTGGGTCGGCCACCCAGGCTCACAGATCGTGAACACCTACCTGGCCCGGCTGGCCGCCACCGGAGCGATCCGCCCGGAGCGAGGCACGGTCCTGGCGTTCGTCCCGGTCGTCCGGTGGCGGATCGCCGACAGCGCGCGGGCCGCGGACGCCCGGGCCCGGCTCGACGCGATCGCCCGCGCTACCGGCCCGGTAGACACCGCGCAGGCCGCGTTCGCGGGGCTGGCCAGCGCCAGTGGCCTGGGCCCGGTGCTCTACCCCGGATGGGCCAACCGCCAGCTGCGCCAGCGCCTCGAGCGCATCGCCAAGGGTGAGCTGACCCAGGCCGCCGGCGCGGCAGCGACAGTGCAAGCGACTCGCGCCACGGACGCGGCGGCCCGAGCCGCCGTCCAGTCCGCTACCGACGCCGCCACGCAGGCCGCCACCGACGCCGCCACGGCCGCCGCGACCCAGGCGGCCACCCACGCCGCCGTGTCGGCCGCGGTCCACGCGGCGCACCATGCGGCGTCCGACGGGGGCCACGGCGGACACGGCGGCGGAGGTGGTGGCGGGCACCACTAGCCGGGGTACTGGCTGCGGCCAGGGCCCGGGCCGATCAGGCGCGCACTTCACTGATCAAGCACGGACCTCCCTGATCAAGCGCCGGGCCGCCCCGCCAGTCAGGGCCGCCCAGGCCTGCGCCGGCAGGTCCAGCCCGGCCAAGCCGTCCAGCAACTGGGTCACCGTCAGCCCGGTGTTGGGTGCGTCCGAGCCGAACAGCACCTTGCCCGCCAGCGCGGTCAGCTGCGCGGCCGCGGGCCGGACCGGCTGGTGAAGCACCGGGGTGAGGTCGGCGTACACGTTCTCGTGCCCGGCCACCAGGCGCAGCGCGGCCTCAGACGCCGGGTACCCGCAGTGTGCGATGATCACCCGGGTGCCGGGGTGGCGGCGGGCCACCGCCGCCACCGGCTCCAGCTCGGCTCCGCTGGTCTGCCCGTCGGCCGCGTGCCCGGCGTGCAGCACGACCGGCAGCGCCACCTCGGCCGCGTAGGCCCAGACCGGGTCGAGGCGCGGGTCGTCGGGGCTGAAGTCACCCACCGAGCAGTGCAGCTTCACCACCCGCAGGCCCATGTCCTCCACCGCGCTGCGCAGCACGGTGAGCGGCTGGTCGTCACCGGGATGGACGGTGCACCCGCCGATCACCGCGACCGGGCCGCCGCGCCGCGCCGCGGCCAGGCTGGCCATGGCCTTGTTCAGGTCCTCGGCCGAACCGGGACGGCGCGCGTAGGGCAGCGACCACACCTCGCTGACCCCTTCGGCGGCGAGCCGGTCGCACACCTCGCCGTGGTCCGCGGGGTAGGAGAACCGGCCGCTGTCGATCCCATGAGAATCGAAGAACCCGCGGATCGCGGCCTGCAGCCGGCCCGGCAGGAGATGGACATGGGCGTCAACGATGTCTCTGGGCGCGGGGTCACTGGGCACAGGGTCATTGGGCACAGGGTCACTGAACATGGAGTCACTGGGCACGGAGTCACTAGCCACGGAGTCCGGTTTACCCGGTACAGCGAATGAGTTGACACCCGGGTGCTGGCCGGGCAACACTCACGGAGCCGCCACAGAAAGTCGTTCTCGACCGTGTGCTGTAGGACTTCCGCCCCGGCCAGTCACCTGATGGCGATTGGGACGGGGCCGAACCGCCGACCTTCCGCTTTTCAGGAGGCTTTGCAGGTCCATGTCGGTGCACCATCGGCCGCCTGAGCGGCCAGAATGGCGCCCCACCCTGGCCGGAGTCCAAGACCGTAGCCATGTTTCCAGAACCGTTGTTAGCGGTGTGTGTTAGCAAGATCGCGTAGCTAGATGGGTGCAACTGCTGGCGGGAGTCGCTACCTCAGCCTGGCCTGATTGAAGTTGATAACTCCGCAGCGTATGTAACGGGCTTCACATCTCCAGCACTACCGGCTTCTGATCACCGACCCCGGCGCCCGCCGCGGCAGGCGCATGCGCGTGATGTACTGCTCGAACCTAGCGTCATCCAATAGTCGAACACATATTTGAAATCAGCTAGCCAAGAGATAATATGTTCCCTGGTGCGGTCACTGAGGCAGGGAAGCCGATGACAAGCAACAGGGACGATGGCGGGATCGAACCACCTGACTGGCCCGATCCAGATCCCGACCATGAGCTCACCTGGCGACAGCAAAGGATCCTGCACTTCATCAGGGACTACGCGGAGCGTCGCGGGTACATGCCCACCTTGCGCGAGATCGGTGAAGCAGCCGAGTTGGCCAGCACGTCCAGCGTCTCCTACCAACTGAAAGAATTGCAGCGCAAGGGATACCTGCGGCGGATTCCCGGGCGCTCGCGCAGCATGGAGCTGTGCCTGCCCGGGCAGCCCACCGTCCGCTTGAAGACGCAGGACTCCGCGGACGCGGTGGACCTCCCAACCCAAGACCCGGCCTCTGTTCCTGTCCCCCTCCATGGCCAGATCGCCGCCGGGCCGCAAAACCTGACCGAGCGGATCATCGGGGACACCTGGGCCGTGCCCATCGGGGACACCTGGGATCTGCCCAAGGAACTCGTCGGCGACGGGACCCTGTTCCGCCTCCAAGTCCGCGGTGACTCCATGATCAACGCCGCCATCGCAGACGGCGACATGGTCGTGGTGCGCCAGCAGCCGCACGCCCAGACCGGCGACATCGTAGCTGCCATGATCGACGGGGAGACAACGGTCAAGACCTTCCAGCGCGTGGACGGTCAGGTCTGGCTGATTCCGCACAACCCCGCGTACGAGCCGATTCCGTGGCCGGTTCCCTGTGAAGACGCCGACATTGAGGACGCCACCATCCTCGGCAAGGTCGTCGCTGTATTGCGCCGTTGCTGACCCCTTCCCCGCAAGCCGGGATTGGGCCCTGTTGGCGCCACTAGCTCTGTGTCGCCGCCCCCAGCGAGCGCTGGCCGTTGCACAGATTCGGCACCTGTCCAACCCACTCTTCTGGTCGCCACTCCTCCTGAGCATCCACCGACTGCTACTACGCGGTTTGGGTGAAAGCATGACCGGCGGATCATGAGGCCGCTTACCAACTGCATGCAGGTCTGATACCAGGCAGCGAGCACGGAGGATAGGTGAGAATGCTGGCACCGTCCAACCTGCAAGTCATAACCACACACCTGGGCAAGGACTTGCCTGCCCTCCGTTTCGCTCCGGTTGTTAGCCGGGGAGACCTGGTTCCCAGCCCTGACTGTCCGGATCGTGGCGCGGCTGGTACCAGCGCGACCGGCAGCCCGCGGTGCGGCAAGACGCGGTCAGGTGCCGCGGCCAGGCTCAGCCAGAGCCGGTTACGCAGTCACACGGGCTCCGAACTAACGATCACCCACCGCGCCGGTCAGCAGCGACAGCCCTATTTGACGTTTTGACAACGATGGCTAATCAGATTAGCTTTAAGACTAATCAAGCTAGCTCAACTCAAGCAAGCGAGGGGAATCAGGATGACCGAGTTCGCGGATATCGAGGGCGGCCGGATCGCCTACGACGTGACCGGGCAGGGCCCGCTGGTCGTGCTGTCTCACGGGATCGGGGACCGCAGGCAGGCCTACCGGTTCCTGGCGCCCAGGCTGGCGCAGGCGGGCTACCGGGTCGCCGTCGCGGATCTGCGCGGGCATGGTGAGTCCAGCATGGGTTGGACGTCGGTCACGGGCAAGGACGCCATCTCCCGCACCGACATCGCCGGCGACCTGCTCGCGCTGATCCGCCACCTGGGCGGGCCCGCCGTGATCGTGGGGCATTCCATCTCCGGCGGGGCGGCTACCATCGCGGCGGCCATGGAGCCGGAACTGGTCAGCGGCATCGTGGAGATCAACCCGTTCACCAGGGTCCAGAAGACCGACCTGGGCGCGCTGCTGAGAAACCGGCGCTACCGCCGGGGGACAGTCCGGATGGGGGGCGTGGTGATCTTCAAGAGCCTGCGCCTGTGGATGAGCTACCTGGATGTGGCCTACCCCACCAAGCCCGCCGACTATGCCGAGTACATGGCGGCGCTGCGGGCCAAGCTGACCGAGCCGGGCCGGATGGCCGAGTTCCTCAAGACCCTCAAGACCACGCCCGCCGACGCGGAAGCGCAACTGCCGGGCATCCGGTGCCCGGCCCTGATCATCATGGGCACCGAGGACTGCGACTTCGCCGACCCCCGGGCCGAGGGCGACGCGATCGCCGCGGCCATGCCCGCCGGGCTCAGCACCGTCGCGATGATCGAGGGTGCCGGGCACTACCCGCACGCGCAGTACCCGGATCAGACCGCCGCGCCGGTGATCCCATTTCTGGCAAAGTACGCGCATGTCTGACCTGAGCATCGCCAGCGCCGCGGCCGGCGGGGAGCACCCTGGTGCGTAGAGCGGGGCTGAGCAGCCAGGACGTGGTCGCCGCGGCGGCTGAGCTGGCTGATGAGGCCGGCTACCAGGAACTGACCATGGGACGGGTCGCCCAGCGGCTCGGCATCCGCGTGCCGTCGCTGTACAAGCACGTCGACGACCTGGCCGACCTGCGGCGACGCGTCGCCACCCAGGCTGTGACCGAACTAGGCGAGGCGGTCCGCGACGCGCTGCAGGGCCGGTCCGGGCTCGATGCGCTCACCGCGACGCTGACCACCATCCGGGCCTATGTCACCGCCCACCCGGGCCGCTACGCCGCCACCACTGGCCAGCAGCTCACCGACCCGGCCGACCCGCTGGTGACGGCCAGCAGCCGCCTCCTCGACTCCATCGCCGCGATGCTGCGCGGGTACGGCATCGCCGACACCGAGATGAACCACGCCATCCGCACCCTGCGCTGCACCATCCACGGATACGCCGCCCTGCAGGCCGCCGACGGCTTCCAGTGGAGCGCGGACGCTGATGAGAGCTTCGGCTGGATGATCCGCTTCCTCGACCGTGGCCTGCGAACCATGTGCCTGCCCCCAGAAACGCCGCCGGCTAGCGCCCGCGATGCCCGTGAAGGAGCACCCGATGTTCCCGCTCCCTGTCACGCTGACCGTCTTGCTGCTGCTGGAGACGCTGCCGTCAGCTCACAGCCGGGCTGACTCATGACCGCCGGCCGCTTCCATGCCGACGGCCCGGCTGGCCACGCCGCCGGCCAGCCGGCGTCCGACGGCACCGTGTCGGGCACCCCCCGGGTCTGGCTGCGAGCCGAGGCCGCGGTCCTGCTGGCCGGCGCTCTCGCCGCCTACTCCGTCACCGGGCAGCCCTGGTGGCTGGTACCCGCCCTCATCCTGCTGCCGGACCTGGCGTGGGCGGGATACCTCGGCGGGACCCGCATCGGGGCCGTCAGCTACAACGCGGCGCACGCCACGCCCCTGCCGGCCATGATGATCGGCCTGGGCTGGTGGCAGCACCGGCCGCTGGTCCTGGCCCTGGGCCTGGTCTGGCTGGCCCACATCGGCCTCGACCAGCTTCTCGGCTACGGGCTCAAGTACGACGACAGCTTCCAGCACACTCACCTCGGGATACTGGGCAGAAAAAAGGAAGCCTCATAACCCCCGCCGGCTACATCACCGATCGTCGGCGTCGTGCTTCAGATGCGCGTTCGCACGCTGACCCGGCGCTCCCTGCTCCTCGCGCTCGGCCTGGTGGCCGGGGCGGGCTCGGGTTCCGGCCTGGCTGAAGGTCCGGCGGTAAGCCTGCGGCGTGGTCCCGCACATGCAGGCGAAGTGCCGGCGCAGCATCAGCGGGCCCGACGCCGTAGGCGCTCTTGACGCGTTCTGCCGCCCCGGACTATGTCGGAGCTGGAGGCAGCCAGTGAGAGTGCGGGCATGGTCCCGCCAGCAAGTATTAACCACACACTTGGGATCAGCTTCGTCGGGAGTGACGGAAGTGCAGGTCCGTCTACTCCTCCGGTAGCAGACACGGTAGTTCCCCGGAGTTGCTGTGGGCTGGGCTCCCCCGTGGGGAACCCAGCCCACAGCCGGTTCAGCCTGTAATCGGGTCGTGCCGTCTCCTTTCGCGGATGGTCTGGGCAGATGCGCCACGCTGATCGGCGTCACGGCCGCCGGTGGCGAGCTCGCGCTGCCCTGGCTGCCGGGCGCGGCTTGTCACGCCGGAGGTGAGCGCTGGCGGCGGTGGGCCGGCGCAGTGACGGGGAAAGCGGCGGCTGCATGTCCGGGCCGCGGCTGCCGCCGGGATGGCGGGCTTGTGCGCCCAGGGGACAGCGGGACCCGTGGCGGGGCGGGCGGCGGCGCGGCGGGAGGCTCGCTGAAGGAGGCCGCGATCAGCGCGTCGAACTCCTCACGCAGCCACTGCGCGTCGGCGCAGATCAGTTCCGCGAATGCCGTGTCCGCGTCACGGGTGGCCAGGTCCATGCCGATCACTCTCCGGAACCTGCGGTAGCGTTACCAGGTCAATGACCGATACACTTTTTATATAGCGTGGACTGTATGAAGCTGTCAAGTGCTGTTACAGGCTCGCGCCCGGGATCAGGAGGCGCCCGCGGTGACCGCCCGGCTCGATGACCTGGACGACCCGGATTACCCGGCCTATACCACCGGCCAGGCCGCCGAGGTGCTGGGCGTCCGGCAGGCGTTCCTGCGTGCCCTGGACGCCGCGGGCGCGGTCACTCCCCAGCGGACGGCCGGCGGCCGGCGCCGCTACACCCGCCGGCAGCTGGCCTTCGCGGCGCGGATCAGGGAGCTGTTCGACCAGGGCCACACGCTGGCTGCCGCGCTGCGGATCCTGGCGCTGGAAGATGACCTGGCCGCCGAGCGTGCCCTGACCGCCCGCCTGCACGACCGGCTTGCGGGCCAGGACCGGCCGGACGGGGGCTAATCCGGGCCGGGCCCCCGCTCCATCCCGCTGCCGGCGGGCGGGCGGGCCCGCGATGCTCTGGCCCGTGATGTCCTGGCCTGCGTCGCGGGGGCCGGGCGGTCGCCGGCCAGTGCCCGTAGGCGGGCCAGCTCGGCCTGCAGCTGCTGGGTTTCCGCCTGCAGCTGCAGGACCCGGCGGATGCCCGCCAGGTTCAGGCCGTCGGCGGTCAGGACGCAGATTTCCTGCAGCCGGTCGATGTCCCGGCGGGAATACCGGCGGGTGCCCCCCGCGCTGCGGCCCGGGTCGAGCAGCCCTTCCCGTTCGTAGATCCGCAGCGTCTGCGGGTGCAGCCCGGCCAGCTCGGCGGCCACTGAGATGCTGAACAGGCCCCGGTCCAGATCCGCCCACCCCGGGCTTACCACAGCTGGTCCCAGTCCCGGGCGAGATAGCCCAGGGCCAGCGCGGCCAGAATAGCCAGCCTGATCTCCTCCTCGTCCCGCCCGCCCGCACGCTGCGGGCCATAGGAGCCGCTCACCTGGACCGGTCCTGCCCGCAGCGGCGGCCCGGGTGCCCGCGTCATGGATGCTCCCCAGGCCGGGCGCTGGGCCCGCGCGGCCGGGGCTGCGGCGGCGGGTGTGGGCTGATCGTGTCCCAGCGCCCGGTCATAGGCGGCGCGGCGGGCCGGGTCGCCGAGCACCTGCCAGGCCCCGGCCAGGGCGCGGAACCGGCTCACCGCCGCGGCATCGCCGGGCTGCGAATCGGGGTGCTCGGCCCGGGCGCGGCGCCGCCACGCGCGCGCGATCTCTTCCCGGGAAGCCCCGCGCGGCACTCCCAGAAGCTGGTACAGATCCGGGTCCTGGCTGCCGGGATCCGCACCGGCCATGACCGTCACCATCCCTTTGCCGACGACAGCAAACCCCACCTTCCCCAGTATGGATCAGGAGGAAATCTCAGTCGAGTCTTGTCAGATTACGTCAGGCGTGCTATCTAGATGCGTGAGCGTGACGTGACAACCGGCACCGGAGAAGGAGGGACCCGATCATGCTCATGCGCACCGACCCGTTCCGCGACCTGGACCGGCTGACCCAGCAGGTGCTCGGCACCGCCGCCCGGCCGGCCGCGATGCCGATGGACGCCTACCGGCAGGGTGACAGCTTCTACATCCACTTCGACCTGCCCGGCATCGACGCCGGTTCTATCGATCTGACTGTCGAGCAGAACGTGCTGGTCGTCCACGCCGAACGCTCTCCGGTGCAGGCCGACGGGGCTGAGATGATCGTCGCCGAGCGGCCCTACGGCACGTTCACCCGCCAGGTCTTCCTCGGCGAGACCCTCGACGCTGACAAGATCGCCGCCGACTACGCGGCCGGCGTGCTGACCCTGACCATCCCGGTCCACGAGGCAGCCAAGCCCCGCAGCATCCAGGTCACCAGTAGCGACAGCAAGCAGGCCGTCACCGCATAGCCCCCAGGCATGGCATCCCGTGGCAGGGGCCGCCGCCGTCGGCCCCTGCCACGATCCTCCCAGGGCCCGCGTCTCGGCAGTTGGCTGGCCGACTGCCGTTGCCGGCCCTCACCGGAAAGCCGTGTCAGGCCCCGGCTGGCGAGGGCCAGGCCCTCGCCAGCGCCCGGCCGACCCGCTACCCAGCCACCGGGGCAACGTCCAATCGGTCTCCCAGCTCAATCCGCATATGTGAGAGTGTCCGCGTTATCCCGCCAGCAAGAGATAACCACACAGGTCCGCGTGGGCTTGCCTGCCTGGCAACCGAGACCTCGGTGTCGATCAAGATGCTGGCCGCAGATCAAGTCGTTCAGTGCGCGAAGGCCACAGAAGGCCAGGTGCCCGCTTGTGGGCCGATAACCCTGCCCGACTCCAGCGGCTCCGATGATCCGGCCATCGCGGTGGCACCCAACGGGGCCGTGTACGTGTCGTACCTGCGTTACCACAAGGGCTACGCGTACCCGGTGGTGGCGGCCTCCTTCAACCACGGGGCAACGTTCTCTCAAGTGAGATCCCTCATCCCGCATCTGAAGGGCAACTGGGGAGACAGGGATTTCATCGCCGCTGGCCGCAATGGCGCGGTGTATGTCACCTGGGACTACGGGCCGAGCGCGGCCGACGTGAAGATCATCTGCAGCCCGGTCGGCAGCTGTGCCTACGAGGCAGTGGACGCGACCGCAGTGATCCAGCGGTCGACCGACAGCGGGAAGACCTGGAGCAAGATCACGCCGATGCAGCCGGGCTTTCCTGCGGGCGGAGGTTACGACGCCTCCGTGCTGGTACAGCCGGACGGCCAGCTCGACGCGCTGATCTGGGGTCACCACCTCAACCCCCTCACCTACAAGGTGCACCCGGGCCATGAGTTCTTCACCTCGTCATGGGACGCCGGGAAGACATGGTCACCCTTGCTGAAGATCGGGCCCGCGGCGGGATCTATCGCGGTGCCCACCTGGTGGATCGACGGCGATCTGGGGATGGACCGGGCCGGATTCCTCTCTGCCACCTGGGACACCCAGACGGCCCGGGGTGATATCGGCTGGATCTCCTATTCCACCGACCACGGCAGCACCTGGTCGGCTCCCCTGCGGGTGACCAGTGACCACGACAACGCCATGCACAATGTGGAGGTGGCAGGCGCAGGCCCCGGCGTCGCCGATGTCGCCTGGCAGGCCGACAACTCACCCCGCGGCTACGCCACGTACCTGCGGCCCTTCTCCATCGCCAGGGGCTGGCTGGCCCCGGCCACCCGGGTCTCCACCCAATTTGGGAACAAGAAGATCTGGCCCGGCGACACCTTCGGGATCTCGGTCCCGTCCCCCGATCGGGTGGTGCTGAGCTGGGGCAGCGCGATCAAGAAACACAAAGACTCGCAGATATACGTCAGGGTGGTGCGACTGCCCCACCGCGCCTAGCGTCTGCCATGGGCAGATCAGTGCAGGTCGGAATTGATCGGCCGTTGCCCGGCCCAGTGAGCAGGCCAAACCGCAGGTCGCCGGTCGCGGCTCACCTGGGACGCGGGAGCGACTACCCGGAGCCTGGGCGCCCAACAGCGAGCGCGGAATCTAGCTGAGGATGCGGGCATACTCCCGCGTGCAGGCATGATCACCAGTGCGAGCAAATCCCCGGCTGGACCCTCACCACCGCCAGCCCCGGCACCCTCACCTGGACCACCCCCGGAAACCGTACCCACACCACCACCCCGCCCAATACCCTGAGTAGGCGGAATGAGCAGGCCGCCGGGCTTAGCCGTAGCAGCGCTCCAGACCGTTGATCGGGGCCGTGACGGACTGGTTGAGGGGGACGAGAACACCGGCCCCGCGGACTCCCTGGACGATCCTCCCGTTCGGCATTGCTCATCCGATCGGGTTCTTGGTCCAGTTCGCCGGGTTGGTGCCGAGCAGCCGCAGCTGCCTGAACAGGCTGGTCACGCCGATGCTGGGGTGGCGACCGAACTCGAGGATGTCCACCGAGAGATCGTCGGCGTGGACGGCGCACACTTCTTGCTCGGGGTGGCCGCCAGCGCTCGAACGTTTCACGACCACCCGGTAGCCGTTGATGATCTCACTGGTGTTCTGAGTGGCCGGGTCGTGCGGGGTACAGGTGGCCCTGCGGGGGGAGGGGGCGATGTCGACGTATGGAGCGTTGGTCCAGATGCCCAGGTCGCCGACGTTGGGGAAAAAGCGGGAGGTGCCGGTGGTCAGCGTGTACGAGTCGGCCTGCAGCACGCCGGCCCCGGCCCGGTAGTGCAGGTCACTGATCCGCCACTGGCCAGTCAGGCCCGTGAGCTTGGCTGGGAACACCAGCGGTGGTGTGGCCGCACCAAACCGGAGGTGGCGGGCGATTTTGATCGCCTCACCTTGCGTGACCAGGTCACGACGCAGCGTGCTGAAGTCATGGACCGGGATATTCACCCATGCCCAGCCACCGCGGGCATATTGCCAGACAAGATTCGTCCCCGCCCAGAACGCACTGTGCCCGTGTACGGCAGGCGCGGGCTCGCTGAACCGCGCAGTCGCGTCCTCCAGCGGCGTCTCACCGGCGCATTTCAGGCCTCGGCCCGCGCTGGTCAGGTGGCACTGCGACCGGGCGTAAACGGTGAGCCCCCATCCGGGCAGACTTGATGTGCTCCCCGTGTCCATGTACACGGCCCCCCGCCAGGCACCACCCTGGTCGAGCGACAGTCCGGCAGGCAGCCAGCCGAACGACACATACGGGATCAGCGGGTTGAACTGGCGCGGCGCCGCGGGCCCGGCGACCGCCGGGCCCGCACTGGGCCGGCCCGGTCCTGCCGCCACGGCCAGGGCCACGACCGCGACCGCCGCGGCCGCCAGCACCGGGACGCTGGCCACGCGGACCCGGCGCCAGCGCAG
>DASQRM010000143.1:0-24898 GCA_035642895.1 Streptosporangiaceae bacterium | reverse complement strand
CCGGGCCAGCGCCGCCGAGAACTACGAGGAGCGCACCGGCATTGCCACCGGGATCGAGCCCACGGCGCTGACCCCCATCGGGGACGCACCGTCTGCGGAATCGCCCTACGGCGGCGGAGGCCTGCGCTACCTGGACATCCTGCCGCTCGGCAACGGCAGCTACCGGCTGTACTACGAGATGACCCGGCCCGATGGCTCACACGAGCTGCGCACCGAACTCCGGTCCGGGCTGGACGGCTAGCCGCTGCCAGGCTGGTCGTTACCGGGCTAGACGCTGCCGGGCTGGTCGAGGTCGTTGCGGGGCTGGCCGTTGCGGGCCTGGCGCTGCCCGACCGGACGGTCGCCGACCAGCCCGCCGGACCTCTCCCGTGGCTGCAGCCAGTCGCTGAAGTCCGACTCGGTGATCTTCTCCAGCAGCCGGATATCGGACTCGAAGTACGGCAGCACCGCCTGCCGCTGCTCCCAGGTCAGCGGCTGGCGGGGTCGGGCGCCGCGCTGCAGCATCCGTTCCAGCGGGCTGGTCAGTGCCGTGCCGGTGGTACCCGGCAGGTGCCTGCTCGCCGCCGCGGCCGCCCGGATCACCGAGGACACGGCCCGATGGCCCAGCGACTCGTCCGGGTGCGCGGTCACGTTCTCCCTGGGCACCTCGGTGACGACGCCCTGCTCGACCCCCAGGAACCCGCAGATCTGGTCCAGCGTCCGCACCGGCGCGTCGACCAGGTCACGGTAGCGCAGGACGAGCACCTGCTCCTTCGGGAACACCTGGTACAGGTGCTCGAGCTGCTCGCCGTACCGGCCCAGCCTGGTGTAGTGCCAGAACTGCGCCCAGCCCGCCGCCACCCTGCGGTCCTCGTCGCCGCAGGCCCGGACGAAATCCCCGATCGGGTCGAGGCCGGCCGACCAGAGGTGGGTCCAGTTGGAGTGGGCCCGCTCCACCGGGTCACGCAGCATCGCGATCATCTTGACGTCCGGGATCAGGTCCTTGATCCGGCGCTGCGCCGCAGCGTCATAGAGGTAGAACGGGGTGGACTCGGCCCGCAGCTGGCCCGCCGGGGCCGCCTCGAACAACGCCTCGTAGTCATCCCGCCGCCAGACCTGCTCACGCCAGGTCGGGATATCGCCGGGGCCGCCGCCACGGGTGGGAGGCGGCCGCCCGTCGGTCAGGAAGTACTTGGGCTCTTTGACCGGCGACATGTAGAGCACGGGGTGCGTGGCCAGGGCCGCGTGCAGGGCCGTGGTGCCGGCTTTGGGGGCACCGATGATCAGGAAGTCCGGCAGAGGCATGGGGCCTCCTTCACATGAAAGAGCTCCTGCGCACATCCTCGGGCGGTCAGAGCCACGGGGGAATTATCCCGATCAATTTAGTAGAGTATGGGACGCGCGGTTTCCGGTCAATGCCACAGTCACCGACCCTACCCGAGTGTGCCGCCTAGTCCCGGTCACCTGGCCAGACGCTCCCCGGCCCCGTTGCGCGGGGAGCGCACGGCCACCAGTCTGCCCGCCTGGGAACGAATCACACATCCGACCTGGCATGCGGTGATGCGCGTCTCAATAGCGAACCGCAACGTTCCTATTGACCCTGGGCATTGACATGCGGGAGCGCACTGCGCTGGAGTTCGAACCGGCTGGAACCCGCAGATTATCCGCCGGAAATTGTGCAGGCTTACTCGACGAAGAGAACCAGCACATGAATGCCTGGGACGCGAAAGCACTATCCGGCTTCATCCGCGTCGTACTCACCCGGCGGATGTCCCGCCGGGAGCCGGTGCCTGGCCACCCGCGCTGTGGGCGTGCGCGGCAGCCCGTCGATGAGCTGCCAGTAGCGGGGCACCTTGTAGGCGGCCAGCCGTGCGGCGGTGTACGCACGCAGGTCGGCGAAGTCAGGCCGGCGCCCCGGCGCCGGCACCACGAACGCCTTCACCTCCTCCTCGGACAACTCCGATGGCACCCCGACCACCGCACATTCGAGCACGTCAGGGTGGGTCTCAAGGACCTCCTCGACCTCAGCCGGCGACAGGTTCTCGCCGCGCCGGCGGAGCACTTCCTTCTGGCGCGCCACGAACGTGTACAGCCCGCCGGGATCCACGGTGACCAGGTCGCCGGTATGCAGCCAGCCGTCCTCGGTGAACGCCTGGGCCGTCTCAGCGGGCATGCCGTAGTAGCCGCGGGTCAGCACCGGGTTGCGGAGCAGCAGCTCGCCCCGGCCGCCCGGGCCGACCTCCCGGCCCGCGTCGTCGACCACCCGGGCGTGGTTGATCACGCCGAGCGCCGGGTGCTGGCGGACCGCGCCCAGGGTGCCGAACGGCCGGGTGCCGTGCGGCCAGATCAGCCCGTACGGGCTCTCCGACATCGCGTACCCGACCACGATGCGCAAGCCGAACCGCCGCTCCATCTCCTCCTGCCGTTCCCGGGGCGGCGCCGGGCCGGTGTAGCACAGTCGCAGCGGCGTGTCCGCGTCACCGGGCCGTGGCGGCTGGCGCATCAGGATCTCCAGCATCGCCCCGATCGCGTTGAACTCGGTCGCGCCGTGCCGCCGCGCGGCGTCCAGGAAGCCGCTCGCAGAGAACCGCGGTAGCAGGATCAGCGCCGCACCGCAGGCCAGCGAGCCCATCACCGAATAGGCCGGGGCGTTGATGTGGAACAACGGCAGCGAGGTCATCAGCCGGTCCTGGGCGGTCAGTTCCATCCAGTACGGGAATCCCTCGCCCGCCAGCACGTAGGCCCGGTGGGTCTGCATGACCAGCTTGGACCGGCCGGTGGTGCCGGACGTCGGGATGAGTACCGCGAGGTCGTCGGGGCTCACCGCGTCACCCAGCAGATCACTGGCTAGCCCGCCGCCGGCCCGGTGACCGGTGACCAGGCCCTGGGAGCTGGCGCAGGCCCAGTCACCGGCCAGTTCCCCGGCGTCCAGGATGCCCAGTGGAAGCAGGCCGGCCACGCTCGCCTGGCTGATCAGCGCGGCCAGGCCCGCGTCCGTGATCAGCGCCCGCGGCCGGGTCTGCTGGGCCAGGCCAGCCAGCTCGGCCGGAGCGCTGCGCGGGTTGACCGACACCACCACCGCGCCCAGCGCGGTCAGGGCCAGCCAGCAGATCAGGTACTCCGGCGTGGTCCGGGCGGTGACCATGACCAGGTCCCCATGCCCGACCCCGGCATCACGCAGCCGTTGCGCGGCCGCCGCCACCTGGCCCAGCGCCCCGGCGAAACTGAGTGTCCCCGCATCGCTGCGGACCCAGACCCCGTCCGGGTCGCGGGCCGCTGCGTCCGCCAGGACCTGCGGGATGGTCCGGCTCGGCACCGTCCCGGCTCCGGCCATGCTCAGGATGCCCTGGGGTCCACGTGATCGCGCCACGAGTGCTCCGGGGTGAAACCCAGCGCCGCACGGGCCCGGTCGATGCCCAGCAGGGTGCCGAACTCCCCCACGTCGCGGGTCAGCGTGACCCCCGGGTACACCTCGGCCAGCACCTCTGCGGACGGCCGGTCCATCACGGTGTCCGCAGCGGCGATGATGTAGCTGGCCGAACCCTTGGCCGGTGCCTCCAGCGCCAGCCGGCAGGCCATGGCCGCGTCACGCTCATCGATGTAGCCCCACAGGTTCCACCGGCGTGCGCTCGCGTCTGGCCAGTGCTGCGGGAACTGCTGGTAGTCAGCAGGGCCGAGGATGTTCGAGAAACGCAGGCCGATGAACGGAATCTGGGACCACTCGGCGATGTGTCCGGCCACCGTCTCGCTGGCCACCTTGGACAGCGCGTAGGTGCTCGTCGGGACGGGATAGTGATCCTCGTCTACCGGGGCGTACCGGGGCGGCTCGTCGAACGGCAGGCCCAGCGTGGTCTCGCTGGACGCCCAGACCACCCGCTCCAGCTGGGCCTGGGCTGCGGCCATGAACACGTTGAAGTTCATGGTCATGTTCTGGTTGAACGTGGTGGCCGGGGTGTGGATCTCCGGGGCCGGGATGTTGGCCAGGTGCACCACCGCGTGCACGCCCTGGAGCACCTCGGTGGCCTGGCCGTAGTCGGTCAGGTCGGCCAGCAGCGGCCGGACCCCCAGGTCCTCGGCGGGCATGACCCGGTCGGTGGCCACCACCTGGTACCCGTGGGCCAGCAGTTCCCGTACCGTGACCCGCCCCGCGCGTCCGCTGGCGCCGGTTACGCAGATTCGCTTCGTCATGACGCCAGGATTTCACGCCGCTTAGCCTCGCCAGCAAACTTCGCAAAGCCGCCCTAATGGGGGCGATCACATTCGACGGGCTGGTAGTCAGGGGGTGGGAGTGGCCTGCGTGGTGGATCTGACCGCGCCGCTGCTGCCCGTGCTCGGGGTGGGCGACGGCACGGTCGAGGGTGAGGACGACGTGCCCGAGGCACCCGGGGTCGGCGTCCCCGAGGTCGGCGTCGGCGTCCCCGAGGTCGGCGACGCCGAGGACGTCGGGCTGGCCGACGTGGACCCGGTCGGCGTGGACGACGGCGTGCTGGACGGGTGCGTGGTCTGCTGCTGCTGCGGCCGCGAGCGGCCGCTGGCCGGGCTGCTCAGCGGCTGCCTGCCCACGGCGAGCTGGAACACGATGATGCCCCCGATGACAATGATGAAGATTCCCGCGGCGATGCCACCATAGGTCAACCACTGCCGCCGGGTCAGGCTGGCGAAGAAGCTGGTGATCGCGGCCCACACGCTGCCGTGGCCCGCCGCGTCGCCATCCGGCCCTTCCGGGGTGATGCTCCCGTGGGCGTGCTGGCCGGCGGTGTTACCGGAGCCGTCCCAGCCGTTCGAGGACCCGCCGTTTGCTGCCCCGCCGTTCGGTGAGCCTCCGTTGGTGACCCCGCCGTACCCGGCATCGCGCCACTGGGTACCGGAGCCCGGGAGCGTCTCGGTCTGGTGCGGATCCCGTGGCGTGCCGTACTGCCGGTGGTCCCAGACGGCCGTTTCCTCATTCGCCGGATCGTGGTCGGCCACATCGCGATTCCCCAGGTGCCGGGTCGCACTCTGCTGACCCGCCGAGCCCTGGTGCGCGGCGTGCCGACCGCTGGAAGCCGCTCCCGCCTGGACCCCGGTGTTGCCGGTCTTGGTCCGGGCGGCCGACTGATACAGCACCTGCCCCGCAGATTTAAGACGTTCCTCGGAACGCTGGAGGTAGTGCTTGTAGATCTCGGTGCCCATGGTGCTGACCAGGCTGCCGATGGCCGCACCGACGAGGGTGCCAGCCACCCCCAGGAAGGATGCGGCGACCGCAGCAGTCAGGGTGGCCAGGACGCTGGCGATGATCTGGGCGCCGCTCAGATTGAGTCCGCGCCTCCCGCTCATTGACCGTCCCCCTTTGCCTGGTGAGTCACCCCGCTCAGCCGGCGCGGAATTCACGGCAGGGGGGATGCGGACGTTTTCCGACCCGACCGAGCTTATGCGCGCCACCCGGTGCAGCAAGTCCGCTCGCGGCACTTCGTCGCAGATCGCGGGCCTGCAGGCTTCCCGGAGCGGGGTCCACAGACCGTCCGCGGGCCCGAGCCGGTCCGCTCGTAACCGGCTCTCCAGCTGACCCGGTCCCGCCCCGCCCCCCGTGCATGACCAGCGCCCTTTGCCAGGGCATGACAGTTCAGCCACAGTCGGCGCCGACTGCCTGCGACCACGGCTGCCGGCGGGCCGGACGCCCCAAGTGAGTCTTTTCTTACGTGCGTCTCGATAGTTGAGATGCGCTACGCGCCCATCTCCTGCTCCGGCCGGAGCAGGTCCTCACCGGACTGGGGGTCGCTCGTGAGCGCGATCGCCACGCGTACGGGCTGGGCGCGCGTTTCGCTTGGTTCCGAAGATCACTACGAAAAGATCTTGATTAGCTCGTACTTGTGTTCGATGTTGAAGTCCGGTTTTTGTCAGTGGTCGCCTGTACTGTCGAAGCGTATGGAATGGCCAGATGGTGCAGGAGGGGAGGTGGTCACACTGCCCGGCAATCCTGGATCTCACGACCACTCCGATGAAGGCGGCCACTCGCGTGAGGGCGGTGCTGCCGCCCGCCAGGCGGGTTTCGCGTCCGGTGCGCACGGCGACTCGCTCCCACCCGGGCCGCGGCTGGCGATGCTGGCCGACGAGGCCTGGCAAGCCGGGCTGGACGGGCTGAGTGACGATGAGCTGATTGGGTTGCTGCGCGCGGCCCGGCGGCTGGCCTCACGGGCCGCAGCCCTGGAACTGGCGGTGGTCGCTGATCTCGCCGGGCGCCGGCGGGCCAGCCCGGACCGCGACGGGCCGGACCCTGGGGAGCATGTCGACGCGGAGGTCGCGGCCGCGTTAACCCTGACTCCCGGCGCCGCCGCCAGGCTGCACGACCTGGCGCTGAGTCTGACCCGGCTGCCCAGTGTGCAGAAGGCGCTGGGCGCGGGCCGTATCGACCAGGCGAAGGCGGCGGTGATCGTCGCCGAGACCAGCGCCCTGGACGACACGGCCGCGGCGGCCGCGGCCACCGCGATTATCCGGGCCGCTACCACGAGCACGACGGGCCAACTGCGGGCGGAATTGCGCCGGCTCGTGATCTTCATGGACCCGGCCGCCGCACTGCGGCGCAAGGAGGCCGCCGAGAAACACGCCCGGGTGGAGTTCTGGCGCGAGGACGCCGGCACCTGTGCGCTCAGCGGCCGTGACCTGCCCCCGGGTCTGGCCCTGGCCGCCGACAAGCACGTGACCGCCGCCGCCGCCGAGTTCCTCAGAACCCAGGGAGCCGAGGGCACACTGAGCCAGTTGCGGGCCCGGGCCTACCTAGGGTTGCTGTGCGGCCTGCGCGCCGAGTCCCTGCTGCCCGCCGCCGGCCGTGGCCAGAGCACCAGCCAGCCCAGGGTCAGCCAGCAGGACACCGGCCAGCCCGGCGAACGGCGGCACAGCACCGCCCAGCGGAACGCCAGCCAGCAGAGCACCGGCCAGCCCGGCGAAGGACGGCAGAGTGCCGGCCTGCTCGGCGGTGACCATCAGGGTTCCAGCCAGCAGCGTGGCGCTGAGCCGTCCGCTGACGGTCCAGCGGGCCGGCCGGGGGCGAGGTGGCCGACGCTGACCGGGTCGGTGAACCTCACCCTGCCGATGTCCACGTGGCTCGGCTGGTCGCAGTCGCCCGGGGACATCCCCGGGTTCGGCCCGCTGGACGCCGCCGACTCCCGGGACCTGGCGGACGCACTCGCCGGCCACCCCGACACCCAGTGGTGCCTGACCCTCCTCGGTGACGACGGCCGTCCCGTAGCCCACGGCTGCGCGGGCGGGAGACCGCCCCCGCCGACAGGCCACCCGGCCCCAGCCGGCCATCCCGGCTCGCCTGCCTCCGGCCCGCCTGCCTACGGCTCGCCTGCCTCCGGCTCACCACCGTCCGGTTCGCCTGCCTCCGGCCCGCCTGCCTACGGCCCGCCTGCCTCCGGCCCGCCAGCATCCGGCCCGGATCAGCGGGATGAGGCCGCCCTCGCGCGATGGCTGGCGCGGCTCCGGCTGATCCCGCTGACCGGCCCGTGCGATCACGCCCGACTCAAGATCCGGTACCGTCCCTCCCTCAAGCTCCAGCACCTGGTACGCATCCGGCGCCCCACGTGCACGTTCCCTAGCTGCCGGCAACCAGCGAGACGGTGCGACATCGACCACACCGTGGCATTCGACCGCGGCGGGCTGACCTGCCTGTGCAACCTGGGCCCGCTATGCCGCAGGCATCATCGCTGCAAACAGGCCGACGGCTGGAGCCTGAGCCAGAGCACACCGGGCGAGTTCCTCTGGACCACGCCTTCGGGCCGCCGGTACGCCACCCGGCCGGCGCCGTATCCCCGATGAGCCAGAGCGAGTCCGGCGGGGAAGCGTGCCGGGCCCGCCGTCCGCCGTCCGCGGCACGCCTCCCTGCCGGGCGCTACGGTCGGGGGGTGACAGATCGTGCGGGTGAGGTACTGGTGATCGGGGCGGGTGTCGCGGGGCTCACGACCGCGGTGTGCCTGGCGGAATCCGGGCTGGCCGTGACCGTCCAGGCCAGACAGTTGCCGCAGCAGACCACGTCGGCCGTGGCCGGGGCCATCTGGGGACGGCACCTGGTCGAGGACACCGACCGGGTGACCCGGTGGTGTGCCGAGACCCTCGAGGTGCTCATCGCGCTAGCCACCGACCCCGGCACCGGAGTCCGGCTGATTACCGGCATCGACGTGGCCCGGGCCGCGTACCCGCGCCCCGGCTGGGCTACGCCGTTGAGCGATTTGGGTCCATGCGACCCGGTGGCTCTGCCAGCCGGGTTCACGGCGGGCTGGCGATACACCGCACCGGTGGTGTGCATGCCCGTTTACCTGGACTACCTGGCCAGCCGGCTACGTAGCGCGGGCGGGCAGCTCACCCTCGCGCCGCTGCCCTCGCTGGCCCAGGCCCTCGAGCAGAGCACCGCGCCGGTGATCGTGAACTGCACCGGGGCCGAGGCCCGCGACTTCGTCCCCGACCCGTTGGTGACCGCGGTTCGCGGCCAGGTCGTAGTGGCCGAGAACCCGGGCATCACCGAGTTCTTCATCGGGGGCGGGGACGAGACCTACGAGCTCAGCTACGTGTTCCCGCACCAGGACCGGGTAGTGCTGGGCGGGACCGAGAACCCGGGCGACTGGTCACTTGACCCCCGGCCTGCGACCGCGCAGCGGATCCTGGCCGACTGCGCGGCCATCGACCCGCGGCTCGCCACCGCCCGGATCCTGGAGCACCGGGTCGGCCTGCGCCCGGTCCGGCGCGTGGTACGGCTGGAGGCCGAGGCGGCCGGCTGCGACGGTGAACGCCGCGAGGCCGGGCGGCTGGTGGTCCACAACTACGGCCACGGGGGCGCCGGCGTGACCCTGTCCTGGGGATGCGCGCGTGAGGTGGCCCGCCTCGTGGACTCCTCGCGCTAACCGGCCGTCACGGGGTCACAGCGGCCAGGCTGTCCAGGATCACCTGCTGCACCGGGGGCGGCGTCTCCCCCGGTATGGCCCACACTGCGTACTGCCCGTGCAGCGCCACTCCGGGCTGGGCGATCATCCGTGGCCGGTGACCCCGGTGCGGCCAGGACGCCGCGTGGACCAGGAATGGGTGGCACAGGAACACGTCGCCGGCCCCGCCGGTCGCCAGCGCCGTCGGGCGGTGCGCACTGGCCCGCGCGGCCTGCTGAGCCGCGGGCAGCCAGTCCATCCCGGCATCCCCCGCCGAGGCCAGGATCGGCGGGACATCCCGGTGCGAGCCCGGTCGCAGCCGGGTCGGCGCGCTGTCCGGGTCCACGTCGGTGAGCAGGTAGAGCGCGAGCAGCCCGCGCGCCCGGGAGCCGACGTTGACCCGCCACTGCCCACCCTCCTCGTAGCTGGCCTCGATGTGCCAGCCCGCGTCGCCCGGATCGGCCTCGCTCGGGAACCGCACCGGGATGCTGCCGCCTATCCCGGCGCGCCGCCACCACCGGCCCGCCCCGATCAGCTGGTCGCAGGCCTCCTGCAGCACCGGCATGGTGGCCGCCTGGGCGAATGGGCTGCCTTCGGGGCACGGGATGCGGACCACCGGAGCGGTCCACGTCGAGGTGTCGTCGCGCTCGACACCCTGGCAGGCCAGTTCGGCCCAGATGGCGTCCTGGACCGCCATGATGACGGGAGCCGGGACCGCACCGCGGACCGCGACGTACCCGTCGGCCAGGAACCCGCTGATCTCGTCGTCGCTGAGCACGGACTCAGGCTGCCACGCCCGCCGCCGCACCGGCCACCGGATAAACGCGCCACCGGATGGAGCGCGGCTGGGCTCGGCTGTGGACCTGATGCGCGCTGACTCTGCGCCTTGATTCTGCTCGTTGATTCTGCTCGTTGATTCTGTGCGTTGACTCTCCTGATTGACCCGGGCCAGCCTCATGGGTACATTACTCAAGTAATGAACCACCTAACCGGGAGGTGCGGTGCCGGCGCTGGACGAGGGGATGCCACTGTTCGTGCAGATCGCCGAGCAGCTGGCCGACGACATCGTCGACGGCGTGCTGGCCGAGGGCGCGCGAGTGCCCTCCACCAACGAGCTGGCCGCGTTCTACCGCATCAACCCGGCTACCGCGGCAAAGGGAATCAACCTGCTGGTGGACGAGGCGGTACTGGAGAAACGGCGCGGCATCGGAATGTTCGTGGCCACGGGGGCCCGCGAACAGCTCCGGGCCAGCCGCCGCAAGCGGTTTGCCGAGCAGTACGTAGACCCGATGCTGGCCGAGGCCAACCGGCTGGGCATCGACACCGACACGCTGGTGTCCCTGATCCAGGGACCTGGCTGGCACAACGGAGGCAGCACGCCATGACCCCGACGATCTCCGCGACCGCGCTGGGCCGCCGGTACCGCGATCAGGTCGCGCTCGACGACGTCTCCCTCACGGTCGAGCCGGGCACCGTGACCGGCCTGCTGGGCCGCAACGGCGCCGGCAAGACCACGCTGATGCGCATCATCACCGGGCAGGAGTTTCCCAGTTCAGGCGACCTCCGGGTGTTCGGCGAGACCCCGGCGGAGAACGATGAGGTGCTGGCCCGCATGGTGTTCGTGCGGGAGGAGCAGTCCTACCCGGACTTCCAGGTGCGGCATGCGATCCGGGTGGCCTCGTGGTTCTATCCGAACTGGGATGAGGACCTGGCCCAGCAGCTGCTCAAGGACTTCGAACTCCCGCCGCGGCGCCGGATCAAGCGGCTGTCGCGCGGGATGCGGTCCGCCGTCGGGATCGTCATAGGGCTGGCGGCCCGTGCCGACCTGACCCTGTTCGACGAGCCCTACGCCGGCCTGGACGCGGTCGCGCGCCAGCTGTTCTACGACCGGCTGCTGGCGGAGTTCGCCGAGCACCCGCGGACCATCCTGCTATCCACCCACCTCATCGACGAGGTGGCAGATCTGCTCGAGCACGTCGTGATGCTCGACCACGGACGGGTAGTGCTGGACGCGCCCGCCGACGAGGTCCGTGGTACGGGCATGATCGTCAACGGGCCCTACACGGCCGTGGAGGAGTTCGTCGCCGGCCGCACCGTCTGGCACCGCCAGCGGCTCGGCTCGCGGGCTTCGGTCACGATCGCCGACCCGCTCGACCTGGCGGCGCAGGCTCAGGCCCGCGCGCTGCACCTGAGCCTGGAACCCCTGTCCCTGCAGCAACTGCTGGTCCACGCGGCCGGCGTCTCGGCCGACGAGAAGGTGAGCGCATGAACACGCTGGTGAACGTGGGTCGTTACCACCTGGTGGACCGCATCACCTGGCTGGCGCTGCCGTGGGGAATCATGGCGTTCAGCTTCCTGATAAACATCGGCGTCGCCCTGGCCGTCCCGACCGTCCCTCAGGGGATCTACACCGGGGGACTGGTGTCGCTGTACATCTTCATGCTCATCTGCGGTTCGCTGAGCATGACCAGGTCGCTTCCGTTCGGGCTGATGATGGGGATCAGCCGCCGCACCTACTACGCCGGCACCGCCCTGCTCGTGCTGACCCTGGGCGTGGTCTACGGCCTCGGGCTGACCCTGCTGCAGCTCATAGAGCGCGCCACCAACGGTTGGGGTCTCAACCTGCACTACTTCCGGATTCCCTGGATCCTGAACGGCCCCTGGTATGAGACGTGGCTGACATCGTTCGTGCTGCTGGTCGCGTTCGTTCTGTACGGCATGTGGTACGGGCTGGTGTTCCGGCGGTGGAGCGTGCCCGGGCTGGTCGCTTTCATCGCCGCCCAGATACTCGTGGCGCTGCTGGCCGTGGTAGCCGTGTCGGCGACCGGCAGCTGGTCCGGGGTCGGGCACTTCTTCACCACGGTGACGGCGCTGGCTGTGACCGGCGTACTGGCCCTGGTCGCCCTGGCCATGGGGTTCGGCGGCCTCACCACCCTGCGCCAGGTCACCATCTGACCAGCGGCTCCCGGGAGCGGCGCCGGAAGTGCCGCTTCCGGGAACCCGCTGTGGCTAGAAGCCGGGGAACACCGCGCGGAGCCGGTCCAGCTCGATCCCCTCGGCCGTATACGCCGGGGTGTGGTCCGGGTCGAGCCGCCCGTAGAACAGCCGGAGCAGCGCCTCGGCGGGCAGCTGGATCTCCCCGTCTACCTCCGGAGCGCCGGCCTCGGCCCAGTCCGACAAGGTCACCGACTCCCCCACGTCGAGCAGGTAGTCGCCCTCCGGGGCGGTGGTGCGCAGCCGCACCCGGAAGGCGTCCCCCTGAGGCTTCGCGACGAACTGGAACAGCTGGGTGATCTGCTCCATGACCGGGAGGATCGCGTCGTCCGCCACGGATGCGCCAGGGTCGACACTGACCGCCACGTCCCAGACGTGGATGGCGTGCTCGCTGAGGCGCAGCCGGACCAGCCCGGCCGCGTCCAGCTGGCGGCCGACGAAGTCGAGCCTGATCGAGTCCAGTTCCTCGCCGGTGAGCTGCTCCAGCCGGCTGACGTACTCGCTGTCCCAGGTCAGGGCGTCGGCAGCCTGCATCTCCGGGGCGCGGTTGTTCCAGGTGTCCCAGATGGCCGGGAACGCGCCCTGATCCAGGCCGTCCCCGCCCAGCGCGGCGGCCAGGCTGAGGGTGGCGATCTCCGCGCCGCTGCCGAGGTGCGAGAGAACCTGGGCGATGGTCCAGTCCGTGTCGTAGGACTGGGCGCGCAGCTGTTCCGGGGTCAGCGGCCGGGCCAGGCCGGCCAGCCGCTCATGTGAGTTGCGCAACACGCCGATCAGTGCGCGAGGATCAGTGGGCATGGCTAACTCCCGTGGGGATGGCCGGACCAGACGGCACAGCATACCGAAACGCCCTGGGCCCAGCCGGGCGGGGACGATACGGGTCGGAGCGGCAGCGCGGGGCTATCCCGGCCGGGCGGGGGCCAGACAGCCTAGGCTGAGCGGAATGAAGATTGGTTTTGGTGCCCCGGTCTCGGGTGTGTGGGCGACCCCGGACACCCTTGCGTCGATCGCAGCCAGCGCGGAAGCCGCCGGCTACGCCTCACTCTGGACCTTCCAGCGGCTCATGGTGCCCGAAGGCTCGGCCATGGAACCCGTTTACCACAGCGTGCTCGACCCCATGGTGGCGCTCGGCTACCTGGCCGCGGTGACCCAGCGGATCCGGCTCGGCGTCGCGGTGGTGAACATGCCCTATCTCGCCCCGGGGTACCTGGCCAAGATGGCCGCCACCGCGGACGTGCTGTCCCGCGGGCGGCTCGAGCTGGGGCTGGGCATCGGCTGGCTACCGGAGGAATTCACCCTGGCGGGCGGGATCATGGCCCGCCGGGGCGCGCGTACCGGCGAATATATCGAGGTCATGAGGCGGGTCTGGGCCGAGGGGCTGGCCGAGTTCCACGGTCAGGACTACGAGGTGCCCGCGGGCTGGTTCGCGCCCGACCCGGTGCAGCGGCCGGGGCCGCCGATCCTGCTCGGCGGGACCGCGCAGCCCGCCCTGGAGCGGGCGGGCCGGCTGGCGGACGGCTGGGTCACCTCCAGCCGGATCGACCTGTCCCGGATCAGCGAGGGGATCAGCGTGGTCCGGTCGGCGGCGGGGGAAGCCGGCCGCGACCCCGACTCGATCCGGATCGTCTGCCGGGGTGTGGTCCGCGCGGGGGCGCCGGTGACCATCCCCGAGGGCGGCGGACGGGTGCTGCTGTCCGGCAGCTACGCCGATATCCGCGGCGATGTTGAGTGGCTCGCGGAGCGCGGGGTGACCGAAGTCTTCTACGACCTGAACTGGGATCCGCTGGTCGGGGCGCCTGATGCGGACCCGGTTGGCGCGGTCGCCCGGGCCGAGGAGATCCTCTTCGAGCTCGCTCCTGGTGGCCAGCCCGACGGTGATCCCGTCCGGCCGGCCAGCGGAGCCGCGGGCTAACCGTCCGTCGGCGCCAGCCCGGCCGCTGCGGCGATGGCCGCGGCCTCCCCCCGGCTGGCCGCGTTCAGCTTGGCCAGGATGTTCGACACGTGCACGCTGGCCGTCTTGGGCGCGATGAACAGCGCCGCCGCGATCTCCCGGTTGCTGCGTCCCGCGACCAGCAAGCGAAGCACTTCGAGTTCCCGGCCGGTCAGCCCGGCCAGGACGTCGGCCGGATCGCTGCCCGGGCCGCCGCCGTGGCCACTACCGAAGCCGCCGCCCGGCTGCCGCCCGAGCCGGGCCCGGCGGCCAAGGTCACGCAGCGCGGCGTCCAGCGGCGCCGCGCCCAACTCGTCCGCGGCGGCCAGCGCGAGTGACCACTCCCGCTCGGCCTCGGCCCGCTGTCCCGCCTCGGCCAGCGCCTCGGCCAGCCGCCAGCGGGACCGGGCCGTCTCGTAGGTGAACGCGGGCCCGAACGTTTCCACCACGGCCTGCCAGGCCTGCGGATCATTGCGGCCCTGGACCCGGGCCCACTCTGCCTCGGCCCGGGCCAGCCAGCCGCGGCCGTCCACGCCCAGCACGAACTTGGGCCGGCGGGGGAAGGCGGCGCCTTCGCGTGCGGCGTCGATCAGCACCTGGGCCGCGGTCACCTCCGCCGCGGCGGCCTCGTCGTCCCCGGCGGCCCGGGCCCGCCGGGCCTGATCGCCACGGGCGGCCAGGCCCACGGCCGCGACCCGGATGGCGGGCGGCCCGTAGCTGCCCTCGATGTCCAGCTCGGCCAGGGTGGCCGCCACCTCGGCCAGCGCGGTCGCGGTGTCCCCGCGCCACAGCGCATGCTCGGCCAGCAGGCCGCGCGCGATGTAGGCGCCGAAACTGTCGCCCGGCCAGAACGGCTCCAGCCAGGCCCGGCGCTCCGCGACCGCCGGGCTGCCCCGGGCCACGTCCAGGAACAGGGCCATGGCGGACAGCCTGGCCTCGGCCGGGGTGGTCACCCGGACCCCGAACCCGTCGGCCAGCTCCTGGGCATGATTCCAGCAACCGTCGGAGAAGTGCGCCAGATAGTGCAGGTACTGCAGGTCGAGGCCGTAGGGGGCCAGGCCCAGACCGGCCGCATCCGCGCGCTCGCCGCCCTCGTGAGCGGTCGCGGCCGCCGCGACGAGGTCCCCGCTCTCCAGCTGGGCCCGGGCCACCTGGAAGGCCGCCCGCAGCTCGACGCCGAGCATGTTGAGGTCCTGGGCTTCCCGGTAGGCCTGGGTGAACAGGTCAAGGGCCTGCGCGGGCTCGCCCTGGCGCTCAGCCAGCATGCCCAGGGTCACCAGGGCATCCGCCTCCACCCAGGGGGCATCCGCAGCCCGGGCGGCCACCCGGGCCTGCTGGGCCCGTCTCGAGGCGGCGGCCTCGTCGCCCGCGTACATCAGCGTCTGGGCGTGGGTGGCCAGGGCCCGGGCCCGCGCCTTGCGCGGCGGGTCGGCCGGGAGGAGCTCGACCGCGGCCCGCGCGGCCACCTCCGCGTCGGACGCCGCATCGAGTTCAAGCAGGTAGTAGGCGAGGCGCTCGTGCACCCGGCTGGCCAGCACCGGGTCGCTGTCCTCATGCAGGAAGCTGCGGATGCGGCGCAGCTGCTGCACGGCCCGGGCGATCTCGCCGCTGGACGCGGCACAGTTCGCGGAGCAGAAGGCCAGGTGGTCCCGATCCTGCCCGGCGAGCTCCTCCGGCTCGCTGACCCGTTCCCACAGCGCGAGCGCGGCGTCATAGTGCCGGTGCGCCTCGGCCGGGGCGGCCAGCCGCTCGGACTCCTGGCCGGCCCGGACCGACGCGGCGAAGGCTCCCGCGATGTCGTGGCTGGCCAGGCAGTGATGGGCCAGTTCGGCGGCGGACCCGGGTACGGCGGCCAGGCGGCCCGGGTCGGCCAGCAGCTCGGCAAACCGGGCGTGCAGCCTGGTCCGCTCGCCGGGCAGCAGGTCGGTGTAGAGCGCCTCGCGGATCAGGGCGTGCCGGAACATGTAGCCGTCCGCGCCGCCCGGCACCA
The DNA here is from genome assembly GCA_035642895.1 of Streptosporangiaceae bacterium. Classification (GTDB taxonomy): domain Bacteria; phylum Actinomycetota; class Actinomycetes; order Streptosporangiales; family Streptosporangiaceae; genus RYN-230. The sequence goes on along the minus strand of DASQRM010000143.1, from coordinate 9,114 downwards.
GCAGCTGCTGGGCCACGCAGTCCCGGATCGCGTCCTCGTACTCGGGCCCGGCCAGCCCGGACGCGGCCCGGACGATGTCATCGTCGACCCGGCGCCCGCCGACCGCCGCGGCCCGGAGCACCTGCTGGGCCGCGCTGGGCAACTGCTCCACCCGGGCCAGCAGCAGCGCGGCCAGCCCGCTGGGCAGCACGTCGCCGCCCAGTCCCCCAGTGCCCAGGGCACCGCCCGCCCCGCCGGACCGGACCGGCGCCAGCGAGGCCAGCAGTTCCTCCGCGTAGTAAGGGTTGCCCTCGGCCCGGGCGACCATCCGGTGCAGGGCGGCCGGGTCCAGCGGCCGGCCAGCCAGCGCGGTCAGATGATCAGCCATGTCCGCGTAGCCCAGCGGCCCCAGTTCGATGGAGGCCACGCTGGGCAGCCGCAGCAGCTCCGCCACCACCGGCCGGAGCGGATGACGGCGGTGCAGGTCGTCGGTGCGGTACGTCGCCACCACGGCCACCCGCTCCCGGTGCAGCACCCGGCTCAGGAAGGTGATCAGGTCCCGGGTAGAACGGTCAGCCCAGTGCAGGTCCTCCAGGATCAGCAGCACCGGATGCCCCTCGGCCAGCTCGGCGAGCAGCCCGAGCACGGCGCCGAACAGCTGCTGCTGGGCCAGTCCGGAGACTTCCCCGCCCGGCCGCGCCACGACGTCCCGGTCCGGCAGCAGACGGCCGAGCACCGGGCGGGCGGCGAGGGCCGCCACGAGCGGTTCCGTTGCGGCGCCCGGAGTAGTGGTGCCTTCCCGCAGCGCGTCGGCGAGCGGCAGGTAAGGAATGCTGTCGCCCAGTTCAGCGCACCGGCCGGAGAGGACCAGGAAGCCCCGGTCCGACGCCCGGCTGGCCAGCTCCGCGACCAGCCGGGTCTTCCCCACACCTGCATCGCCGCTGATCAGGGCGTGGGACGGGCGGCCGTTGCTGGCGTCGTCAAGCAGGCCGAGCAGGCGAGTGAGTTCACCGTCCCTGCCGACCAGCCGTCCACCCGACGCCCGCAGCATCCCTCAAGTATCCCAGCATCCAGGGGCTGCAGCCCGGACTGATCCGCACTTGCTGCCCTTTTATGGCTTTTTGCGCCCCCTAAGGGGTAACGCGGGCCGGCGCCCGGGTAGTCCTGCCGCCACCTCCGGGCCTCACAGGCCCCAGCCGCGCGTAATCCTGATCGCGTCCGCAGAACGGGATGCGCTACCCTGGCCGCCATGAGTACCGATTCCCGTCCCGCGGCCGCGCCGGCCTCCCCGGCCCGCGCGAGCCAGGCCAGCCCGATGCCGCTCAAGCCGTCGCTTGAGGGCATCGAGGAGAAGTGGTCGCGCCGGTGGGAAGAGGCCGGGGTAGTACAAGTTTGACCCCACCGCGCTCAGCGGCAACCAGCTCAACGGCACCAGCCTCAGCGGCGCCAGCCCGCGTGACGCGGTCTTCTCCATCGACACTCCCCCGCTGACCGTCAGCGGGGCGCTGCACATCGGGCACGTCTGCTCGTTCACGCACACCGACACGATCGCCCGGTTCCACCGGATGCGCGGCAAGGCCGTGTTCTACCCGATCGGCTGGGACGATAACGGCCTGCCCACCGAGCGCCGGGTGCAGAACTACTTCCATGTGCGGTGTGACCCGACGCTGCGCTACGACCCGGAGTTCGTGCCGCCGGACCGGCCGGCGGGCGAGCCGGTGCGTATCTCCCGGCGCAACTTCGTGGCCCTCTGCCAGCGGCTGACCAGGCTGGACGAGCAGGCGTTCGAGCAGGTCTGGCGGCGGCTGGGGCTGTCGGTGGACTGGTCCACCCAGTACCAGACCATCGATGAGAACGCACGGGCCACCTCGCAGCGCGCGTTCCTGCGCAACCTGGCCCGGGGTGAGGCGTACCTGGCCGAGGGCCCGACCCTGTGGGATGTGAGCTTCCAGACCGCGGTGGCCCAGGCCGAACTGGAAGACCGGGAGGTGGCCGGGAGCTACGTCCGGCTCGCGTTCCGGTGCCCGGACGGCCGCGCGGTGGCCGTGGCCACCACCCGGCCGGAGTTGCTGCCCGCGTGCGTGGCGCTGGTCGCGCATCCGGACGACGAGCGTTACGCGGCGCTGGCCGGCACGACGGTGACCACGCCGCTGTTCGGCGTGCCGGTGCCGGTCCGGACGCATCCGCTGGCCGACCCGGGCAAGGGCACCGGCATCGCCATGGTCTGCACGTTCGGCGACGCCGCCGACGTGACCTGGTGGCGTGACCTTGACCTGGACACCCGGCCGCTGCTCGGCCCGGACGGCCGCCTGCTGGCGTCGCCACCGCCGGGGATCACCAGCCGGGCTGGCCGGTCCGCCTACCAGGACCTGGCCGGCGCCACCCTGGCCGAGGCGCGGACCCGGGTCACCGCTCTGGCCCGCACCGCCGGCGACCTGCTCGGCGAGCCTGAGCCGGTGATGCACCCGGTGAAGTTCTACGAGAAGGGCGACACGCCGCTGGAGATTATCACCACCCGCCAGTGGTACCTGCGCAGCGGCGGGCGCGACCCGGAACTGCGGGAGGCGCTGCTGGCCCGGGGCCGGGAGATCAGCTGGCACCCGGCGCACATGCGGGCCCGCTACGAGAACTGGGTGAACGGGCTGTCCGGCGACTGGCCGGTCAGCCGCCAGCGGTTCTCGGGCGTGCCCATCCCGGTCTGGTACCCGCTCGACGATGACGGCCTGCCCCGCTACGACACGCCGATCGTCCCGGATGAGGCCCGGCTGCCGGTGGACCCGGCCGCCGAGCCGCCCCCCGGGTACGCCGGCGGGCAGCGCGGGCGCCCGGGCGGGTTCGCGGCCGACCCGGACGTGCTGGACACGTGGGCCACGTCCTCGCTCACCCCGCAGATCGCGGCGCGCGCGGCCAGCGGGCCGGACCTGGACCGGATCTTCCCGATGGACCTGCGGCCGCAGGCTCACGAGATCATCCGGACGTGGCTGTTCTACACGGTGCTCCGTGCCCACGAGGAGTACGGCGTGGCCCCCTGGCGGCACGCCGCGATCTCCGGCTGGATCCTGGACCCGGACCGCAAGAAGATGTCCAAGTCCCGGGGAAACGTGGTGACCCCCATGGACTCGCTGCGCAAGCACGGCTCGGACGCGATGCGGTACTGGGCGGCCAGCGGCCGGCTCGGCACCGACATGGTCTTCGATCCGGCCCAGCTGCGGGTGGGCCGCCGGCTGGCCATCAAGCTACTCAACGCCTCGCGGTTCGTGCTGTCCCTCGCCCCGGCACCTGGTTCGCCGGGGGCAGGCGGGGGTGAGACCGGCGAGGCAGCTGGGCTCAGCGAGCCGCTGGACCGGGCCCTGCTGGGCCGGCTGGCGGACGTGGTGGCCGAGTGCACCACGGCGTTCGAGTCCTACGATCACGCCCGGGCCCTGCACGAGACCGAGTCGTTCTTCTGGTTCTTCTGCGACGACTACCTGGAGCTGGTCAAGTCCCGGGCCTACGGCGAGCACGGCCCCCACCCCGCCGCCTCAGCCACAGCCGCCCTGAGGGCGGCCCTGTCAGTCCTCCTCCGCCTCTTCGCCCCGTTCCTCCCCTTCGTCACCGAAGAGTCCTGGTCCTGGTACCAGGAAGGCTCCATCCACCGCTCCCCCTGGCCCACCCCAGCCGAGCTAAGGTCGGCGGCCGGAACTGCGGATCAGGGTGTCCTTGACGCCGCCTCCGCCGCAATCGCGGCGGTGCGAGGAGCCAAGTCCGGCGCCAGGCTTTCGATGCGAGCCCCAGTGCGCCAACTGGTGGTGTCGGGCGGCGAAGAGGACCTAGCCCGGCTCCGCCCAGTCCTCGCAGACGTCCAGGCGGCCGGCAAAATAGACCAGGTAACACTCAAGCCCTCAGCGTGCCCCAACCCAGTGCACCACGTCACCCTGTGAGACCGGCCCAGGTCAGGCGGCCAGGTAGCCGCAGCGGGGTCGGTGCCCTTCTCCCGGCACTTATGTGCCGGGAGAAGGGCGCCGGCCACGCAGCGGCCCGGTTGCTGGCACTAACCCTGGCCACCCGGCTGCTCGCGCTTAGCGATCCGCAGCTCATGGAAGGACACGCTGAACCCCGACCCTTCCGGAGCCGCGCACATCACGCCGGCCAGCAGCTCAGCGTCGGGTGGCAGGTAGACCAGGGCGGCGAGGTCCGGCGCGCTGTCACCGGTGCTGTAACGGATCTCCACGGCGTCCCCGCGCCGGGACAGCCGGAGCGCCACATCGTTCGTGTCGTCGGGCAGATTCGCCACGGTCCAGCTGGACATGCCCAGGGTCAGCACGGTGCTCAGCCGGGGGCGGCCCTCGAAGAACTCGATCCCGGTCTTCAGCCAGGTCCGCTCGTCCGCCCGGAGCATGACCCCGGCCTGGTCGTACTGGGCCGACCAGTTGCCGCGGATCCGCACCGCGACATCCAGGTCACCCGCTAGCACTTCGCCGTAGACGTGGCCGCTGTCACGGATGTAGCCGTAACCGGTTACCCGCCAGAAATCGGTGCCGGGGTCGACGTTCACCTGCAATACGTCGTCGGTCCGCTGCCAGCTAGCTGGCTCATTCAGCCACTCCATGAGTCAACGCCTCCGTGATCTCGCCGACACGAGGGTAGCGGTACGGGGGCCGGGTAGTCTCACGGGCATGGACAAGGTGCGCCGAACAGAGACCGAATGGCGGGAAGCGCTCAGCCCTGAGGAGTACCGCGTTCTCCGCGAGGCGGGCACCGAAGCGCCGTTCACCGGGGAATACACCGACACCAAGACCGAGGGTGTGTACCGCTGCCGGGCCTGTGGCACCGAGCTGTTCCGGTCGGACTCGAAGTTCGACTCGCACTGCGGGTGGCCGAGCTTCTACCAGCCGACCGAGGACGACGCTGTCATCCTGATCGAGGACGATTCGCTCGGCATGCGGCGGGTCGAGGTCCGCTGCGCCAACTGCGAGTCCCACCTCGGTCACGTGTTCGAAGGCGAGGGTTACGAGGTGCCCACCGACCAGCGCTGGTGCATCAACTCCGTATCCCTGAACCTGGAACCTGCCGAGAACTGACCCCGGCCGGGCCGATCTCCCCCATTTTTAGTAATTCCCCGTCTGGGTACTGTCCCCGGTAGCGCATGGGGCACGCGACCTGGGGGGCGCTGTGGGAAACATCATGGCTGGGCTGGCTCGGTTTGCCATCCGGTTCCGCTACGCCATCATCGCCTTCTGGCTGGTCGCGGGGGCCTTGTGCATCGCTTTCTTCCCCTCGCTGTCCAGCGCGGTCAACACCGACAACAGCTCGTTCCTGCCGTCCAGCTCGCCCAGCGTGCACGCAACGAACCTGGCCGCCCCCTTCCAGCCCATCAACGACACCACCGGGACCCTGGTCGTCCTGGGCACGTCGAAGCTGAGCGCCAGTGATCAGCAGTCCATCACCAAGCTCGAGAACAAGATCGCCCAGGATGACCACGTCGTCTCGGTCTCCGACCAGGGACTGTCCAAGGACGGGAAGGCCAATAAGGCCCAGCTGGTTATCGGCGTGCAGACCTCCAGCACCGATGCGTCCCCCACCGTCGCGGCCATCCGCTCCACGATGAGCAGCTTCGCGCTGCCGTCCGGCCTGTCCGCCTATCTCACTGGCCAACTGCCCAGTGCGGTGGACAACCAGAACTCCCAGGCCAACGCGCAGAAACTCACCGAGGACCTCTCGGTCCTGATCATCCTGGTCATGCTGATCATCGTGTTCCGGGCGGTGGGCGCGCCGCTGGTTACGCTGCTGCCCGCGGTCTGGGTGCTGCTCATGTCCGGCGCCATCATCGCCGAGGCGTCCAAGGCCGGCCTGCAGGTGTCCACCATCACCCAGACCATGCTCACCGTGCTGCTGCTCGGCGCGGGCACCGACTACGGGCTGTTCTTCATCATGCGGGTCCGCGAGGAAATCGCCGGAGGCGCGTCGGCCCACACCGCCATCGAGCGCGCGGGCCGGTACGTGGGCGAGTCGATCACCTTCTCGGCGGGCACGGTGATCGTGGCCCTGCTCACCCTGGTGCTGGCCTCGTTCGGCCTGTACTCAGGGCTAGGCCCGGCCCTCGCGCTGGGCGTCGCGCTGATGTTGCTGGCCGCGCTCACCCTGCTGCCCGCGCTGCTGGGGGTGTTCGGCACCAAGGTCTTCTGGCCGCGCCCGGTCCGGGCGGCCAAGAAGGAAGGCGTCTACGCCCGGCTGGCCGACCACGTCATCGCCCACCCGGTGATCACGCTGGTCGCCGGCGTGGTGTTCCTGGGCGTGCTGGGCGTGTTCGCGGCCGCTTACACCTCCAGCGGGTTCGGCGGCCAGAGCACCGGCCCGGCCGGGAGCCAGTCGGCCAACGGCACCAACGTGATCAACAACCACTACCCGGCCGCGGTAGCCAACCCGACCGGGGTGCTGATGGTCTGGAAATCCTCGGTGTGGAAGAACCTGGACCCGGTGCAGAAGGCCGAGAACGAACTGGCCGGCAAGTCGGTCTTCGCGTCGGTGACCGGCCCATTCGATCCCAACGGCACCAAGCTGACCACGAGCCAGCTGAACAGCCTGTACCAGCAGCTGGGACCGCCGGGGAAGCTGCCGGCCACCGAGCCGGCCGGCACTCCGGTCCCCGCGGACCAGTACGACCTGTACCGGTCGCTGGCCCAGTTCATCAGCTCTGACGGCAAGACCGTGCAGTTCTACACGTCGCTGTCGGCGGGAGCGCCGTCGACCACCGCCGCGCTGAACGCGACACCGTCCATGCGCAGCGCCACCACGAGCGTGCAGCACGCCGTGGGCGCCACCGATAGCGGTGTGGCGGGGCTCGCACCGTCCTCCTACGACGTGAGCAGCGTGTCCCAGAGCGACCTGAAGGAGATCGTCCCGATCGTGATCGTCTTGCTGGCGCTGCTGCTGGGGCTGCTGCTGCGCAGCGTCGTGGCCCCGCTGTACCTGGTCGCGACGGTCCTGCTCAGCTACTTTGCCGCGCTGGGCATCGCGGTGCTGCTCTTCCAGGTCGGGGCGGGTGAGCCCGGGCTGAACTTCGTGCTGCCGTTCTTGCTGTTCATCTTCCTGATGGCGCTGGGTGAGGACTACAACATCCTGGTCATGAGCCGGATCCGGGAGGAGGCGCACCATGCGCCGCTGCGCGCCGCCGTCCGGACCGCGGCGCACCACACCGGGACCACGGTGACGTCCGCCGGGCTGATCCTGGCCGCGACCTTCGGCGTCGCCGGGATCACCGGCGCGACCAGCCAGATCAAGCAGCTCGGCGCGGCCATCGCGCTCGGCGTGCTGATCGACACCTTCCTGGTCCGCACGCTGATGGTGCCCGCCATCGTGGTGCTCTGCCGGCGCTACAACTGGTGGCCATCCCACCTGGCCCGGCGCAGCGCGGAGGCGGCCGCGGAAGCTGCGGGCCAGCCGGCCACGGCGGTCAAGAGCTGAGCACCGGGGCCGCCGCCTCCCGGGCCGGCGGCCGGCGCGCCTGTCGTTAGGGAAGCGCGTTGACCAGCTCATGGACCGGCTTACGCCGGCCGGTGTAGAACGGGATCTCGACCCGGGTGTGCAGCCGCGCCCGCGCCCCGCGCAGGTGCCGCATCAGGTCCACGATCCGGTGCAGTTCGTCCGCCTCGAACGCCAGCATCCACTCGTAGTCGTTGAGGGAGAAGCAGGCCACGGTGTTGGCCCGCACGTCGGGATATTCGCGGGCCATCTTCCCGTGCTCGGCGAGCAGCTCGCGGCGCTGCGACGGGTCCATGAGATACCACTCGTAGGACCGCACGAACGGGTACACGGACACGTAGGCCCGCGGCTCCTCCTCGGCCAGGAACGCGGGCACGTGGCTCTTGTTGAACTCCGCGGGCCGGTGCAGCGCCATCGCCGACCAGACCGGCTCGCTGGCCCGGCCCAGGCCGGTCCGGCGGAACCGGGCGAACATCTCCTGCAGGTCATCGGAGGACGGCGCGTGCCACCAGAACATGTAGTCGGCGTCGGCCCGCAACCCCTGCAGATCGTAACAGCCGCGGGTGACCACGCCCTTGCCCGCCGCCTGCTGGGACAGCTCGGCAACCTCGTCGGCCAGCCCGTCCCGGCCGACGCCCTCGAGCGACCCGGACGCCTCCAGCGCCCCTGACCCGGTGATCCGGAACACCGACCACATCGTGTAACGGATGAGCTCGTTCAGATCCCGGGCGCGGGGCCGCTGCGGCTCCGGGCCCGGAGCCGGGTCGGGGGGCAGGACGCCGGTGCCGGCTGCGCCGCCCGGGCTCTCCGCCGCGCCGGTCTCTTCTGGGATGCCGCCTTCGGCCACACCTTCAGTCGTTCCCATGGGCCCTATTCTCCGCCCTGACCGTGCGTGCTGCCGACCCGGAGCCCGGCCATCGCCTGATCCACCGCGGCCCGGGCGGTCGCGATGCACGCGGGAATGCCGACCCCGGCGTAGGCGGCGCCGCAGGCCGCCAGGCCGGGCTGGGCCGCGAGGCTGGCCTGGATCCGGGCGACCCGGTCCAGGTGCCCGACCGTGTACTGCGGCAGGGCGCCGCCCCACCGGGTGACCAGGACGTCGGCCGGGGCACCCCGGACCCCGGTCGCGGCGGCCAGGTCGGCGGCGGCCAGGGCACTGAGCTCCCCATCGTCTCGCTGCAGGATGGCTTCCTCGCCGATGCGGCCGAGCGAGCAGCGCACGAAGACCAGCCCGTCCGCGCAGTCCCGCAGGTGCGGCCACTTGACCGAGGAGAATGTGACCGCCTTCACCGGCCGCCCGTCCACCGCCGGGACCAGGTAGCCGCTGCCGTCCGGAAGCTGGGGGAACGCCGTGTCCGGGTAGGCCAGGGTGACGATGGCCATGCTGGCGTAGCTCATCTCGCCCAGCGCCGCGGCGGCCGCGGCCGCGCCTGGCACCCCGCCGAGCAGCCTGCTGGCCGGCCGTCCGGGCAGGGCCAGGATGACCGCGTCGGCGTCCAGGTACTGGGGGGCGTGCGCCGAGCCGATGGTCAGCCGCCAGCCACGTGGCCTGCGGACCAGTTCGCGGACCATGGCCCCGGTCCGTACCTCGGCGCCGGAGGCCGCGGCCAGGGCCGGCGGCAGCGCGCCCAGGCCGCCGGCCAGGGTGGTGAACACGGCGGGCCGCACGGGGCT